>JAQBPY010000121.1 GCA_028287285.1 Gemmatimonadota bacterium
GCGTATTCCACCAGCGCGACGACTCGCTATGGCCCGACTGGACGAGTGACTCGAAGAGTGCGCCCAGGAGCGGGTGTCGCGGTTGCAGGCGTGCGGTGGCGCCGAGCAGGAGTGCGACGGGGCGTGACGTGGAGCGAAAGAGCCAGCTTCGCGAGGCTGCGGAGTCATCGAGGACAACCCGGCGGCCTTCGAGGTGTGCGCTCTTCCACGCGGCGTCGAGAAGACGCAACGCGCGCGCAGAATCACCGATGGCGGCGGACAGGTTTGCCAGCGACAGGCGATCCTCGAAACCGAGCCGTTCCCTCAAGTCCCACACCTGGCGTTCGAGCGTCGTATCCGGGAGTCCGATGCGACGCAGCAAGCCGGCCGCCGCCAGCGCGTCGTGCGGCCACGTGAGCGAGTCGCGCCACGCGAACTCTGGATCCGTGCGCATCTGGCGGTGTTGCGTACGAGTGGCCGCGGCGTACACACGAGCACGCGCGATCACACTCTCGGGCACGTCGATGCCCACGTCGCGTGCGCCCATGAGGAATTCAAGCGCGTAGACCGTGAGCCAGGGCGACGTCCACGTTGCGAGCGTCCAGTAACCGAAACCACCATCCTCGCGCTGCCGGCCCGTGAGCGTCGCGACGGCAAGCTCCAGTTGTGCGCGATCCTTCGGCGAAATGACAGCGCTGTCATTGATGGCTCGATCGAGCGCGATACGAGCGAGCAGGCCGCGCCCGGCACTCGAGACCTGCTCGGTGCAGTAGTACGGATAGACGCGCAGCGCCTCACTGAACTGGCGCACGAGCGGCAGGGCGGAGACGCCAAGCTGCAGTGACACACGCGAGCGTGCCGTATCGGTTCCCTCCGGCATTTCGAGCCGGACGTCGCCAACTTGTTCCACCATGCCAGTGGCCACATGCGCGCGCGCTCGGCCCGGTGGACTGATCGCCAATCGCGCCTCGACAGCGTCCGACATCTTCTCTCCCGACAGCGTCGTGCCTCTAAAGACGAACGTCGCCGTGTCGCCACCCGTGATTCGCATGGGAAAGCGGATCTCCCGCGCGCGCTGTCCGTCAAGCGTGTCGCGGAGCGTTTGCGATCCAGTCACGGTGGCGTTTCGTGCCATCACACTCAAGGACACCGGCACACGACCCGTGCTCTCCTTGGTGAGCACGGCGCCGGCGAACAATTCGTCGCCCACCCGCACGACGCGAGGCAATGCCGCGCGCACGACCATGTCCCTCGTGCTGATGACGCTCGTATCTCCACTTCCGGCAGCCAGGCCCGTGCCAACGGCAGCCGCAAAGATCCGAAACGCGCTCACGTTATCGGGCAACGTGAATGTCGTGGCGGCGTGACCGAGGCTGTCGGTTCGGACGTGCCCGGAAAAGAACGGTGTCGTCGAGAACATGGTTCTCACCGAAGCGATATCCGCCGTGGGTGCAGCCGTCGCCACGGCTTGCTCTAGCCTCGATACCGAGGACTACATGCCTCGCAGCTGAATTGAGCCGTTCCCCGCACCGAACATCCAGCCCTCTGTCAATGAGACGAGCGATGTTTGCGGTGGCGTGGAAAGAAATCGCGCGAGCAAGGTGGATCCGAACCACGCATTGTCGCCGGCGTTCGAGAGCAGCATGCCGAGCATCGCAGGCCGAGTGTAGGCAGTGAGCATGATCACGCCTTCATCCACGGCCCAGACCGTGAGCTCACTTGCGCGCCCGCGATGTGCGATGTCCGCGACGGCAAGTTCCACGCGCACAGTATCACGCGGCCGATACCGCGTACGATCTGTGCTGACGGCAACAGTCAGCGACCGGCGCGCGGTATCCACGGCCAGCGTAATTGCTCCGGTGCGATAGTAGATGCCGGCGCTGTCGTCGCCTGCCCCGATGCCAAAGGGACGCACTGCGAGGAGATGCACGGCGACGGACGCGGCGGTGTTGAGCGGCACCGGCACACGGACCTCGGTGATGCCTCGGTGCAAGGCGACCATCTGCTCCGCCGCCAACCCCTGATCGCGCACGCTGACCCACGCGCGCTGCTCGGCCGGCGATTCCACGAGGAGCGTCGCGGTGTCGCCAGGCGCATATCGCTTCTGTTCACCACGGATCGTGATGATGCGCGGATTCGTTGTCGCCCACCACGGGTTCTCGCCCGTGACCCAGACATCGAGTCCGGTCTGGGCTCGCCGTCCGCGCTCGTCGGTGACGCTGCCGATCAATTCGTAGTTGCCGCCGGTCTGCGGTGCGAACGTGACTGTCACCGGCGCCGCTGCGGATGTCGCCGTCGTTGTCCACACCGTATCGCGCACCCAGGCGCCGTTCATCCATTGCGAACGCTGCGCAACCACGGTGACCGTTGAACCGCTGATGAGCGTGCCATCGGAGCGCGCCACCAGGAGCTCGACGTGAACGCTGTCTCCCGTGCGCCATACCCAGCGTGATTCACGCGTGCGCATGCCGAGATATGCGTTCGCAGCCTGGACGCCAACCGAAATGGCGGGCGCCGAAACTGTCTGCCGGTTCTTGTCGGCAACGCTTGCATTGATCGTAAGTGTGCCCGGCCGCTTCATCAGGGCCGTTGGAATCTTGAGACGCACGGTGCCGTCGATGCCAAGTACGGCAGTGCCTGGCTGTGGTGACTCGCGGCCCACGTGCTCGTCGTCCAGTCTCCAACTGGCTCGACCCACGGTGTATTTCTCGAGACCAGGGATCTTCAGCTCCCACGGCTCCCGTTCGCGCACATCCGTCCACCACGAGACCTCGCCGCCGGCCATTGCCAAGCCGAAGAGGTATCGCGCGTCGACGCGTACGTCGACGGAATCACCGCCAAACACGAGGGCAGCGGTATCGCCTGTCAAGTGAACCGCAAATTCCGGCGCGCGATATTCCTCGACGCGGAATTCCGTGGTCGCGGCGGTGCGCCAATCACCCTCACCGCGGAGTGCCAATGTCGTGAGGTATGTGCCGAGTGGTGCGGTGCGCGCCGTGGTGAAGCTGTCGGTGAGTGTGCCGAAGTCACTCAGGCGCCCCACATGCGACCACACGCGTTCCATCGCCTCATAGCCGCGACGGTGCCAGACCGTGAACCGCGCAGAGTCGGTGGTCGGGACGCGATAGCCCTCGTCGGGCATGAATGTCCGGATCGCGCCGCTGAGGAATACACGTTCACCAGGCCGATAGATGCCGCGGTCCGTGAACGCGCTCCCATGCAGCGAGCGAAGTCCGATGCGCGATGGTGACGTCGCCGTCCACCACTGACGCGCCACGGAGTCGTCGCTTGTCGCGGTCTCCTGCATCGCGCTCGACGCAACCGCGAGCAACGTGCGATCGGGGCCGCGCGTCGCCTCGAGGAGCAATTGGCGCGGGTAGTAGGCGCGCGGCATCCACTTGTTCAGTCGCGCGCGTCCAAGCGAGTCAGTCACTCCTGTTGCCAGCACGAGCGTATCATCGAACAGCTGGATGCTTGCGCCGGCCAACGCGCGCCCGTCGCGCAGTGACGTGACCCAGACGTCGGCCTTGCCGGTTGACGCCATGGCGTGGGCTGCGATGTTGGATCGCGCCAGGACGACAAAGCGCGGCAACGATGTCTTGATCAGCACGACCGAATCCTTCGTCCAGTCGGTCACCATCGGTCGATGGAACGGACGTGCGCGGACGAGCAGCAATGGGTCGTCGCGCCATGCAGCCGGCACCATCGACAGTGGCACGTTCGCGATCACTTCGCTGTCGCGCGGCGCCGGCGTCGCGAGCACGCGTGTGACGGAGTCTCCCGCCAGCTCACGCCACTGTGGATTCCCATACCTGTAGTACTCTTCATTCGCGACATGTGTGAGCGCCATCAATCGACGCTTCTCTGGCACCCGCGCGATGATCACGACAATGGAATCGGTGTTCACGTGCCGCACGCGGAGGATCGTTGGCTCATCGCGCGGCACGGCGAGGACGCCGGCGACAAAGCCCACCGCGGGCGAGAACGGACGTCCGATGAGGACAGCGGTCGTATCGCGCCCGAGACGCTCGCCGACTGAGCTCTTGAGGTCCGCACTCACCGTGACCGTGACACTTTGCTTCGGCTGCACCGAGTCAAGGAGCACGATATCACCTCGCGCGTAGCCCACCTGGTATCGCGCGGGCTTTCCATTTATGAACACATTCGCGCGGACGTCGGCCGCCGAGACGGCGTTGGCGAATTTCAGGACGATGGGCCCGCGCTCGCATGCTGTCGGCGCGCACCCAATGGAGTCGAGCCGAAAGGCGAGACGCACGGCCGCGTCAACGCGAAGTGGCTTGGTACCGCCAACGATGAGCGGCACGTGCAGTTCGCCTCGGCAGCCACGAGGCGTCGCGCCTTCGACACGCAACTCCACCACGCGACGCTCGGAGTCTGTGCGGTGATTGCGCTCATATCCTCCGGCTTCGCGCAACTGATAGGCGTCATGCGAATCGATTGCTCGCATGGACGTCGGCGTCATGGCCACGGAGTCCGTGCGTCCGCATGCCGCGCGCGGCACGAACCACGCGTGGCCGGCGAGCGCCGCAAGATCAAAGCGTCCTGAATACACGACGGCGGGCCGAAGCGTTGTGTCGGTGCCGGCGTCGGTCATGCTCCCCAAGAGTGCGAGTGCGCGCGGCATCTCCACCTGGATGTGCGACGGTGCCGTCCGCGCGAGCGGCGCGCGCGATGTACTCCGGAGCTTCGGGTCGATGGTCACGTCATACGTCGAGCCGGCGGGCCATGGGGAGTCGAACTCCGCGACGATCGTACTGGGGTCGCGCCAGAAGATGTGCGCGGCCGAGGACGGAGTGATTTTCAGGACGCGCGCTGGATCAATTGACGCGTCAAGCTTTGGCGCGACGGGATGATCGAAGAGGATGACGAGCGGAGCGGTGGGCGGCGCGGGCGACGTTGGCTGGACTCGCAGCACTCGCAGGGAATCCTGCGCATGTAAAGCACTGGGCGCGGCGACGATCACTAAACCGCTGAGCACGGCCGAGGACAATCGATGCAAATGTTTCATCACATAGGCGGACCGCTGGGTGCGGGGCGACGTCACACGAGGGCTGACCTTTCGTCATCCCGCACGAGCGCTAGCGAGTGTCGGGAGATAGCGTGAGTCTCTCAGTGGCCGGCCTTGCCACCCGTACAGTATCTCCCGACACGAGCTTCGCTCGTGCGGGATGACAGACACGGAGGCCTGTTGAGCTAGCCAGGCGAAGTTGAGCCTATTTGGGCGATTCCTGCGCGTTCCATGTAGAAGGATTCACGCCACATGGAGATCGCAATGCCAATTCGCCGCACCTTCACTCGACTCAGCGCCGCCACGATGCTGCTGCTGGTCGCGGTTCATACATCGTTCGCCCAGCGCTTCGAACCTGTCGCCGCGGTCGGGCGCGCGGTGTCGACGGACGCCATCACGGGCCAGTTCACGCAAGTCGAAGCAACGAAGGGTCCGCTCCTCACTTGGGGTGGTGTCGGTGGGGCCGTTGCCGGCGGCACCGCTGGCGTCTTTGGTGGAATGCTTGCCGGCATCGCGTTGGCGCATACCGGCACGTGCTCTGGCGAAGACTGCAGTCTGCCCGCGGCCCCCGTCGGCGCTGCGGTGGGCGAGGCCATCGGCGTGGCGGTCGGAGCGCATCTCGGCTCGCACGGCCGAGGTAACCTCGCCCTAGCGGTGCTGGCGTCCACAGGGATCGCTGCGGCTGGCGCGCTTGCCCTCAGCCACCCTTCCTCGGCGGCGCCAGCCATTGTCGTCGCGATTCCGGTGCTTCAGCTCGCGGCGGTGTTGGCGATTGAGCGGTAACGCTCAGGACGACAAATCACCGTCTGTCGGTGACGCATCGCCGAAGAGCGCCGCAACATCAAGCACGAACGGTTCGGTCGCCTTCGCGGGGTGCCAGGTCAGGCGATCAGCGATGATCGCAGGACGAGCGTCGTCCGGTTGCCACCGCTCAATGATCCGGGATTCAACATCGACGATCCAGTACTCCGAAACACCATGCTGCTGATAGCGCGGCCGTTTGATCACCCGATCGAATCGCGCTGACGACGGAGAGATGACTTCGACGGCGAGGGTGAGCTTCGTCACGGTGTCACTCTTCGCGCGCAGGTGGCCCGCCGGCACGACGCTGATGTCCGGCTGCACCACGAGTCCCGGCTCGAAGCGCACATCGCAAGGCGCCGTGAGCAACACTCCGAGCGAGTGCTGGCGAACGTACGGAGCCAGGAGTACGAGGAGCTGGACGACGATATCCTGATGGCCCCAATTCGCACCGGGTGTCACCAGAACCTCGCCGTCGACGAGCTCCCAGCGCTCACTCGCGGGAGCTGCGTCGCGGGCCGAGTAGAACTCTTCTTCGGTCCACCGCCGAGGGGCGAGATAAGCGGGCATGGACATAATGTGCTCGGCTCCGGATTGAATGGGCAAGTGGCCATGACGGACGCTACCACTGCCGACTGTCACGAGCGTCATCACAATCGCGCTGGGATGGCCGAAGCCATGCGGGTTCCAGATCAGTTCTGCGTCGTCGGATGCGGATGATCAGCACTGCGCCACCCGAGGTAGCCGCCGAGTAGGCCTCCCAGGCCTACCACAGGCACCGCCACAATAGTGGTGATCACGCACTCTTGGCAGTCGCTCTGCGCGCTGTGCGCGGCGTATCGCTGAACCGCGAAGGACGCGAGCGCTACCGTGGCGGCGATTCCGATCACCGCGCCGAGCACTACGCGGCGCTTGACGTTCGAACGCTCGCCAGACGAGTCCCGGTGCGCTCCTGGCAACACCATGAGTGGCGAGCTGGCAGGCGCACTGATCGGTCCACCGGCGCCCGCGAGCGGCGCGATTGCGAACGCTCCCACTCGTGCCATGCCCGCCACTTGGGCACCCACCGGAGAGGCCTGCCAAGACACGAGCAGGAGCGCGACTGCGGCCAATGGTACACGTCTGTTATGCATCTGGACCCTGATTGTGAGGAATGATGGTCGAGGTTCGTGATACTTCAAACGCGAGAATCCTCGGCGAATCGGCTCAGCGTTGACCCTTTCCTGTACTTCCCAACGCGATTGGGCTCCCAGGACTTCTTGAAAGGGTACCGGAGTGCATGGGTGCTCTCCAGACTTGCGAGAGCACCCATGACCCCTGACGGCGAGCTCAGTCCTTAGGCAGCCGCCTGCACCGGCTGGACGTCAGTCGCCTTTGCCTCGACCAACTTCTTCGCGGCCGCACCACGCGCCAGGCCGGGTTTCGATGTCACGCGACGGGCAGCGTTCCACCGCGCGAGGAAGGCTTCATCACCCGCATACTGCCGGCTGATGACGGCGTGCAGCATCTCGACCGCCTCCCTGCCGAGCTTCAACTGCTCTTCGATGCCCTTCGTCGATCCGACCCGCGCGACCTTCATGTTTGCGTGGTCGGTCAAGGCACGCAAGAGCGCGTCGGCGGAGGCGCCGAGCTGGTCGATCGCATCCGGCGGAAATCCTCCCTGCGTGAGAGCGTCGCGGTGCGGTGCCGCTGCCGTTGCCATCGCGCGGGCAGCGTTCACGAGCTTGTGGCCCGTGAGCCGTTTCGTGGAACGGCCAATGGCCGCGATGTCGGGCACGCCTCGCAGCTTCACGCGCGCAAAGTGCGCGATGGGACGCATGTGCTGCGTCACGAGCTCGGCCGAGATGGCGCGCTCGCGCGTGCGGTGGCCGAGCATGAACAGATTGGCACTTCCCTGCTCGTTGGTCAACGCGCTGAGCGCGGTGACCGCATTGTGAAGCTGTTGCCGCCCTGCCGACGTGGCGAGGGCGCCGATGACATCGACGTTCGCATCGAGGACAGCCTCGGAGCGGGTGAGGGCATCGAACTGGCGCTGCTGGTTGTACTGCATGGGTGTGTTCCTCCAACAAGGGTTTTGGGCGCGAATGGATGATGCGAGTCCACGTGCGCGCCTTTCGCGTGGACCGTTGTTTGCACGTCTTGCAGAAATGGGGATGAGTGACCCCTCTACTTTCTTCACCAGTTATCCACATGGCTTTTGCAAGCGGCAATTCCTGCCGAGCGCGCGAAAGGAGATGTCGGAACGGGGACATGTCATCTTTTTCCTGGGGCACGGCTATTGTGAGCGGGGACGCGCTATGTGTTTGCGAGGACATGGCGGCTCGCGGCGAGGTACAGGCTTCCTGAACGGCGAGACTCGTGAGCTCAAAGGAGGTACATCTGCCCTGAAACGAGGTACGACCCTCCTCATCACCGGGTATGACGGCACTGATGACGAGGGCATGGTCGCTTCGAACGGGGTACACGCTCGCCAAAGCGGGGGCAGCGTGCCTGAAACCGGGTACATGGTGTCCGTACGCGGGGGCAAGTGAGTTGAAATGCGGGACATGGTCATCTCCGAGCGGGGACATTGCGATTGAAAGCGCGGACATCATCGCCGAGGCGAGAGAGGCCCCTATATCTAGAAGTCAATGGCACGACCCAAAGTCAAGGATTTTCTTCTGGAGTTGGAGCCTGGTCGCGGCGTAAAGACAGATCCAAACGAAAACGCCGCCGAGCAAATGGCTCGGCGGCGCTTCTTCTTTGTAGTGTTGGTCGGTACCTATACGTCGGGGTCCTCGTCGCTTACGTCGGCAAAGAACTGGCGGACGTCGGGGACGAATGGCGCCGCGGCGCCGGCGGGATTCCACGAGAGTATCGCGTCGGCGATGTCTGGCCGCACGTCGGCCGGTTGCCAGCGCTCGATCGTACGCGCATCGCTGTCAACGATCCAGTACTCGGCCACGCCAGCGCGCTGATATGCACGGCGTTTCGTGACCCGGTCGAAGTGTGCGCTGCCTGGCGAGACGACTTCAATAGCCAGCGTCAAGCTTGTGACAGGTACGTTGTCGCTCTGCCGCTTGCCTCCAACTGCCGGCACGACGAGCAGGTCAGGCTGCACGGCGAGGCCTGGAGCAAAGTCGTACGTCGTGGGGGCTGATTGCGAGCTCACCGAGTCGGTGGGCCTTCACGAATTCGCGAAGGGGCACGGCCAGCTCGAGGACAATGCGCTGATGCGTCAAACTCGGCGCCGGTGTCACGAGCAGCTCACCGTCCACGAGCTCGTAATGGGCGTGGGGCCCGGCGCGTCCTCGATGAGTTGGCGCACTTCCTCTTCCGTCCAGCGACGATGCTGCAGCGCAGGCATGGACACAATCTGCTCGCACGGGTGATTTCTGGCAACACGGCATCGCCCATAGCGGCGCGGCCTGCGTATCGGAGCGTCACCAAACGGCCGCCAGGCGTACCATGCGACGGCCGGACGTACGCGCGCGGCAGACGCCGGCAATGTGGGCGCGCAACTCGAGCGGGTTCCGGAGCCGCCTTTCTGGCAAGTCGGAGTGGCGCGAGGGGTCCCTGGGGAGTGTTATGCGAAATGGTGCATACTGTCGGGCGACGCCGGCACGACGGCTTTGAATGCGCCGAGCGGGCGAGGAGACCTCAGCCCGCGCGGTGCTCGACCTCTCCAGCCATTCCGGTGAGGATCAGCTTGCGGAGCTCGACCTTCGTGCTCGCGTTGTCGATGTCGATTCCAACCAGTCCGCCGGCCGCGTTGTAGTCGAGTACGATTCCGTCGGACACTTCCCTGCTCTCGACGCTCGGCTGCTCCGAGAGGTCAATGTAGAGGGAATCGGTTTCGGAGTAGTAGGCGAGCTTCATGGAACGAATCCTCGGTCCGGGAACGCGTTGTGAATCGTAGTCTGGTCCTTCAGCGTCACCACGCGAAGGAACCTGCCGTCGAGCTCCGGAATGGCCGCCCAGAAACGATATCGCCCGTTCGGTTGCGGCGCCACTCTGACGGGCTGCTCGATGACCGCGATGCACCATTCGCGTCGCAGGTACGGCCGCTTGCGGAGTACTTCATTCTCGAAGTACTCTGTGAAGCGGTATCCGGGCATTAGATGGATCCTCATTCGCTCACCTGCAGCGCAAACGAGCTTTCACGTAGTTCGATCGGCATGGCGAACTATGCATCACCACGGAGGTTCCTCCGTCACCATTCCATTACGAGGATCATCGAAGCAACGCATCAGTAGTTCGTTACTTCCTGCGCTTCCCCCTTGCGATGAATTCATCGACACCGGGCGGTAACAGGAGATCGTCAGCGATACCCGCGATTTCCTCGGCCTCACGCCACGCGGCTTCGAGCTCGACGAGGTCTCCGTCGACGGCTTTCTGTTCGGATGACTCGTGCAGTGCCATCTCGAGCGCGAGGCGGTCCACGGCCGAGATGTGTGCGAGGCCGCCACGGTTTTTCGGTCGACCGTATCCGGGCCGGCGACCCTCGTCCCACTCGCGCTGCCTTGCGTCGTCCGACGACCAGACTTGCTCCGATCGCTGAGCAAGGCCGAGAAGCATTCCTTCCACGGGCTCCTGTTCGACGACGCTGATGGCGTCGCTGATCATTCCCTTGGCCGCCCCCTTCACGTTCACCTTCGCGAGGACCACCGTGAGCAACCGTCGCGCCTCGGCGCCGCGGAACTCGACGCTGCCGTGCTGATGGCGGATGTGGAGTTGCCATCCCACGTGGTCGTCGAGAAGAATCGCGGAGCTGCCGGTCGAGACCTGCCATTCTCGCCACTTGCCGCTCGGAAGACGGACCTCATCCGGCGGACCGAACGTCAGCGGATTCAACCGTCCGATTGCCCTGGCGCCGAGTAGGAGCAAGCCCACACTGCCGATCAGACCGCTCCCAGCGACCAGTCCAGCCGTGAGGACACCGACGCCGCCCATCATCAGGATGGCGCGCGTCCTGCGCCGGCTGAATTCGCGGCCGTATCGCCACGCCGCGAACTCGGGACGCAGCGGCTTGCCGATGCGCACGAGACCGACGCCGTCGCCGGCTTTCGCGTAGCCGATGTTCGAGGTCTGCGCGCGGAGGCGGACGGCGCGGAACTGTCGTTCGCACTCCTCGACGGCTTCCCAGCGCTCTTCGATGGGGGTGAGGTTCCAGCGTGAACAGTGGGTGCAGATCACCCAGAGGCGGCCGCGGTCGGAGTCGAACGCGAGGCGGTCGCCCACCGGGAAGTGTTCGATCAGCTCATTGGTGCCGAGTTTGCCGCAGCAGTGGATGCAGGTGGTGAACATGGAGCGTTAACAGCAGGGTCAGATGACGCAGCACGGGCACAGCTCGTCGCAATTGCCTGACGTCGGCACGTGTTTGTCCGACTCGCATTCTGCCGATGCACTCAACGTAAGGCACTGTCTACGATGACTCAGTCTCCGCCGCGACGTACCACCTGTCTGACCATCGCCATCCTCCTGTCGGTCGGCGCCTGGACAGCTGCTTTCTGCTCCGGATACGAACAACTACTCCTTCGATATTTCAGCGATAGGATCGTTCATCTCCGACGCAATATGATGAGGCTTCATGAGGCTCGCCAGCCTGGCTGCGTCCTTCTCCTTAATAAACCTCACACCAGACTTACTGGCGACTCGATCCAACAGGTGATCGCCCGGCACAACCGTCAGTTTGTCTCGATCCCAGGTTCGTTCAATGGCGGCAGTTGCCTTTGCAGCATTGCATCGACGTTCGCAGATAGTGCATCGAGTCTCTCACGTTGGCGCGCCATTCTTTTTGTAGCCTGTCGTGCACTGACAGGTCGTTGTTCTGATCCAGGACCGCCTTTCGGTCACAGTGAATCGGCGCACACGCCTCCTTCGCGACGCGAAACTCTATTGCCAGCGGCTTGAGCTCTGCAGCAGCTTGCTCGAGCGCATCTTTGATCGCGTGTACTGTAGGAGCTGGACCCTCAATGTTCGCGAGGCGTCGTTTGAGAGCTATGAATTCAACGAGCACTTCGGGAATGGCCATATAGTTCTCTATCTCTCGGCGGGCAAGCACAACTAGCTTTGCTTTCTCCCCTAGTGCCTTCGCCATGCGCGATACTTGATCCCGCCCGATGCGCGAGCGCGTAGGCCGGGACATTAGGTCGCACGAGCGCTATGGCCGGTGCTGGTCGAGGTACTCCCGCGCGCCGGGAGGTAGCAACAGGTCGTCAGCGATGCTTGCGATCTCCTCGGCATAGCGCCATGCCGACTCGAGGAGGTGCAGCTCGCCGTCCAACGCACGGCGCTCGGTTTCCTCGTGGGAAGCCATCTCGAGCGCGAGGCGCGCGTGCGACGGGAGCGTGCGCAGGAGCGCCGCCCCGTGCTTGTGCTTGTCGGAGTCCCATCGCTTCCAAGGGGTACCCATGCCTGACGCGCGCGCGAACACTGCCTCGGGCGATGCCCCGGCTTCAAGCAGGCCTACCGCGCGCTGGACGTCGCTCGCGGTGCCGCTGCCCTGATTGAGTAGCGGCAGCAACGCGCCCGCGGCTCGGACGGCTGTCTCGCCCTCGAGCTCCATCAGCGGGGGTGGGCCGAGACTCTCAAACTGCCACCAGGGGACCGCGCCCTCAGCGCACACCGGCACGCAGAGCACGACACGTCCTCCCTGCGCGTCGAGGCGGACATGAGCGAGGTCTCTGAGGCGAACCCGTAGGGTGACGTAGTTCTCGCCCATGATCGGCAGTCGGGTCCGCGTGCGGTACACTTCGCTCGCGCCGACGCTCGCCTGCCAGAGGATCTCAAACGCACCCCAGCTCATGATTCCCGTGCCGGGTCCAGCGGCGATCAGGACCCCTACCGCCGCTACACCACCAGCAAGCATCCCGAGATGGCGCCGCCGCCGCCGCCCGAACTGATCCCCATAACGCCACGCCGCCATCTCGGGTCGAAGCGGCGCGCCGATCCGTACCAGTTCGAGTCCTTCGCCCAAGCGCGCGAGGCCGATCTGATCGGTGGACACCCGCAGACGCGTCCCCTGGAAGGCGCGCTCGCATTCCTCGACAGCTTCCCAGCGCTCCTCGAGCGGGGTGAGATTCCATCGTTCGCAACGGCGGCAAACCACCCAGAGGCGCCCCTTGGCGCTGTCGAACGCGAGGCGCCGACCCACCGGGAAGTGCTCGATCACCTCGTTCGTGCCGAGCGCTCCGTTGCAGAAAAGGCAGGTGGTGTACACGCGGCAATCTAGGGTCGGGGGTAGCAGTCGCCAAGTGTGGAGGCGATCGCGCCAACTCAGCGGAGACTTCAGCCGGTGCGGTGCTCGACTTCTCCAGCCATTCCGGTGAGGATCACCTTGCGGAGCTTGACCTTCGTGCTGGCGTTGTCGATGTCGATCCCTACCAGTCCGCCGGCTGCATCGTAGTCGAGCACGATTCCGTTGGACACTTCCCTGCTCTCGACGCTCGGCTGTTCCGAGAGGTCGATGTAGAGGGAATCGGTTTCGGAGTAGTAGGCGAGCTTCATGGAGCGAATCCTCGGTCCGGGAACGCGTTGTGAATCGCGACTTGCATCTCCAGATTCATCCGGCGCGTAGCAGCGAACGGTTGTCTCGCGATCCAACGGCACTCCAGCCACGGCGCGCTCGACTCCACACACCCATTGTCAGCGCTTGGTGCCCATTGAAGAATGTTTCGAACTGGAACTCATGGGAGAGTCCATCTACGTCGACGAGGACAATCCTGGCACCGCCCAGAGACCCACCGCGCCTGGCATTGCAGTAGGAGATGACCTTCTCGAAGAGAAGAGCCTCATTGTTCCTGGCTCCGAACTGCTGCACAAATGCCGATGACTCAATGCAATAGCGAGACGGCGACTTTACGCCAGAGTCAGGTCCACGTCGCGAAGGGTGCGGATGATCGCTGATTAAGGCAACGATCGGACGGTCCACAGCCGCTTGCTCCACGTAGCGCCAGAGACTGGAAGTCATTGTATTGCCGTACCGTTCGGCTAGCGCGATTGCGCTCGTGAGCGAGGGTGGGCTCGCACGAGCCTCTTCTGCAAAACGGTCTCCGAGAAAGAGCAGCCGTCCGGCAGCGTAGTTCGCCTCAGCCTCCATCACCCGATGACAATCCAGCGACAACGTGATCGACGTGTCTCCGAGCATCATTCCGGGATGCCAGGGAATGATGCTGTGCCCGATTTCATGCGCCTCTGTCCAACGTTTCTTTGGGCGGGGCAAGTCCTCGTCGAGAAAAATCTGCCGGCTGTCTGGCAAGTACACTGCGCGCAGGTCGAGCTGACGAATCGCCTCACCAAGAAGTGTTGGTTGGCTGAGCATTTGTTTGTCGCCGACGAGCATGCCGTCTGCAACCAGCCTCAACCCCGAGTCATCCCCGATCTTGTACGACCCCACCGCCAATCGGAGATGTTTGCGAACGTCAGCGAGCTTGAGCGGGGGCTCGGGATTCCCAAGCTCGCGAAGCACGCGCGATACTACTTCGTCAATGTCGGCAGCAGACTTGAAGCGCAGCGGGATTGGCTTCACATCACGACTTCGCACCACCATCTGCCAATACCGCTATGAACGCATCCAGAGCATCCGCCTCTTGCGGAGACAACCGCTGAGGCGCCTCTGATCTTGCTGCGAAGCGTACTGCTGCCCGTGCCAGCCGCTCGTCGCGACCCACGATCAGGCCCGCTACTTCCATCAGCCCCTGTTGAGGAAGACCAAATACGCGAGCGAACTGAAACACGAGTCGTGGATCAGGATGGAAGCGCAAATCATCCTCCACGCGCAAGACTTCGCCGACCTCCACGTCGGCCGCATCTGCGAGTTCCTCAATCGAAAGTCGCAGGCGCCGTCGCATAAGGCGGACAAGTTGGCCAAACGCAAGACGTCCCTCTTCCTGCCGCTCGCTCTGCATCGCCGACGGTGACGCACTCTCCGTCGAGACACCTTCGGTGCGATACGGCTCCTGGAAAGCAAGAGCGCCTGCGACCATTGGAAGATCGGCCTCAGCGCGAGCGCGAGAGACCCACCATTCTTCGTCTCGGTCAATTTTCACAGGTCTGCCTCCTTACCAAGAAATGCCGAAGCGGCTGCGGGCGATAGTTCGAAATAGTCGAGTCCTTCTACATCGGGATCTTCACCCAACGTTGCCATTCCTGCCTTGACATAGAATGCCGCCGCTTGTGGCAAGCTGTGCAAACCAACGCGACCATAGAATCCTTCTTTTCGACTGAGAATTACCGCCGCCGTCAGGAGAGCAGTTCCAATCCCCTTGTAGCGAAGAGGCTTGCCCATGGCCGGCCAATTCCACGGAGCAACTTCCACGTAGTCGATGTACACAAGAGGCTTGCCAACCTCGGACGGAAGTCGAGCGCTCCGATGAAGGGCGACGCGCATCAATCCCTCCAACGCATTGCCGCACGTGACAGCGAACCCAGCATAGGCGAGCAATCCGCTCACATCCGCGATCTTGATCGGCCACTCCCAATGGATGCTCTGCGGCCACTGATCCTTCGATATCTTCGCGTCTTCCAGACGTTTACGGATCGCCGCACGTTCGGGCACCCACGTTTTTTCCCACTGAGCGAGATGGGATGTGGTTATCTCATCCCACAGCAGCGCTTCGACCGACGCCGAAACAATGGGATCCCAAAGAAAAATGCGACTCGTTTCAGCCACTGGACCTCTCAGAGAAGCATCAATTCGGACTTCTCTTTGGTGTGAAGATTCTCGAAGACGAGCTTGTCTCCCCGCTCCATCCGAATTTCAACGGTTTGGTAGAATCGAAGCGCCTGTCGGAGAACGGCCGTCTTCGACAGGTCTTTCTTGGTCGCCAATTCCTCCAACGCCTTCATCTCCACGTCCGTGAGATTGAGCGTCATTCCGCGCTTTCCCGCCATCTTGATTGAGTCCGGTGATTGTTTCTAATAGTGAACCGACATGCACATTCTGTCAACAGTATTTGGTGATTTTTTGTAGACTATCAAAGATTCGGCGACTTGTGAGTCGAGCGAAAGGCCTCTTCGGCATTTCGCCGTCCACGCGTAACTTGCTGGTGCGAAGACAGTTACAGGTATGTCAAGGACTCATGGTTCGCCTCTCCCCTCACGACGGCGGCTATGAGCGCGACGACAATTAGCATCGAGTGGACTGATGCCACATGGAATCCTAGTTTACTGGCCGCACGAAGATTACCGCCGGGTCATCACGTCCTGTGCTTCCTTCGCGATGAAATCATTGACGCCGGGCGGCAGCAGGAGATCATCGGCGATGCCCGCGATTTCCTCGGCCTCACGCCACACCACTTCGAGCTCGACGAGGTCTCCCTCGACGGCTTTCTGTTCGGATGACTCGTGCAGTGCCATCTCGAGCGCGAGGCGGTCCACGGCGGAGATGTGCGCGAGGCCGCCGCGGTTCTTCGGTCGCCCGTATCCGGGACGCCGAGCCTCATCCCACTCGCGCTGCCTTGCGTCGTCCGACGACCAGACCTGCTCCGATCGCCGAGCAAGTCCGAGAAGCATTCCTTCCACGGGCTGCTGTTCGACGACGCTGATGGCATCGCCGATCATTCCCTTGGCCGCCCCCTTCACGTTCACCTTCGCGAGGAGCACCGTGAGAAGTCGCCGCGCCTCGGCCCCGCGGAACTCAACGCTGTCGTGGTGATGGCGGATGTGGAGTTGCCATCCCCCTTGGTCATCGGGAAGAATCGCGGAGCTGCCGGTGGAGACCTGCAATGCTCGCCATTTGCCGTAGGGGATGCGGACCTCCTCCGGCGGACCAACCGTCAGCGGATACAACTGTCGAAGCACCCTGGCGCCGAACAGGAGAAAGCCCACGCTGCCGACCGCAACGCTCCCAGCGACCAGTCCCGCTGTGAGGACACCGACGCCGCCCATCATCAGGATGGCGCGCGTCCTGCGCCGGCTGAATTCGCGGCCGTATCGCCACGCCGCGAACTCGGGACGCAGCGGCTTGCCGATGCGCACGAGGCCGACGCCGTCGCCGGCTTTCGCGTAGCCGATGTTGGAGGTCTGCGCACGCAGGCGGGCGGCGCGGAACTGTCGTTCGCACTCCTCGACAGCTTCCCAGCGCTCTTCGACAGGGGTGAGGTTCCAGCGTGAGCAGTGGGTGCAGATCACCCAGAGGCGGCCGCGGTCGGAGTCGAACGCGAGGCGGTCGCCCACGGGGAAGTGTTCGATCAGCTCATTGGTGCCGAGCTTGCCGCAGCAGTGGATGCAGGTGGTGAACACTATGACGCGGGCGGGGAGATGACGCCGCGCAATCCTCAAAAGATCGCTATTCCTCGGCGGCAAGTTCAGATCAGATCTCGACACTACGAGCGACGAGAGTCATTCGCGAACCGCCAATGACAATATGGAGTCTAGCTCGCGCAAAAGGTTCCGCACGCCAGCTCCGTCGCAGCGGTATAGCGCGAGCAAGGACGGGCCGGTATTCTCAATAGAGAGAAAATACCCTTCATCTTGCTGCACAATGATGCGTAATCACGAATTGCGAGATGATTTAGTTCAGCCTCAGAGAACCAGCCGGAGGCTCAAGCCGGATTCTTGCGTCGAATCTCCGAGGGTTGAAACATCAATGCCCGACACCGGCGCATTCCGATTTGAACAGGACTTGGTTGCCTCATTCAAGCTATCATTGCCGAGTCTTCTTTACCTCGGTGCAGCAGACGTGGTCACGTCTCTTTATGAGGAGACGATAGGAGACGTAGTACCGGATGTCTTGATCGGAGTCTGGCAAGACGATTCTTATGTCGACTACCGCCCACTTACGTATGTGGAGGCGCATCTCCTCTCCTTCATCACACAATCGGGGCCGCTCTCCGCGGATGACCTCGGTGAACGCTTGCACCTGACGTCAACGGGGGCGAATAGAGCACTCAAGCGGCTTCTGCACCTCAACACTGTTGCGTACGACGAAGACGGTTGTTTGCGCACCCAAGTCGAGCGCGCCTATCCTGCCGTACAGATTGTCGCCTTTGAGGCAAAGCTGGTCCGGTGGAAAGACGCGCTGGAACAAGCTGAGACGTACCTCCGATTTGCGAATCGTGCATTTGTAGTGCTCGACGGCAGTCAGATTGCGCTATCCGCGCGAGTTGTGTCGGCGTTCAAGGATTCGCGTGTCGGTCTATACCTTCAGCACGATACGCGGACTACCTGTGTACTCGACGCCGCATGGCATTTGCCACTTGGTCCGGATCGGATAGTCGCCATTCGTAAACTCGGCAAGGCAGCACGGGCCTCACGCTACCACTCATTGCTAGAGGCCGGCAATCGTTCTCCACTCCTGGTAAGCGCCTAGCCATATCGCTTGGTGCTGAAGGTTGGTTGCGGAGGAATTTACGACGCCACTGTCGCGTACGTGGCCCGCCAACTGGGCTGCGGTCCGTAGCCACCGTTCGACAAATTCCACCCGCCTTGTCGAGTCAAGTGCATGCAAGATCGTACCAATCTTGTATGCCGCCTCATTGTAGTGAGCCGTTGCCGACGTAATATTGTTAGATCGGTAAAACCACTCCGGGGCTGTCTCCGGGAACGTCTTTGCCGCGAGTGCAGCCTCGAGAGGGGCTCCTGACAAAGTCCCGGACAAGATCTTGGGACCAAGTCCCGCTGCATAAGCCTGGCCGATATCGCTCTCGAGACCGATATCGCCAGCAAGGAGCAGGCTGAAATACCTCGGCATGGCGAGGCCCATTCTGTCTTCAAAGTCAACCAGCTTAAGACGGCGCTGGCTCAGATAGTAACCGCTTGACCAAATTGTGGCCCCTGCCGCCACCAAGACTGCGCCGACTGTACCCATGTAGTTGACAACTACTTGTTTTGATGCACCGCGCGATAGGTCATCCGTAAGGACGAGCAGAGACAGTAGGGTCTCGCGGCAAAGACACGCGTATCCCTCTTCGCCGGCCTGCTCCACAACTACATATGCACCGTCGAGCTCCTCCCTTGCGGCGATCTGGCTAGTAATTGTGTGAAGCAGTGGATTGTTAGAGGGATCGACGCCCCGCAACACTGTGTCGGAAAGCGCAACTGTCGCATAGATGGGCACCGATACGCGCATTTCCCTGCAGAGGGCGATGCCGACATCAATCCAGGCTAATTCTACCTGATAGTTCTGTGACGCGATATTCGTCAGGGGAGCTGGGAGAATGATTGCGTCGCATCCCAGATTAATTTGGTGTTGAATTGCGTGCCTCGCAGCAGCCACGCGTCCAGTCTGGTCGGTTACGGGGGTACGCCGCCACGTTGCGATGAGCGCATCCTCGTGCATGTCCTTCCACTGCTTTATCGAGCCATGCTGCTCGCTATCGTATTCTGGCACTTCGTGATGTGCGAACCACTGATGCGACGCTAATTTTGCGACCGTGCCACGCGCCGAATTGGGGTCCAAACCGGCTAGGTACAGCTGCGGGTCGTAGAGTCGGTGTTGCAGATACGGGTATTTTCTAATGTCCTTGCGAATTCGCCTAATCAATTGACCCGATGGCATTGCCGAGCAGGCAATTATGCCCCCCGCAATGCCGCTTGGCGATCCATCGGGCAGCGCAAATTTGTATTTCGTGTTGTGATAGAACATTGCCCTAGGAATTAGAGTTGCTCTGCAAGCTCGGCGAAGCGCTCCGCTAACTCCGACGGCTTGGGACGAAACGGTGCTCTAAGCGCATACATCGCATCAATCAGTTTTGCGAGTCCAACTGGCGTTTGCGGTGCTACGACTTCCGTTTTTGGTGGATTAGCTATGAGCGGTCGTTGGTCGCCCGAGGTGGGGTGGCGGCCGGCAAGTGCTTCCTGTAGGGAGATTGCCAGCGAGAAAATATCTGACGCACACGTAAGCTGCGGCTCGGCCCGGCACTGTTCCGGTGATAGATAGCCTAAGGTGCCCCAAGTCACTCCAGCCGCTGTCAGCGTCGCCTGCTCCAGATGTCGCGCGACTCCGAGGTCGATCAGTACCGCCTCACGCTCGCCCGCCTTTAACATTATATTCTTGGGATTCACGTCCCTGTGAACAATTCGCTGTTCCGACCAGATGTGCCCTATCGCTCGCGCGACGTCACGACCGATCCTCGCGACCGTGCTCATCGCCAGAGAGGGAGCCGCTTTTAGTCGATCATCAAGTGCGCTTCCCGCTATGAACTCCCAAGCCACGAACCGAGTCTGCTCGCCATCGATTTCGACGGCTCCGTGCTCGACAAGAGTCGCCAGATTGGGATGACGCAAGCGCTCCATCGCTTGGATCTCCCGTTCAACTCGATCGTCCTGAGTTGGGTCGGTATGAACCTTAAGGGCGACAAGCTCGGCGGTCGGTTCGCCTGTCACCGCCTTGGTTCTCCGAGCCATGTAGACAATCCCTTGCCCACCGACTCTCAGCTCTCTGTCGATGTCGAATCGTCCCGCCAGTGCCCCTTCCACAGCGGCGATTGAAAATGGATTTCGTGGACTCATCCTGTGGTGGCGATAGCGTGATGACCTATCCCTAAGTAGGTGTAAAGTATGCCCCTGGACACCGACGTCAACACTCATGCCGTTTGTACGGGCACTGACTTGCATCTCCCTCCGACACGAGTGCGGCACCCCAGAACCTTACGTTAGCTTAGCATCGCCGATCAGCGCGGTAATGTTCTGATGGTCAGCCAAATCACTATGTCACACCTAGTTCCCGCAAGGTATTGTCACCTTTGACCAAGGCGATGGCGGCCGTCGGAAGCATTCCATCCTTCTTTGCTTGACCATAAATGGCGTTTCGGCGCTTGGTCTCCATGCGGAATATCGACACCAGGCACTCGGCGCGAGCTACTTCATCGGCGAGACTCGCATATGAGGCCGCTAGTTCGTCGAGATCCGCGTTGGATCCATGAATCGACAAGAAGTGCCTCGCCGCCGATCTAAGATAGGATGGTGATTGCGGTGCGGCATATATCCGTCTTACAAACCTGACAAACTCCTCAGAGGCGCCCACCGAGAATTGGGATCGCCAACGGAGTACTTGGTAGTGCTGAAACGGATATACGGCCTCTGCCGAGGAGAGATAGCGCAAGATAACCGCTTCGCCTGTGTCCGGAGACCGTACAGCCGAGTAGTGGTTCAAGATCCAATCCGTTTCCTCTGGATTCGACATCAGGAACCCAAGGACGTGATCAGCGGCATAGTCATCCTTTGCTTTTTGAAGTCTGGAAAGTAGAAAGTGGAACAGGGTCTTCTCAAAACGAGAAGATTCCATGAAGTTGACGCGATATGCGTGGCGAAGGAGTTCCGTTGGTATCTGAGTGTCAGCCTGCGCCAGCGCCTCTTCCGCTTCCGTTACCGACAGGTAGTCGGGGTTTATTCCCAGTGCTTCAGCAATCTCTTTCACATACAGCTTCGCGAGTGGAGTGAGCGTTGGAATG
>JAQBPY010000219.1 GCA_028287285.1 Gemmatimonadota bacterium
GCTCGCCGAGCGGGACGTGCGGGTGCTCGGGTACGACAGCGCGCCGGATTCGCTCGACGCGGCCGAGGGCGAGGGAATCGTGCACGAGCGGCTTGGGGCGCAGTTGGCTGGGATCGAGGCAGCGGACGTCGTCGTATTTGCACTGCCCGTCGACGCAACCATCGCGCTGCTGCCCCGCATTGCCGCGCGACTCGAGACCACGCGGCTCGTGATGGACATTGCGAGCACGAAACGGAGCATCGTCTCGGCGGCGGACTCACTCGGTCTGGGTGCGCGGTATGTCGGAGCCCATCCGCTGACCGGAAGTCACCGCTCGGGCTGGCGGGCGTCTCGCGCGAACCTGTTCGATGATGCGCGGGTCTTTCTCTGTCCCACGCCGACGACATCAGCCGATGCGCTCAAGCTCGCCGAACACTTCTGGCGCGGATTGCGGTCGGGTGTCGAGGTGCTCGATGCCGCGGCGCACGACGAACAGATGTCGTGGCGGAGTCATCTTCCGCAGGTGTTGTCGACGACACTCGCGTTGACGCTGCGCGAGGCCGGCGTGCATCGATCGGCGCTCGGGCCTGGCGGTCGAGACATGACGCGACTCGCAGGGAGCTCGCCGTCGCTGTGGATGTCCATCCTGGAAGACAACAGCGCGGCACTGGCGCGCTCACTCGTCGCGATGGAGGGTCAGCTTCGGCTCTTTCGCGAATCGCTGGAGCGTGGCGACCGGGAGGAGATGCGGGCGTCGCTCACCGATGCGCGCGACTGGTTCGATGGAGCTCCGCTCTAGGATCGCGAGCCTTTTTTAGCGCGGTCTAGCGCGGACCTTGTTGCTCGCTCACGCGGCCAGGCCGGTCACCGAAGGCGCGGCGGGAATCAGGATCGCGAACGTCGATCCCAATCCCACCTTGCTCTGCACCTCGATTTCCCAACCCATGACGTGGGCGAGTGATCTCGTGATGGTGAGGCCGAGGCCCGTGCCGCCGTAGTGGCGTGCCGTCGTCTCATCCTCCTGCTGGAAGGCCTCGAACACCGCCTGCAGGCGCTCGGCCGCAATGCCGATTCCGGTATCACTCACTTCGATGCGCGACGGCAGCTTCGTCGATTGATCGACCAGCAGGCGGACGGTGACGGTACCGGACTGTGTGAATTTCACGGCGTTGCTCAACAGGTTGAGCATGATCTGCTTCAATCGAGACCTGTCGGTTGCGAGGAGGGCGGCGTCCGCCAGCTCGGCGACGAACCGGACTTCGCGCACTTCGGCCTGGGGTTCGAGCTCCGCGAGGGTTTCGCGCAGCAGCGCGCCGACGTCGACAGGAACGATCTCGAGCTGCGACTGCATAGCGTCGATCTTCGATAGATCCAGCACGCCGTTGATCAGGGTCAGCAGGTGCGCACCGTTGTCCCGCATCCGGGACAGGTACAGCACGTCCTGATCGCGAAGATTCCGCGCCGTGTTGCGGAGGAGGATGTTCGCGAATCCGATGATGGAGTTGAGCGGAGTGCGCAGCTCGTGGCTCATGTTCGCGAGAAAATTGCTCTTGGCGGCATTCGCGGCCTGTGCTGCCTCGAGTGCGAGCTCGAGCTCAGCGGCGTGCAGATTCAAACGGTAGTCCTGCTCCTGGATCTCGGAGTGTTGTTGGCGAATCATGCGGTTGTTGCGGACCACGCTGCGCTGTCGATCGAACGTGAGCCAGGCAAACGCGCTGACATACGCACCGATGACCAGCACTCCGGCCACCTGCGTGAACAGCGATGCGCCGAGCAGGTTCGGGTGAAAGCCGGTGTACACGGTGGTCAGGGCGGCGCCGAGGAGGTACACGAGTAGTCCCCGTACGGCGAACCGTGGTCCGCCGACACTGATATTGCCGGAATGAATGCCGAAGAACGCCGCGGCGTTCGGCCAGAGGCTGTAGCCAGTGATTGGCAGGAAGCAGCCGATGACAAGAACATCGACGAGGAGGTTGCGTTGCTCGGCCGCCTTGCTGTCGATGCTGCTCTCGGCAATCCGGAGCGCGGCGTGCGGCCAGAGCCACTGATGCACCACGAACACCGTCCAGGCCCACACCGGGACCGCGCGGGTCCACATGTGCACGCCGAAGAGGACGAAGCAGAAGGGAAAGAGTGTGACGCGCATCAGGTAGCCCAGACGGACTGTCGGATGCACCCGGGGCCTCACGTCTGCTTTGCCGGGCGTGGCTACGTCGCTCATGATTTTGCGGAAGGGATGCTCGCCAGGAGACTGCGGGAGCCTGGGGTGAGTATCGGCATCCGCGCACGCGCATCGCAGCCCCGCCAGCGATAGATTGAGCCGCCCGGCCCGATAACCTGCAACCAAGCCTGCTCATCCATGGCAACAGCGACACCGGCCCTGCTGGTCAGTGGCCTGCGCAAGACCTATGGCGATGTCGTTGCCGTGGACGGACTCGATCTCACGGTCGGCAGCGGCGAGTGCTTCGGCCTGCTCGGCCCCAATGGTGCGGGCAAGACCACCACGATCGAGATCTGTGAGGGCCTCACGGAGCCGGATGCCGGGGTCGTCGAAGTGCTGGGTCAGCGATGGAACACCGGCGAGCACGACCTGCGTGAGCGACTCGGCATCCAGCTTCAGGAGACGCAACTCGCCGAGAAGCTGACCGTCGATGAAACCGTGCGGCTGTTCCGCAGCTTCTACAAACGCGGGCGAGACGTGAACGACGTCATCGACGTCGTGCAGCTCGGCGAAAAGCG
>JAQBPY010000230.1 GCA_028287285.1 Gemmatimonadota bacterium
GGTGTCTGCCTGACACACGCTTAGCAACCTGTGTTCCGCTTCCTGTCTTCCGCTTCCTGTCTTCCGCTTACTGTCTTCCGCTTCCTGTCTTCCGCTTCCTGTCTTCCGCTTCCTGTCTTCCGCTTCCTGTCTTCCGCTTCCTGTCATCCCGCACGAGCGGAGCGAGTGTCGGGAGACACTATGTCGCACCATGAATTCGCCGCACGCTTCGCAACCAATTTCCCGACATCCGCTTCGCGGCTGCGGGATGACAAGGGAAGATTTCGCGTAGGCGGCTGACAGGTAAGACTTCGCGGCTGCAGGATGCAGGCAAGCGTGGCGGCCATCAGGACGCTGTACAACGGTGTCATCCCGCACGAGCGGAGCGAGTGTCGGGAGATACTCCACCCACCTCGTAACCAACTCCGGCAGACCTCTCAAACAACTCGGAGTATTCACCTTCGCATGGACTTGTTCGTCTCACAATCCAGACAGACTCAGCACCGCGACGGCGTCTAACTCCATAGATCCCAGGTATTTGGCCACTCCGCCCGCCACGGGCGCCAAAGATGCACTGGAGAGGTCTGCCAAGCCCTCGAATCCGGAGTTTTCACATGCGCACCCAGTCTGCCCGTCATATCGGTATGGCGCTCGCCGCCATCATCCTCATGTCCAGCGGCGCCGACGCCCAGGGCAACAGCCATGGCAAGGGAAAAGACAAGGACCGCGACGAGCACGATCGCATACGCTACCCCACGGGCCAGGTCCTCACGCGCGATCGTGACGGCCACATCGTCAACGGCCGGCATGTGCCGCCCGGTCTGGCCAGGAAGCCCGGCCAGATGCCGCCCGGCCAGTACAGAAAGCTGTACAGCACGAACCAGGGCGCAGATGCGCTGGGCGGCGTGCTCCGTCGCAACGGATATTCCGTGACTCGCGTGGTGCCCACCGGCCAATCGCGGTATGTGTACTACCGCGACCACGACGGACGCGAACGGCGCGCGATAGTGAGCCCGGGCACTACCAGGTTGAGCTTCGGCAACGTACCGCCCACATTGTTGCAGCAGGTGCTGCTCGCGTTGCCCTGACGGCTGGCGCGACTCCGGTGGCAGCACACATCCCCTTGGCCCCGACCCACCCGATTGTTGGGGCGGGGGCGAAGACGGGAGTCAGACATTCTGGTCCACCTCGTCACGAACAGCCGCACATGCGCCGAATGAAGCCATCCTTCGACAAGTGGCCACCCGCCTCGCCGGCGTGGCCATGAGCCCATTGCAATACCGCCCCACTGCCGCGGTGCTGGTCTCCCATCTTCGGGACGAAGCGGTACTGCTGCACCTGGGTACGAAGAGCTACTTCCGGCTCAACGCCACCGGCGCGTTCATCTGGAAAATGCTGGAAGCGCAATCGGAGGTCGCCAAGATCGCGCCAGCCCTCGTGGACATGTTCGAGGTGACACTTCCGGAAGCCCACATCGAGGTAGAAGCGCTCATCACCGCGCTCCTCGGAAGTACGCTGATCGAGCCGCTGCCATCGGCCTAAAAAACGGTGCCGCCGCCGGGAGTCCCGCTGGCGTGGATGCTGGTGCCGGTCTGCAGCGTCAGATCGGTGAGCGGCGCAAGCTTGGTGAGTGCCGGAACAACCCACGGCAGTCTGGGCCGGTCGTCCGCGCTGTCACGGGCAGCACTCGATTGGCTGGTTTCCATTTCCCTGATCCTGAGTAAAGGGTAGACGCGCCTTCTGAACTTATTCGAATCGAGGACTCCCGCCAGTGCGGCGGCGCTCAGCCCCCCCATCTTTCCACGCCAGCCGCTGGGCTCGCCAGCGAATGTACCAGCCCGTAAAGGCGATCACGGCCACCGTCGCCACATACGCACCCATGCGGAGGAAACGCGCCAAAACCCTCCCCGCCGCCGGAACGGACCGCTCCATCCAGGGCTGCCGAAACACCGAATCGTGCGGCAACGGCGCAAATCCCGGCCGCATGAGCTCCAGGTAGGCCGCCCCCCGAAGTGCCGGGCGCTCGAGCGCCACGATCGTCCACCCCGGCAGCGTGACGAACATCGACGTACGCTCCATCGCATACTCGTACTTGTTCACGACGAACGTCCTGAGATGCGCTGAATCCCTCACCGGCGCACCAGCGTGGATCGCCTGCGCCTGATCGAGCATCTCCCGCAGCTCCGGCGCATATCCTGTATCACCAATCATCGCGCGGACCTCCGCCAGCAGCGCATCGCCGCCGTCGCCAAGCTCCGCCGCCAGCAGCATGAGATCGCGCAGGTGACCGCGCCGATGCCGGTGCTCCACCACGGAATGCCGCAACGTCGAGATGAACGTCGTCGCCCCCGTGGCGCGGTCGAGCATGCGAAAGCCCGCCAGCGGACGACGTGAGGCCAACACCGCATCACCCAGCTCCTCGGCATAGTGCAGGCTGCGGTGCAGGTCGATCTTGAGCGCGCCATCCCGCGGCTCGAGCTTCACCCCCTTGTCCACATCGATGTCGCCGTCGGTGACCCATCCGCGCTCGGTGAGCGCATTCAGGAAGCGCGTTGCGTCCGGCTGGGGTACCAGCACGTCCACGTCACCCACATCGAACGACCCACCATGTGTGCTCGCGATCCGCGCGCCGCCCTTGAGGATCAGCAGGCGAATCCCTGTGACGTGGGCGATTCCATCAATCACCTGGAGCGTCGCCCGGGCGGCCAGTACCCGCTGCGTCTCGCCCAGCTCGGCCCCGGAAATCGTGTCGCGCACGTCGCGTGCAAGCACCTCGTCCAGGCCGGCCTGCCGCAGCTGGGCACCAAGGGGAAGCGCACAGCATTCCGCGGCCAGCAGCAGTCGCCACGCACGAACCGGCGCCGTCACCAGCCGGTGATATTCATCCGGCGACAGCTCCACGCGCGCGAGCACGGGCAGCACCGCCGATCGGAGCCGGAGTGTCTCGCGGACGAGCCGGTCGGCGGCTGCCCCTCGCATCACGCTGTCCACGCGGTAACGAGGGCTGCGCTCAATACCGTTCCCGACGCATAGCTGTCCTCGCCGAGCGACAGCTGGTACGACGGGTGGCCGGCGATGTCTCCAAGCAGCGACGCAATGACCGGCGCCCCCATCCCGTCCGCCATGAGCCACGGCGACTGCCTCACGAGTGCGGCGAACACCTCGGCCGGATGTGCCGCGGTGGCCATCGTGGGTGCCGTGCGATGGACCGCGGGAAGCAGAACACCGCCCAATGTCGCCGAGCGGCGGAGCTGGTCGCCCCAGCGTTCGCGAAGGTCCACGGCGACGCGCGCATTCCGCACCTCGCGGTCATCCCATCCCTCGTCGAGGTGGGCGATGCGCGGCCAGCCTTCCACGTCGATCGCTCCATTTGCTCCGCGCCGCAGCACGACCTGATCGTCGGCCAGATAGCACCATCCCACGTCGATGAGCGACGCGCACGTCGTTGTTTTGCCCGAATGCGAGTCACCCACCAGCAGCCACGCGCGGCCGGCCGGGTCCACGACCGCGCCCGCGTGCATCAACACGCTGCCCGACCGGCCAAGGAGAAACGCCGCCGACAGGGTAAGCATCGAATACGCGTCTGCAGCCGCATCGTCCGTGAGCGGGGCTCGCACGACGACATCGGACGCGAGCCCGTCGAGCATGATCCGTCCGCTGATGCCGCCACGCCCGTGCATGGCAAACACACTGGGCGCGGTTTCCACGAGTGTCACGGTGCCGAGCTGCAGGACGATGCGCTCCGGGGTGCGCTGGTCTGGCAGGATGCTGTCGAATCGAACGCGTATCGTGGCCAGCGCCGGCATGCCTGCACCGGCAACGTCTGCCTGCAGGGGCAGCCAGGGCTCGACCGCGTCACGCAGCGCGTCCGCCACCTCGATGACCAGGTCGCCTGACTCGAGGAGAGAATACCGGTGCGTGCCCATGGCGTATCATATCGCGTTCGTGTCGCATCTGGAATGCACATCGCTGCTGTTTATCGTGCGCGTCACTCTGTCGTCATCGAAGAATTGGCTGGTTCAGACTCTCGTACATCAAGGGGTGAGAACGGGCGTAAGACAATTGTCATCTCGCATCGAGAATTGCCATTGAAAATTTGTCATCCCACTTAAGGATTTCCTGTCATCCCGCATGAGGAAAGCGAATGTCGGGAAATACTCGAACGCACGCATAGCCCCTATCCTCAGCAAGATGCTCCGACCCAGGGGCATCTGGCGCTGAAGGTTGGGACCGCAGGATGCCAGCACTATGGCCAAATGCGCCGCTGACACTGCACTGCTGGAGCTCATTCCTTCAGAAGCTGTCGATCTGTGAGGAATAGACCAGGAATTCGTCTTCATCTCCGCGAGCCATTGGAGCGGCTGGGCGCTCTCGCCCTACCGCAAAGGCACGCACGCTCGTCAGTTGTTCCATGCGTGACGTCGACGCTGCGCGCGCTGATACGACGGCCGCCGGCGCCGGAGCAACCCGATTCCTGCAACGGCGACCGACCAGGATTCTGCTGCGCTGCATGCCGTCTTCCGCAACGGAACAACAGAGGCCAGGAACATCATCGACGAGCTTGGAACAGAGCACCGCCATGCATGCCGGCCGCGCCTCAGCTGGCTCGATGTGTGTGCCGTGGGCCGAGCGCCGGTCACTTTACGCTCCTCTTTGAGCAGTTAGCGATCGCGTGGCTGAAGGAAGCGATGCTCTTGGCGGTCGCGCGCCGATTCGGCTGAGACCGAGAGTCTCGGTGCCTACTTCATGCGGTAATCATTGAGGAGCGGACGGCGATTGAGGCCATGCGATGGACATGTGTAAGCCGTTTCCAAAAACGGTCCTCGCACACGTACCCGACGCGGCGGGCAGGATCGTCTCCGACCACCTTCACGACGTGAAGCACGTCCTGGAGACAATGGATCAGGTGCGCCGCAAGGAGCAAGGGGTTCTCACCCACCAGGGTGAGCGGCGACTCACCGGCACAAAGTTCCTCTGGCTCATCACCCGCACGCGCACGTGGTCGGCGAAGCAGCGTCGGGCGTTTCAGGTTATACCGAGCCCGCCAGCGCATGGGCACTGCAGGAGATGATTCGCCGCCTGTGGGAGTTCCGCTCGAGCCCCCGCCCGCGGTATCTCGCTCCATGGGCCCGGCGCGCGCAGTGCGCGGCGAAGCGGGACCTCACGCAGGCGCGCCGCGGCATCTTAAGAACATTCTCACGTACCTTACCCACCGCATTACCAACGCGGTAGCTGACGGTCTGAACGCAACGATCCAATAAGTGAAGTATCTCTCTCGCGCGCTTTCGGGATCGCGAATGCTTCAAGTTGGCGACCAACTTCCACTGCAGCGGCCTTGACCAGGATCCGCGCGCCGAGAAAATCTTAAGCGTCAACCCCACTCTAAAGCTGGAAGACTCAAGGCATATAAGTGGCCAGCTTCTACACGAGCGGAAGCGATGGAAGAGAAACTCGCCAAAGCTCCGCACTCGGAGAGCAAAGAGCACAATGAGCAATTCGAGGACCTGGAAAGGCAGATCGAGATCGGGCGCCTTAGATTTAGATATAGCAATACGCGATCGCCGAATGCTGATCAGTGAGACGGGCCCTTGCCGGTGCACATACTCCAAGTGCTGTAGAGACCATAGCTTACCGATCGCGGCCTATGAAGGCTAAAAGGAAGATACTTGGCGACCAGGCAGTGCTATTTCCCGTACGGTGGCGCTCAATAATATACGCAGAAGCATCTTAACGTAGCAGCCACCACACCACGGAACAGAGCAACTTCATATCAACGTTACCATCAACGCTAGTAAAGCAACATGCAATCAGCAAGCAGCGTCTTGCGCACTAGCGTGTCATCAGTCATCATAACGCGCAGGGGCAGTTCAACTACCATGGTGAAACCATTGCCATACCACGGCGTTACGCTGCACAGCTATATGGAGCGATCTAGTGCATCGTGCGGGCAACAAGGCGACTAATCACAGAATCATCAACTAACGGCGCGCTCTGTGAAATCGCCCGTAGTGTACCTCCCGTGTCAAATACGAGCGAAACCGGTAACCGTGTCACGCCAGCACGAGCTAGAATAGAACTTACTGCATCGAATCGGCCAATTCGTATGGGAAAGGCAATGTTATACGAGCGGACCACGCTCAGCACTGAGGACGTATCGGCTACATCAGAGACAACGATGCCGGAGATGTCTAGCCCTGTATTGCGCGCCTCTTTGTTCAAAAAATCTATGATCTCCAGGGATTGCGGACATTCCGCTGGCCGGAAGACAAAGATGATCCGGGCACGTGAATGCCTCGCTTCTCCAGGTGATGACAATGCTACCCCTATTGGAAGAGAGGCTTCCACGAGTCGAGAGCGCAACGAAAGCGCGGTCAGGCTGATTACTGCAAGTGAGGCAAAACCAACCAAAACAGAGGCGTCCACCGCCGCAAATCGCGCTCGGAGTACGTTAAATAGATCCACTACATCTCCGCCTGGTAGCGAAACCAGTCCTCTTGAAAATGCGTGCAATCGCCATTCCCATCCCAATGGTCGCAGTCGTAGTCAATCTCGCACAACTTGCTGGAGCCGCGAGCGCAGACATAACCGTCCGCACGGAGTGGCGCTCTCATTCGCGGGGAGCCGACGAACAAGGTGAGGCACGCAATGACACTGCTTAGGATCGCGAAGCCGGTACTGATAACGCGGGTACGTTGCATTGGATGTCCCAGGTGTTAAAGGATAGTCAAAACAGCTCGCGTGTTAGCATATCGGCATCCCGGTAACGGCGCGATGCCACTTTTGGACACAAAACGCACGTGGAGTGGTCAAAAGACATACTGCCAGCGATTTACCTATTCATATGCACGCAGTCTGGTGGTGCCTAATCGCGAGGACGGAAGAGCATGGTAGTCTCACGAAAAGGTGCGCTTTGGGTTGCAGCCTGCGCGCTGTGCATTTCGGAGGTACCTATAGACACGAGGCGCGTAGCGTCAAACAGCATGGCGCCGACGATACATGCGGGCGACTGGGTAATCGTACAGACTTGTCCCCTCTGGTGTCGAATGGCAATGCCGGTTGCGAGCGAGCATACTTTGCGTAACCGTGTAGTCGTTGTCGCTGCACCGCAAGGAAGCATGGCTGGATTGACTGATAAAGAAGCCGTGCTGCTCGTCAAGCGTGTGGTCGGCGTTGCGGGAGACACCCTGCAGATGCGGGACGCATTGCTCTATATAAACGGAATTGTAGAGCGACCCGCGCATACCGGGCAGCGCAACGTGCCGGACGAAGCGAGCAGCGCCTTTGCATGGCAAAAATCGCTGATTATTACGCACTCACGCTTCGGATACTCCCCGGGCGAAGCGTCGCGCGATAACTGGGGACCCTTGGTCATCCCACCAGGAAAACTGTTCCTGCTCGGTGACAATCGATATCACTCAAACGATAGCAGATACTTCGGCCTTGTTCCGGTCAAGATGATTCGTGGCTTTCCTCGCTACATATATGCCACACACCGTGAGTCCACCAAGGGTCCATACATATTACCTGACTCAGACCAGGCAGCATTCAGCGGAAGGCGACGCATACAATGAATGTCCCCAGAGCCCCCATCCCCGGCGTGATCCCTCCACCAGAACGGGCGCCGCTCCCAGAAGATACACATAGACTCGCGCATGCCTGGTGTTCGCCACACATACATGACTGGCTCCGCGGCCGCTTTGCGGGAACATCTTTCGAGCGCGCGCCATCCATCGAGAGTCTGTACTCACCGCGGGCACGAGAAGATCGGAATGCTGTTATTGTCGAACTAGGCGTGCTGCCGGCGCGCGAACGAACCCCGCTGCTCGATATGCTGTGCGCTCAAGGACGATCCGTGTACCTGTGTGAGAACTCTTCAAGCTGCGGCGCAAGAACGATCTGCCAAGCCATACGCGCGGGCGTCGCCGACGCCTTCTTGGCTGGTGCAGAGAACGAACTATGCTCACGGGGTATGCCGTTGCTCAGGCGTCGGCGAGCATCGCGCATTGAGCTCTTCGTCAGACTCGCCTCAAGGGTCGATCGCCTACCAGACCCGCTAATCGCAGTCGTTGTCGGCCTGTTCGTCTCCGGGGGAGTGGCGATACTATCCAGAAATTGGGCGAAGGAAACGGGCATGTGGCGCCGGACAATTGACCGGAATATTGCCCGAGCCGGATTGGCAAGCGCGTCGATCGTGACGCGCGCAGCACAGTTGTCATGGGCATGGGACATTCTTGTACGGCCCGACGGACGCGTGATTGACGCGGCCCTACGTTCAGGTTTTGGCTCGACGCGATCGCTCGTAGCGACATTTCGGAGAGCGGCGGGCATTACCCCTCGGCAGGCAGGCCGCGACATCGACGAACGGTCATTTCTTGACCGTATTACGGACTACGTCACTAAAGAGACCGAATTCCCTCGACCCTTACGGAAGTATGCCATAGTGCCCCAGAGCACAAAAACACAAATGCTTACAACGACAGTGCAGGTCGAGCGTTAGAAATGGCTAGTCCAAAAATGGTATCGCTAGTCAGATGGCCGCTAACGTAGGTTAAGCGGGGGGGGAAAATGACCTCCCGCAAACCCACTCTCCTAATGGAGGTATGTATGCGCGCACTACGGCTTTCGTCAATCTGTTTGGCAGCGGCTGCTGCTGTGATGGCGTTGGCAGCGGCCCCGAGCTCCTCGCATCGAACACAGTTGAAGGCGGATGAGGAAGCCTGCAACGGCGTGGGCAAGAATTGTTCGCACACGTCGAATTGTACGCTGTTCTGCCCGAACGGCTCCTGCTGTTCGACCTCGGAAGGGTGGACATATTACCCCTCCGAGACCTGACCTTGAATGACGTGATGCCAGGCGCCGGAGTACCTTGGCGCCTGGCGTAACGCATTACCCCTTGCCACGGATCGTGTACCGCAAGTAAGTAAGGTAGGCACGACCGTACACGCTGACGCACAGAAGCGATGTGTCGCGCTTCGCGACCCAAGCCCGGAGAGACGCTGTGGGATGTATATGGTGGATGGTATCGGTGTTGGCGCTAAGCGGCTGTAGGACGGAGCGATCTCAGCTACGCGTTGTGAAAGCACCTGCACAGGAAGGTCCGATAAGAACGCCAATTGCGCGCCGTTTTGTGGATATCACAACGGACACAATGGTAGACCTCCATGCGTTGGGGATTAGCACACCGCAACGTCTCTTCGCAACGAACGCCGGCATCATCGTTCAACACGGGATAGCTGGACTGACGGCGATCACAAGGTCAGGACAGGTGATATGGAAACGGGATCTTGCCAAAGACGCCGTATCGCGCATTACTGATATGCAAATCGGCACGGCGGATACCCTATTTGTCGTTGACGATCCTGAGAAGACAGCGTTCGTGATTAGCCCAACTGGAGTGAAGGTCGCTAGCATTCCTCTACTGCACGTGGGTCACGTCGACGGCTTTGTCTCGATGGCAGGAGGCAGATTCATTGCGATCACTGCGGATTCAGTTCAGTCTATCGTGGAGTTTGATCGTAGCGGACGAGTACTCTCGC
>JAQBPY010000248.1 GCA_028287285.1 Gemmatimonadota bacterium
TCTCTTCGTCTTTCCGGCATTCCGCGGCCGGGGGCTGGGCAAGGCGCTGTTGACGTCGCTGGCGCGGACGGCCGTGGAGCGAGGCTATGGACGTCTGGAGTGGGCCGTGCTCAATTGGAACAGCCCCGCCATCGGGTTTTACGAATCATTGGGGGCCATTCCCATGAGCGAATGGACACGCTATCGGCTTACGGGGAAGGCGCTGGCCATGCTTGGCGCTGCGCCCGAGTGACCTTTTTGGCCCTGTGCGGGGTCGAAGATTATTCAGGAGAGTCGGGTCCCACCCTCCCGGATCTGCATGCGCTACTGGTTGCATTCCGCTTCTCATATGCCGGCCTTCGCTCAAAGCACGACGTTGAGCGTCGCGGTGCACATCGTGCTCATTGGCGGGGCGATCTACAGCACGGACGTCAACGCGCGCGCATTGAGCGAGGAGGTGGCGCAGCGCATTGCGTATCTGCCGCCCCCGGACCGCCGGCCAAGCTCCGCGGCAAGCAGCGAGCAACTGCACTACATGGACATCGGGACACCGTTCGCCGGGGAGGGATCGTCCGTTGCGAGTGCCCGCACCGTGTCCCCGAAGGGCACGCTGGACGCGATTCGCCGGGGGTCGGAGGCGTCCATCAATGATGCGCCGTCCCATTCGTCCATTCCGGTGGAGTCGAAGGATTCGGTGTATTCGATTCTCGAGGTGGAGCAGGGAGCGTCACGGACGGCAGAGAGCGCCGCGCCGGTGTATCCGCCGGAATTGATCAAGGACGGCAAGGAAGGCGGCGTCTTCATTCGGTTCATCGTTGATACCACCGGCCACGCGGATCCCGCATCCATCGAGGTGATCCGCGCCACCCATCCACTGTTTGCCGAGTCTGTCACGTTGGCCATTCCCCTCATGGCGTTTCATCCGGCAATGATCGGCGGCCATCCTGTTCGTCAGGCCGTTGAGCAGAACTTCCAGTTCAAGATCACGCGCCTGGTGCCACTCGAGCCAAAAGTGGTGCGCAAGCCGGGCAAGCCTGGCGCATGACGCCCTCGGAATTCACGGGGTTTCGTCCGGCTGCCAGGACATTTCTTCGCTCGCTCAGGAAGCACAACGATCGCGAATGGTTCCTGGCGAACCGCGAGACGTATGAGTCCGAGCTGCGCGTTCCGCTGGCAGCGCTCGCAGAGGAAATGGACGTCAGGCTCGCGTCGTTCGCGCCGGAGATCATCGGCGATCCAAGGACGGCGCTCTTTCGCATCCACCGCGACGTCCGGTTTTCCGCGGACAAGTCGCCGTACAAGACACACGTCGCCTGCTGGTTTCATCATTCCGATGCAGGGCGCGGTGTTGGTACAGCTACGCCGCATGGCGGGGCGGGCTTCTATTTCCACATGGAGGCGGACCGCGCATCGCTTGGTGGCGGTATCTGGATGCCGCCTCGGCCCACGCTGTCCAGGATTCGCGAGGCCATCGATGAGGACCCTGGCGAGTTGAACAAGATTCTTCGCGACGCGTCACGTCGGCGTCATTTTGGTGGGCTTGCCGAAGAAAACATGCTGACGCGCATGCCGCGTGGGTATGCAGATACGCATCCCTCCGCGACACTACTACGACATCAATCGTACACGCTGGGGCGTGAGCTGACGGAGCGTGCAGTATCGAGTGTGACGCTTCCCGATCTGCTCGCTCGTGAATACGAGCGGCTCCTTCCATTCGTGCGCTGGATCAATCACGCGCTCGGTCTCAGGATGATCGCGAAGCGATGAGGCTGATGGTATGTTCGACAGATGACGTCGAACAGTGTCCTTCCCATCACAACGCGGCGTGCGACGGTCGCTGACGCAGCGATGCTTGCAGACCTCGCAACGCGTGCGTTTCATGATACGTACGCGGCAGAGAACACGCCCGGAAACATGGCGCTCTACATCGCCATGTCATTTGGGGAATCGCTGCAGCGTGCGGAGCTCGAGGATCGGCGCGTGGTGGTATTGCTGGCGGAGCGGGGCGATGACGTGGTTGGATATGCGATGCTGCGTGATGGTCCGGCGCCGGAGGCTGTGGGTGCCGCTGACGGCATCGAGATTGCGCGGCTCTATGCGGTCAAACCGCTCATTGGTGCCGGCATCGGTGCGACGTTGATGCAGCGCTGCCTCGATGAAGCCGAGGCGCGGGGCAAGAGCATCATCTGGCTGGGTGTGTGGGAGCACAATGCACGCGCGCTCGCCTTCTATCACCGCTGGGAATTTGCCGATGTGGGAACGCTGGAATTCACGCTTGGCCGCGATCGCCAAACCGACCGTCTCATGATGCGTCGTGTGGACAGGGAGAAATGAGATGCGACATACCGTGAAGCTTGCCGGCGTCATCATCGGCTACTCCGAGCTCGAGGAAAGCGACGCGTCGCTGGGCCGTGCGTGGGGACCGTTTCGTCCGGGGCCGGGATATGAGCTCGTGCAGCCTGTGTTCCAGCTGTTTCGGGAGGCGGTGCCGATGCGCGGCGGTGAGCCGCGTGACAATGACAAACTGGACCGGTATCACGCGGCGCGCGACACGATGGGGTTGTCGCTTGTCGATGATCAGGGAAAAGTGATTCGCACGTCGGTGATTCACATCGCGGATTACAGCCCGGTGGTGGAGCTCGATGTGCTCATCACCGATGAGGACTACTGGGCATCGCGTCAGTGAAAATCGTGTCTACGGGCAAATTCGGCTCCCACGGCCGCCTCCAGTGCCCTGAATTGTTTCGCGCGAATGTTCACGACCGTCTGTTCGACCTGCAGGACTCCCCGCACGAGGAGCAGCGGCGTTTTTGATATCAGCAACGCCTGTTCCTCGAATCGTCGCGGTGTGATCACGACATTCATCAGGCCGGTTTCGTCTTCGAGGGTGAGAAAGACGAATCCCTTTGCGGTGCCGGGCCGCTGGCGGCAGATCACCAGCCCGGCCATCGCAACGGTCTCACCATCCTTGCCGTTGCGCAGCAGGTCCTTTGCGGTGCGTACGCCATTGGCATCGAGTACCATGCGGACGTGCAGCATGGGATGGCCGGTGAGTGAGATGCCGGTCATGCGATAGTCTGCTTCGGTCAGCTCCACGGCGGTCATCGCGGGTACGGGCGCCGCGGCTATTGCTCCTTCGGATGTGCGCTTGCGTGGCGCGAGCGGCCCTGCGTCCCCGCGCGCGGCGTCGAGCACGGCCCACAGTGCGGCGCGGCGTTTCCTGAAATCCGTTTCATGCGGCAGCATCGAGTCGAACGCGCCGGCTTCGGCGAGATGCCGAAGCGCGCGTGAATCGAGGCCCGAGCGGTGGACGACGTCTTCCACGGATGTGAATGGCCGATCGGCGAGCGCGGCTTCGAGCTTGTTCCGTGCGGCTGTTCCAAGGCCGCGAACACTGCGGATGCCGAGGCGGACGGCGGGTGGTGCGGGAGCAAGGGCCTGCTTTTCCAGCGTTGCATCCCATTTCGAGATCATGAGATCCGCCGGCCGCACCTCGACGCCATGCCGGCGTGCATCCTCGACCAGCGTGCCGGGCGCGTAAAAGCCCATCGGTTGCGCGTTGAGAATCGCCGCCGTGAACTCCGGTGCAAAGTGGTGCTTCATGTACGCCGACGCATACACGATGAGGGCGAAGCTCGCGGCATGACTTTCGGGAAATCCGTAATCCGCGAAGCCGTTGATCTGATTGAAAATCCTGAGTGCATCTTTCCTGCTGATGCCCTTCGCCTCCATGCCGGAAAGCATGCGTTCACAAATGGCGTCCATTTTCTCGCGGCTCCGCTTGTGGCCCATGGCCTTTCGCAGCATGTCCGCTTCGCCTGCCGTAAACCCCGCCGCTTCGATGGCGACTTGCATTCCCTGCTCCTGAAAGAGCGGAACACCAAGCGTTCGCTCCAGTATTTTTTCAAGCGAAGGGTGCAGGTATTTCACGGGCTCTTCGTTGTTCCGGCGCCGCAAGAATGGATGCACCATGTCGCCCTGGATCGGGCCAGGCCGAATGATTGCCACTTCGATGACAAGATCGTAGAAACACTTTGGCCGTAGCCGAGGCAGCGTATTCATCTGCGCGCGGCTCTCGACCTGAAAGACACCAATCGTATCGGCCCTGCACAGATCGTCGTAGACGCCGGGATCGTCGGCGGGTATCGTCGCAAGATCGTAATGGATGTTACGCGTCTGTTTCACATACAGGAAACAATCCTGCAGCAGCGTCAGCATTCCAAGGCCGAGCAGGTCGATCTTTGGAAGCCTCATTGGCTCGAGATCATCCTTCTCCCACTGAATGACCGTGCGTCCCGCCATGCGTGCCGGCTCGATGGGAACAATGGTGTAAAGAGGTTCTTCGGTAAGGACAAACCCGCCCACATGAATCGAGCGATGCCGGGGAATCTGATGAAGTCCCTTCACGATCGCCGCGAGTGCGCCAACACGCGTGTCCTTCGGATCAAGCCCCGCGCGCTCCACGACGCTGAGTCCATTGGTGGGCAAGAGCGCCGTTGTGGCATTGCGGCGCTCGGTGTGGTCATTGCCCGCGTAGGGATCTTCCCATCGATTCCCGCGTGATGCAGCCGAATGCAGCGGATTCGGAATCGACGTCAGCTCCCTGGCGCCGGTCTTGTGTCCATTCGGGCTTCCGTATGGCTCATAGGCGGCCTTTGGTGTCGGCCGGTCGGACGTCTTCGTTGGCCGAGCAACCTGTTTGGTCTTTTCCCGGTCTGCGTGTGTCCGTAAACGAGGGCCGAAGCCGCTGTCGATCGCGTTGCCGAGGCTGGCAGCCGCGGCCGCCCTGGCAGATTCGTCATCCGCCGGTGTCGTGCGCAAGGTCTCGGCAGTCGCTTTTGCGGAGAAACGATCGCTGAACGCCGAAAGAGTGGCAGCCTGTTCAATGCTGAAGCCGAGGACACGGGCTGCATCGCGCACGGCACTCCGTCCGCGATACGTAATCTGCTCGCACACCATGGCGGCATGGTCGCGTCCGTATTTTTCGTACACGTATTGAATGACGTCTTCACGTTCGCGATGCGCAAAGTCGATGTCGATATCCGGCATTTCCTGGCGCTCTTCACTGATGAAGCGTCCAAAGAGCAGTCCGTACCTGACCGGATCGACCGACGTGATCCCGATGCAGAAGCACACGACGGAATTGGCTGCCGAGCCGCGGCCCTGGCACAGAATCCCCCTGGCGCGCGCGAAGCGCATGATGTCCCATACGATGAGAAAATAGCCGGCAAGCTTTTTCTTCCTGATGAGGGCAAGCTCGAGCGCGATCTGCTCGTTCTGCTTGGCCGTGCGTTCCGTGCCCCATCGTTCCAGTGCGCCATGCTCGACGAGATGCGCCAGATATTCGTCGACATCCATGTCCGGTGGAAGCAGAAACGCTGCCGGCAACGATGGCTCGATCTGCCCCAGCCGAAACGCACATCGCTCCGCCACATCGAGTGTTGCACGCATGCCTTCGGGTGCATGCCGCCACTGCCGCGCCATCTGCGCCGCGCTCTTGAGGTACCATTCGCTGTTGGGCCGGAGTCGCGTACCCATGGTGTCGAGCGTCCGCGAATGCCTGATGCACGCCAGCACGTCGTGCACGATGCGGTCGCGGGCATGGAGATAGTGCACGTCATTCGTGACGACCCACGGCACGGCCAGCGAATGCGCGATGCCGATGAGATGACGGGTGGTCTCGCGCTCTTCGGGCAGCCCGTGGTCCCAGCACTCGAGTGCGAGGCGGCCCTCGAAGATTTCCGTGAGGATTCCCGCGGCGGTTCGCGCGCGCTCGAGGTCGCCGTTCGCCGCAAGGGTCGGCACCCACCCACGCGGACATCCGGTCAGAGCAAATAGCCCTGCCGAATGTGCGGCAACCTGCTCCAGCGTTACCAGGGGAGATCCACGCGGTGCATCACGGCGCGCAATGGTGATGAGCGTGGAGAGATTGCCGTAGCCCTCGCGCGTCTCGGCGAGAAGGGGCAGATGGGTCAGGAGCGGATCACCATTTGGCCGCGCAACCGCAACCGTGAGCTCTGCACCAATGATCGCCGTGAAATCCACCTCATCTGCCGCCGTCGCAAACCGGACCACGCCTCCCAGCTCATCATGATCCGTCAACGCAATTGAATGCAGTTTCAGGCGCTTCCCCTGATGGGCGAGCTCTTCCGGCATGGCCGCCCCGTCCAGCAGAGACAGGCAGGAATGGGCATGAAGCTCTGCATACTCGTGATTCATGCCCCAATGAATACCGAATAAATACCGAAAGTCAATTGCCCCCAGATGGCGCCATGCTGCTACGCTACTTCACGAACAGCAGCGTAACGCCATCTTCCTGGAACGTGAGCGTATTGGTTCCAATCATGGCGCTCCCCACATCACCGCCGGAATCGTGGAATGCGAGTGTAGTCCCGGAGATCGTATACGTGCCCGTGTCCGTCGTGGGATTTGTCGAAGCGACGCCCCCAGTCGTGTGCCGAAACATCGTCGTGACGGTGTAGCTTCCGCCAGCAGCAACGGTCAATTGCTCGGAGATGATCTCGATTTTTGGATCACCGGTCTGAACGGTAAACGGCAGTGGTCCACCGTTCACCTGCTGCAATGTGTACGTGCCCACAACCGCGACGGTGGGATTGGTCGCGTCGTCACCACGACAAGCGGTGAGCGTGGTGAAGGCGAGGAAAGCGAGCGTTAGTATTCGCATGGCAAAAGTAGTGGGAGTGATCGATGCCTGTGGCGTGAACAGGTGTTGGACTCCTGTTCCATCCCTGCCGTTCCCGGGCCAGTGTACAATTTTTGTAAACTCTGTAGCACCGAGCTCCTGATGCGAAAAGCACTTGGCACGTGCATCCTCTGCCTGCACGCATTTGCTCCCGTTGTCGCGGCTGCCCAGAGTCCGCGCGCACTTCTTCCGCTCGACTCCGCTAATTCGGCAAACGCGGGCTGGCTGAAGAAGCCAGTGCTCGCACGCCGGATGCTCGACGACATGCGCACGCCGGCAACGTGGAGATTCTCGGGAACCGGACATCTCACCTTTCCCGCCGAGTCGCGCCGCGGCGGCATGAAAGTGCTGCGCATCGACATGGACATGTTCACCGGTACACCCGCACCCAACTGGAGCAGGCTGTCGACCGTGAATCTGTCGCACCCGTTCGCGAACGAAGACTGGAGCGGCTACAACCGCATTTCCATGTGGATCCGTCCGGACTTCGTGGGCATTCCGGCGCTTCCATTGCAGATCGTTCTACACAATGACGGCGTGGTGAAAGTCCCGGATATCTACGGGCGCGAGGGGCTGCATTTCGTCACGCTGTCGAACGGATGGCAGCAGGTGGTGTGGGAAATCGATCCACTCGCGCGCGATCGGGTGACGTCTCTCGAGATCGGCTACTGGGTGAACAAGATGCTCGCCGCACCAGACGACCGTGTTGCGTTCGAGATTGGAGACGTCGAGCTGCAGCGCGTCGAGCCGGATCATCATACCGGGTGGAATGTCGCGAGCGGGAAAATCTCGTTCAGCAACACCGGCTATCAGACCGGCACATCGAAAACGGCCGTGGCGAGTGACCTGCATGCGACGGAGTTCCAGCTCGTTCGCGAAGGCAGCATCAAGCCGTTGCTGCGCAAGCCCATTCGCCAGGTGACAACGCGGCTCGGCACGTTTCAGCAGATGGATTTCTCCGAAGTCAATACGCCTGGCAGCTATTTCATTCGGGCCGGTACCACGAGCACGAGGCCGTTTCGCATCGCGGCCGACGTCTGGAAGGAAACGATCGTGAAGGCGCTCAACTTCTTCTATGGGCAGCGTTGCGGGTTTGCCGTACCCGGAGCGCACGATGTCGACCACCTCGACTGGTTCGCGACGCATGGCAGCGAGCGTGTGACAATGAGCGGCGGCTGGCACGATGCGGGCGATCTCTCGCAGGGTGTGATCAACACGGGTGAGGCGACGTACTCGATGTTCGCGCTGGCCGAGCGGCTTCGCGCGCGCAGGGAAGATCCCGCACTCGTGGCGCGAATACTCGAGGAAGCGAAGTGGGGACTGGCGTGGGTCACACGCGTTCGCTTTGATGGCGGATACCGCGTTGCGTTCGGCAGCCACAATCTCTGGACGAACAACATTGTCGGTGACGCCGACGATCGCACGGTGGAAGCGAAGAACAACCCGAACGCGAACTACATCGCCGCCGCCGCCGAGGCGATCGCGTATCGCGTGCTCAAGGAGAGTGATCCGGCATTGGCTGCGCACAGCCTGAAGATCGCCGAAGAAGATTGGACGTACGCGATTGACGGAGTGGAGAACGATGCCACGCGTCATACGCCGGCCTTCGCGGCCACACGCATGGAGCTCGCGAGTATCGGGGTGACGGCGTCGATCGAGCTCTATCGTGCCACCAGGAACGAGAAGTATGCGGCCAAGGCGGTCGAGCTCGCACGTACGATCGTCGAATCACAGCAGAAGAAACCCGTTGGCAAGGAATTCCAGCTCGCGGGTTTCTTTTACACCGGCCCCGATCGCGACACGCTCTTCCATCAATTCCATCGTGGGAACGATCAGGCGGCGATCGTCGCATTGGGACAGGCCATCGAGACATTTCCCAGGCATCCGGACTGGATGCAGTGGTATTCCACTGTGGCGCTCTATTCGGAATACCAGAAACGCAGTGCGCTCATGACGGCTCCATACAACGTGTTGCCGTCGTACGTGTACCGTGACGGCGACGAGCGGGAAGTGCCCGATACCGGCAAGGTGTTGCATGGAGCGACGCGTGCCGCATATCGGGCGCAGGTGAGAGCCGGCATGCCGATGGGCGACGGATGGTACCTGCGCGCCTTTCCCGTCTGGTTCGCGCGCCGCGGCAATTTTGGCCCGCTGCTCTCGCAGGCCAAGGCATTGTCGGCCGCGGCACGTCTCCGCGGCGACAGCGCGGGCCTCGATCTCGCGCAGCGGCAGGCGCAGTGGATCGTCGGCCGCAATCCATTCGTGCAGAGTACGATGTACGGTGAGGGGTACGACTTCGAGCAGCAGTACAGCGTCTCGTCAGGCGACTTCGTCGGCTCACTGCCTGTGGGCATGCAGAGCCTTGGCGACACGGATCTTCCGTACTGGCCCAACCAGAATACGTACGTCTACAAGGAAGTCTGGGTGCATTCCACCAGCCGGTGGTTGTGGCTCATGGAAGATTTGCTTGGTGCCGCGCCGGCGAAGCGTAATGTCGATGTCACGTTGAGTGCGACAACGGACCGCAACGGGGACGTCACTCTCCGCGCGATGGCGCGAGGTGCTGGATCTCATACGGTGTCGTTGCGTGTGGACAATCTTTCCGCTGCAACCGCTGCAACCGCGACGAAGACAATCGTGCTCGGGGCGTCGCGGCCAACGATGGTTGAATGGAAAGTCAGGGCGATATCCGATCGGCTTCCGTGGACCGCCGTTGTCATCACCGACAATGATGCATCACAGCGGCACGATGTGGTGAGTGTGCCGCAGGCCAGATAGTCCTTGTCG
>JAQBPY010000276.1 GCA_028287285.1 Gemmatimonadota bacterium
GAGGTTGCCGTCAAGTTCCGGCAGGAAGCGGACTCCCAGCGGACCGCGGGCCAACCCAAGTCGGCGGTGCCACTCCCTGGAGCGCTTCCGCCGCAGACTGGCACACCCCCTGCTGCACCAGCAGGCAAGCCGTAATACCGCGACGGTGGGCGTCGCCCACCTCCATTTTTTGAGCGGCCCGGACCTTCAAGGCCGGGCCGCGGGTATTTTGAGGACCATGCGCCTACCACTCGCTTTCTCCGCCATCGCCCTGTTGGGCATCGTTCCCGCGCTGCAGGCACAGGTGCCCGCGCCCGCCCTCCATCAGGCCGGCGCCACGCAATCGGTGCCACTTGACCGCGTGGTCGCGGTGGTTGGCGACGTTGTCGTCACGCAGTCGAGCCTTCAGGAGCGCGTCATTGCCAAGCGCAACGAAGGGGCGACGCTGCCAACCGATAGCGCGGCGTTCCGCACGTTCCTGCTCGGCGTCATCGACGAGCTCGTGCAGGAGGAGCTTCTCATCCAGAAGGCCAAGGAGCTCAGCGTCACGGTTCCCGATGCCGACGTCGCCAGTACGGTGGACAAGCAGTACAAGGACGTACGCAAGCGCTTCTCCAGCGAGGCCGAATTCAAGAGTGAGCTGAACAAGGCCGGCTACGGCTCGCCCGAGGAATACAAGCGCTTCCTCACCGACGGCATCAAGCGCAGCCAGACCATCACGCGCGTCGTGAAAAAGCTGCGTGAAGATGGCAAGGTGACGCAGGCGAACGTGACCGATGCCGAAGTCGCCGACGCATATGAGCGCAGCAAGGGCAACCTGCCCAAGCGTGAGCCTTCGGTGACGTGGCGCCAGATCATCGTCGCCCCGCATGCGTCCGCACCCGCCAAGGCGCTCGCAAAGGCCAAGGCCGATTCACTGCTCCTCGAGATCAAGGCAGGCGCGGACTTCGAAAAAGTCGCGAAGCGCGAGTCGCAGGATCCCGGCTCCAAGGAAAGCGGCGGTGATCTGGGCTGGAATCGCCGTGGCAAGATGGTCATCGAATTCGACCGCTGGATGTTCTCCATTCCGCCAGGAGAGCTCAGCCCGGTCATCGAAACGCCATTCGGCTATCACATCATCCGCGTCGACCAGAAGACGCCCGCCGAGGTGAAGGCGCGGCACATTCTCATCGCGCCCAGGATCGATTCCCTCGACGTCGCACGCGGCAAGCTCGAGGCGGACAGCGTGGAATCGCAGTGGCGTGCCGGCGTCTCCTTCGATTCACTTGCGAAGAAGCATCATGACTTCAAGAGTGGCGAAGAGACTACGCTCCTTACGCCGTTCCCGCGCGCGCAACTGCCGCCGCAGTACCAGGCGGCCTTTGCCGACAAGAAGGCCAAGGACGTCGTCGAATTCCAGATTCCCGGAAGCGGCAATGTACCGGTCAAGTTCGTGGTCGCCGAAATCGCGTCGGTGGAGCAGGGCGGTGACCTCAGCCTCGCCGAGGTCAAGGAACAGTTCCGTTCCCGGCTCGCCGAAGAGGGTGGCATCAAGCGGCTGATGGACTCGCTGCGCAAGGGCACGTACGTGGTCGTGCACAAGGACGCACTCGACCTCACGCCGCCTCCCGCGGCGCGGCCGGCCGGCAGCTGACGCCAGCCCGGCCGCGGCTCGCCGTTTCGCTCGGCGATCCGCGAGGCATTGGTCCGGAAATTATCGCGGCTGCGCGGGCGGATGCTCGCGTCCGCGCTGCCGCTGACCTGATCGTCGTTGGTCCCTCCGGCACGAACGCCTCCGTCGACGTCAGCGTCGGCGAGTGGCGCCGACAGGATGGCGAGGCGAACGCCGGTCGCCTGTCGGGGCTCGCTGTCGATCGCGTCGTCCAGATGGCACAGCGCCATGATGCAGACGGTATCGTCACCGCGCCCCTCGACAAACACGCGCTCCTTGCCGGCGGATACGATTTCCCGGGCCATACCGAGCTCCTGGCGGCACGAACTGGCTGCGACGTGGCAATGATGCTGGCTGCGTCCAGACCCGCGCCAGGCACGACCAATCCGCTTCGCGTGGTTCTCGCCACCACCCACATTGCGCTGCGCCACGTTCCGGCCGCCGTTACTGCCACCGCCATCGCCACCGCGGCAAACGTCACACGTGCCGGATTGCAGCAGTGGTTCGGCATCCCGGAGCCGCGCCTGGCCCTCTGCGCCATGAATCCTCATGCCGGTGACGGTGGCCGCTTCGGCACCGAGGACGACGACATCCTCGCGCCTGCCGCGAGGGCATCGGGACTGCTTGGCCCCTTTCCCGCCGACACCGTGTTCGTCCGCGCGATGCGCGGCGCCTTCGACGCGGTAATCGCCCCCTATCACGACGTGGGCATGACCGCGATCAAGGTGGCGTCGTTCGGATCAGCAGTGAACGTGACCCTCGGCCTGCCGTTCCCGCGGACGTCGCCGGACCATGGCACCGCCATCGATATCGCGGGCAAGGGCATTGCCGACGCGGGCAGCATGATCGAGTCGATCTTGTTGTGTGCGGCGATCGCAAGGAGAGTCGGTATCTGAGCGCGATCGCGCCCGCTACGTGTGGCCGCTACGCGCCCGGGCGCCCGTCCGCCGTCCGCCGCTCCACAGACAACGTCTCAATGCGACGGCCGTCCATGGTCCGCACGATCAGCATGGCACCGGCAACAGCCACCCGATCTCCAGCCACCGGGAGCCGGCCCAGAGCTCCAAAGACGAACCCGCCAATCGTCGTGTACTCGTCGTCGGGCACCTCGAGGCCAAAGCGCTCGTTGAGCTCCCCGATGTTCATCGAGCCTGCAACGGTCGACTGGGCCTCCGGCAGCGTGGAGGCCGGCACTTCCGGATCATCATGCTCGTCGAGGATCTCCCCGACGATCTCCTCGAGCAGGTCCTCCATCGTCACGATGCCCGCAGTACCGCCGTATTCGTCGAGCACCACCGCCAGATGCGCTTTGAGGCGCTTGAAGTCCGCCAGCACCTCCTCCACTTCGCGCGAGCCCGGCACCACGTGCACCGGCCGCATGATGCTCTTCAGCGCGAACTTTGGCGGCGCGGCGCGCAGGATCGGCAGCAGGTCCTTGGCCAGCACGAGACCGATCACATTGTCGATGGAATCCTCGTAGAGGGGATACCGCGAGCGCTGCGTGTCGATCACGATCGCGATCGCCTCGTCCAGCGATGTGTCAACGTCCAGCGCGTCAATGGCCGTGCGCGGCGTCATCACCTCGCGGGCGTTCTTCTCGGAGAACTCGAACACCCCCTCGATGAGCGCCGCATCCTGCCGCTCCAGCACCCCCACCTCCTGGCTCTGCTCCACCAGAATGCGAAGCTCATCCGCGGAGTGGACGTTTTCCTCGGGGCTGCCGGGCCGCAGGTGGAACGGCCGCAGCACCAGCTCGGCGGACTTGTTGAGCAGCCACGTCACCGGCTGCGTGATCCACGCAAACGCCATGAGCGGCGGCACGAGCCACCGCGACACGCGCTCCGGGTTGTTGATCGTTGCGCCGCGCGGCGCGAGCTCGCCAAACACCACATGGCCGTACGTCACCACCGCGATGGCCGCGATGGTGCCCAGCAGCGCCCGGGTGCCCACCTGCAGTGGGAGTGGGAGACTCACGAAAACGTGCGAGAACTCCGCCGACAGTGTCTCTTCCGCAAGCGCGCCGATGCCGATACTCGAGAGCGTGATGCCGAATTGTGTGGCCGAGAGGAGCTGTGCGAGGCGGGCCGTGGCGCGGAGCACGAGGCGGGCCTTCGCGTCGCCGTTCCGTGCCATCGACTCCAGCCGCGAGCGGCGTGAGCGTACGACGGAAAACTCCGCCGCAACGAAAAAGCCATTCAAGGCCAGCAGTCCGAGGATGGCAAGCACGCGTCCGAGCACGGCGGAACGTAACGGAAGTCCAAGTCCGGACGCCACTGCGGCCGTTCCCGTTGGTACCATCCTGTGGGCGAGGAGCTTGACGTGATGCTCGCACTGTTAGACACTCTTGTTCCATGAGCGACTATCGAATTGAAAAGGTGCGGCACCGGGTCGAGCTCACGCTCGCCTCGGGGACCCGGCTCGAAGGGGACATCTTCCTGCAGGCCTTTGCACGGTTCCGGGCCGGCCCCGAAGAGCCGTTGGACGTCCTGAACGACGCCGCACCCTTCCTGCCGCTTGTGCTCGCTTCAGGGGAGCTGCTGCTGGTGCAGAAGTCGCAGATCGCCATCGCGGCAACTCCGCTGCCCAACAGCGACGATACCGCCGACACGGGCGTCGTCGGCATGCACGTGAACATCACATTTGTGTTCGGCGAGACAAGAAGCGGCTCCATCTTTCCGGAGCTCCGCGCCGATCGCCCCCGCCTCGTGGATTTTCTGAACAACAATCCGGAGAAGTTCCTTCCGTTCTTCGCGGCCGATCAACTTCTCCTGATCAGCACGGCACATATCGAATACGCTCGGCCGTCGGCCTGACCATGCCGCAACTCGATCGACTGCTCTCCGTGATGGTGAGCCAGCGCGCGTCCGCGCTCAGGCTGGATGAAGGCGAGCTCGCGGAGCTCGAGATTGCCGGCGACAAACGGCCCGTGACCAAGACCCCGCTCACCGGCCCCCAGGTCGTGGCCCTGTTGCGCGAGATTGCGTCGCCCGAGGCCGCGGCCGCACTCGATGCCACGCGCGGCTCATCCTTCGCCTACAACTCCGACGACGGCGCCTTTGCCGTCACCACCACGCGCGAAGGCGAGCGGTGGCGGGTACGCGTGACCATCGACGCGGGGCGCGAGCGCCAACGCCTCACGGGCCATTACAAGGCCGTGCACGTGCCGGAGGAGGAAGAAGCACCCGCCGCCGCCGTTCCCGTCCCGCGCCCAACCCCCGCCGCTCCAGCGCCCGCGCAGCGGACGTCCGGCGTCGTGCAGGCACATTCGGGCGGTGTTGGCGCTGCCGGCGATGCCATTGACGCCTTCGCCGGCAGCGAGCGCGCCCGTGAGCGTCTCGACATCCTGCTGCGCGCCATTGTGAGCATGGGCGCGTCCGACTTGCACCTGCGCTGTGGCGAGCCGCCCATCGTTCGCCAGCACGGCGAAATGCAGCGCTTCAAGGAGGCCGCACTCGGCCCGGACGAGTTGGGCGACATGATCCGCTCGATCATGCCCGAGCGCAATCGCCAGGAATTCCTGGAAACGAACGACAGTGACTTCGCCTACGAGATCACCGGCGTTGCCCGGTTCCGCGCGAACGCCATGAAGGATCGCAACGGGCCCGCCGCGGTGTTCCGCCAGATTCCGGCAACCGTGGTGAGCGTCGAGCAGATGGGCATCACGCCGGAGGTCCAGAAGCTCTGCCAGCTCAACAAGGGCCTCGTCCTGGTCACGGGACCGACCGGCTCGGGCAAGTCCACGACACTGTGTTCGCTGATCGATCTGGTGAACCGCTCACGGTCCGATCACGTCATCACGATCGAGGATCCGATCGAGTTCGTGCACCCGAACAAGAAGTGCATCATCACGCAGCGGCAGGTGGGCGTTCACACCAGCTCATTCAAGAGCGCGTTGCGTGCTGCATTGCGCGAGGATCCCGACATCATCCTCGTCGGTGAGCTTCGCGACCTCGAGACGGTCTCCATCGCCATCGAGACGGCGGAGACGGGCCACCTCGTGTTCGGCACCCTGCACACCACTACCGCGGCTGGCACCATCGACCGCGTGATCGACCAGTTTCCCGCGGACCGCCAGGCGCAGATCCGCGTCATGCTCGCCGAGTCGCTGCGCGGCGTGATCTCCCAGACCCTCTGCAAGAAGATCGGCGGCGGCCGCGCGGCCGCGCGCGAAGTGCTGCTCTCCATTCCCGCGGTGACGAACCTCATTCGCGAGGGCAAGACCTTCCAGATCCCGTCGGTGATGCAGACGTCGAAGCGGTTGGGAATGGTCACGCTGAACGACGCGCTGCTCGAGTTGGTGGACAGCGGGCAGGTGGAGGCGGCGGAGGCGTACTCGAAAGCCGTGGAGAAGACGGGCTTCGTTGCCGCGCTCAAGGCGCGGGGAGTGGATGTCGGATTTGCAGAGACGGAGGCGCCCAAGCCGGGTGCCCCAGCGCCTGCGGCCAAACGATGAACTGTGAAGCGTGTACGGGGACGTCGTACGAATGAACAGAAGCCGAAGTGAAATGGTACGGTGTTAAGGGAAATTGGTGCGGCTACACGAGTACACGTACGAGAGTACATCTGTTGAAAAAGGAAGGGGCGCCCCTGTTCTGGCGCCCCCGTTGAAAACGCTATGTCCGCCCCGGCGGACTCTCCCCCGCCGCGGCCTCATTTGGCCGAGCCGCAACCTGAAGCTCGCCAATCGGGGTGGAGTACTCGTCCCGTGCCGCGTAACCGTAGCCGCCATCTACTTCCCCGCCACGCATGTAGTCGTGACCGTAGCCGCGTCCATGGGGGTACTGAACAAGGGCGGGGTCGTGCCGCTGATGCATCGGACACCTCCTGCTGGGTGAAGGACTGCACCAGTATCCTGTCGCAATCCGGCAACGGACGCAAGTCCGGCTACCCTCGAGCTTGTTTGGCCCTCCATGAACAGGGTATATTTCCGGGCTATGCAGATTCGTAACATCGCCATCATCGCACACGTCGATCACGGGAAGACGACCCTGGTCGACAAGATGCTTCGGCAATCCGGCGCCTTCCGGGACAATCAGGTCGTCGCTGAACGCGTCATGGATTCCAATCCGCTCGAGCGCGAGCGCGGAATTACCATTCTCGCGAAGAACACCTCCATTCGCTGGAGAGACACCAAGATCAATGTCGTCGACACCCCCGGCCACGCCGATTTCGGCGGTGAGGTCGAGCGCATTCTGCGCATGGTGGACGGCGTGCTGCTTGTCGTTGATGCCTTCGATGGTCCCATGCCGCAGACCCGCTTCGTGCTCCGCAAGGCGCTCGAGCTGGGCCGCACGCCCATCGTCGTCATCAACAAGATCGACCGGCCCGGCGCGGACCCCATGCGCGTGCACGACGAGGTGCTCGATCACTTCATCGAGCTCGAGGCCACCGAAGCGCAGCTCAACGCGCCGGTCGTCTACGCCTCGGCGCGTGAGGGAGTGGCGACGCTCGACATGGACGTCACACCGGTCGATCTCAATCCGTTGTTCGACATGATCCTCTCCGCCGTGCCGCAGGCGCCGAGTGATTCCGAGTCGCCGTTCCAGATGCTCATCTCGACGATTGATTTTTCCCCGTATCTCGGGCGCCTCGGCATTGGCCGCATCGAGCGCGGCACGGTCAAGGTGGGCGATCAGGTGCTGCTGCTGCCCATGGATGTGACACAGAAGAACGAGCAGGCGAAAGTCACCAAGCTCTATGTGTACGATGGTCTGGAGCGCACCGAGGTGCAGAGTGCGCCCGCTGGTGAGATCGTGTCACTGGCAGGGCTGGAGGGGGTGGAAATCGGCCTCACCGTCACGGACCTCGAGCATCCCGACCGGCTCGAAGGCATTGCCGTGGAAGAGCCGACCATCAGCGTGGACTTTCTCGTCAACAACTCGCCCTTTGCCGGCAAGGAAGGCAAGTTCGTGACGTCGCGCCAGATTCGCGACCGGTTGTACAAGGAGCTCGAGCGCAACGTCGCGTTGAAGGTCGAGGACACGGACTCCACCGATACGTGGACCGTGAGCGGGCGCGGTGAGCTGCATCTGTCCATTCTCATGGAGACCATGCGCCGCGAGGGGTATGAGTTCCAGGTGTCGCGTCCGAGGGTGATTCTGAAGAAAGGGCTGGACGGTGAGCGTCTGGAACCGTACGAAGAGCTGGCCATCGATGTCCCGGAGGAATTCCTTGGTGCAGTGATCGAGAAGCTCGGACCGCGTCGCGGCGAGATGATCGAGATGAAGAATCCGGGGCAGGGGCTGACGCGTGTGCTGTATCGCATTCCCGCTCGCGGATTGTTCGGGTATCGCTCGGAGTTCCTGACCGATACGCGCGGCACGGGCATCATGCATCATCGTTTCCTCGAGTACGGGTCGTGGGCGGGCAACCTGGCCACGCGCTCGCGCGGGACGCTCGTGTCCATGGAGAATGGCACGATCATCGCGTTCGCCCTGGCGGCCTTGCAGGAGCGTTCTACGCTTTTCGTGACCCCCGGCGACCCCGTTTACGAGGGCATGATTGTTGGGGAGAATTCTCGGCCGGGTGATATGGACGTGAATCCGACCAAGGAAAAGAAGTTGTCGAACATGCGCACCACGGGAACGGACGAAAACATTCGTCTGGAGCCGCCGCGGGAGTTGACGCTGGAAGGCGCGCTTGAGTATATCGAAGACGATGAGTTGATCGAGATTACGCCCAAGTCGGTTCGGCTTCGCAAGCGGATGTTGGGGCAGAGTGATCGCAAGAAGATTTCGCGCGAGAACAAGCGCGAGCGGGCAACGCTGTAGTCGCTGCAGCTGTCTGACGTCATGGACTTTCCTACCCTCCTACCGGAGCGCTCTACAATGCCGGACGTGTTCGAGATCACGGGGTCGATCGGCCTGTTCGCCGCCGCGGTCAATTCGTTCTCGCTGTCGCCGAAGGACGACGACGATGACATCGAGGATGAGGACGTTGACGACGACGATCTCGACGATGAGGATGATGACGAGCTCGATCTCGATGACGACCTCGATGAGGATGATGACGAGGACGACGACGAGGATGAGGACGACGAGGATGATGAGGATGAGGACGACGATGAGGATGATGACGATCTCGATGACGACGATCTCGAGGAGCTTGATGATGAGCTCGATGGGGACGACGATGAGGATGATCGTCCGGGTCGGCCATTTGACGAGAAGTAGGCGGTTTGGCTGATGGTGGAGGGGGTTGAATGTCAAAGGGCACACCGGATGTTGATTGGTGTGCCTTTTATATGTTGGACCCCTTGAAATCGACTGATGCCCCGCTAGATTCACCCTTCCCCGAAAGACTGGGGACGCAGGAAATGCTGATTGACAATCGAGTGTGAGATGTTGTGCGATGGCTCTCGTTTTAATAGCTGCGGCGTGTCGTGTGCTGCAGTGAGAGATCAATTCACGAACATTTGTTGATTCCGGACGTGATCTTCGGATACGTCTGAAGGTCGCGTTCGGTCGAGTCTATCAAAATCTCTTGGAGAGTTTGATCCTGGCTCAGGACGAACGCTGGCGGCGTGCTTAACACATGCAAGTCACGGGGGCCCGCAAGGGTAACCGGCGAACGGGTGCGTAACACGTGAGCAACCTGC
>JAQBPY010000288.1 GCA_028287285.1 Gemmatimonadota bacterium
ATGTGCGATTGGTGGCCGGCGTCCTTCAGTCCATTGTGAAGTCGCACCACGGCCGATCCTGCACCACCATGATCGGCAGCCGTCAGATGCAGAAACCGCATCTATTCCGGCTTGATCAGGTAATAGCACCCCCGATCGACGGTGTGCAGATATGCCTGAATGCCGCGGCCCAGCAGGAATTCGTCAGTGGCCTTTCGGCAACCCTCGTACGTCCCGTAATCGTCGAGAATGATGAAGCCGCCGGGAACCACGAGATCGTACAGGTTGTCCAAGCACACTTTCGTGGACGCGTACCAGTCTCCGTCGAGGCGCAACAAGGCGATGGGGCCAATTTGGTCGCGCGCGACGGGTACCGTGTCCTGAAACCACCCGACGTGATAGTGCACCCGCGCTGACGGGTAGCCAATCCGCTGCTCGATCAGCGCCTTGGATTCTGCAACCGTACCGTGCCCTCCAAGGGGATCATAAATCCCCTTCACGGCCTTGATGACGCCATCGGATAAATCCGGACGGTATCCCACTTCCTTTATGGCCAGCTCGCCATCCACCGCGGGATCGGGCTCGCAGATCCCCTGAAAGCTGTCGAACAGGTGCAGGTCGCGAAGCGGTCCGCCCGTTGACTTGAGCGCAAGCGCCATCAGGCCCACGGCGCCTCCCTTCCAGACGCCGCATTCGACCATGCTGCCCTGCAAACCGATCGCGTTGCAGTACACGACCTGATCATAGAGGCTGACGAGCCGCTTTCGCGGTAGCATTGTGGCGCCCGATACCATTTCGCGCGCATGCTCGAAGGTGCCGTCACCGTCGGACCGCGGCGTAGTGTTGACGCTGATTTCGTACCCGAAGCGAGCGGCAACACGCCGCATGAGATTCTTCACGCTGAGCATTTCACGGGACCAGGGCGACGCCTACCTAATGTCGAAATTAACACGCATGGCACGCCGTTGCCCCGCCCCGGATCAGAACCGACTGGCAAGGCTTTGCGCAATGAGCGCGCTCGCGTTGCCGTCCCCGTACGGGCTCCCCTGCAGTCCCAACGTGCCGACCGCCGCTTCCGCCGCTGCCACGACCCGTTCGACTCGGTCTGGTGGGCACAGGCGGTTCCAGCCAAGCGCAATCAGCTCGGTCCATTCCGTCTCGTTCCGAAGCGTGACGCAAGGGACACCATGAAAGTACGCCTCCTTCTGCACGCCACCGGAATCCGTCACAATGAGCGCTGCGCTTCGTTCCAGGGCGATCATATCCAGGTATCCTACTGGGGGAATTACCTGCGTATCGCCCAACAGCGCCAATAGTTCGTCATTCGCATGGATGTGCGTTCGCGTTCGCGGATGCAGCGGAAGCACCACCACGTGTCGGCGGGACAAATCGCCCAAAGCGCCAAGAATCACGCGCAACCGCTCGGGGTCGTCGGTGTTCTCGGCCCGATGCACCGTGGCGAGCAGATAGCGGCCCTTGGTCAGCGCAAGCGACGCGAGGATGGTACTTCGCGCGTCCGCGGCGCTGCTGTGCTGCAGCGCGGCATCGAACATCACGTCTCCCGTACGCACGATTGCGTCCGCCGGCCGCCCTTCCTGCGTCAGGTTCTCTACCGCCACCAGCGTCGGCGCGAACAGCAGATCCGACACGGCATCCGCCACAATACGGTTGATTTCCTCCGGCATTGCCCTGTTCCACGACCGCAGTCCCGCTTCGACGTGCGCAATCGGCACACGAAGTTTTGCCGCCGCGAGGGCGCCTGCCAGCGTGGAGTTCGTATCCCCGTAGACGAGGACGACATCCGGATGGCTGGCCAAAATCGTTCTCTCGATCGCCGCGAGCATGCGGCCCGTCTGGTCTCCGTGCGTGCCCGAGCCGATGTCGAGATGCACCTGCGGAGGATCCATGCCAAGCTCGTCGAAGAACACCTGCGACATCGATGCGTCGTAGTGCTGGCCCGTGTGGACCACCGTCTCCTGGAGGCCCTGCGCGCGGAGGGCTCGGGAAACAGGGCTTGCTTTGATGAATTGCGGGCGCGCCCCTATGACGGTGAGGACGTGCGTCACGCCCGGTCCAGTGTGAGTTGGTAGTCATGGAGGCGCCGCTTGGCGAGTGCGCCCCATCCAAACAGCTCTGCCATGCGACGCGCGCCCGTCGCGCCCAGCCGGCGACGCTCGTCCTCCGGGACGAGCGTCCGGAGCACTCGAGCCAGGTCGTGGCTGTCGTTCAAGTGATATGTCAGGCCGTTGCCGTCAATGCGTTCCGTCGCAACGAGGGTGTCATTGACGATGATTGGCAGGCCGGACGCAGCGGCGTCGAGCATTGACGTCGATTCCTGCGTCGGCCACACGCCGATGTCGGCGGCATGGAACCAGGCCGGAAGTTCCTGGTACGGGACGAATGGATGCACGACACACCCGTCGCACGCCGCCAACGCGTCTCCCTGGACTCCATTCCCCACAAACACTGCGCGGAACCGAAGACCGGCGGCCCGCAATTCCTCCACGGCCCGCGCCAGCACAAGCGGATTCTTGTCGTCGGCAAATCTGCCGGTATAGATGCAGAGGATCTCATCTGGTTCCACCCCGATTTCGGCGCGACGAACTTCGCGTCGTCGCTCGTCCTCGACTCCTGCCCGTGGCCGAAATGCCTCCGTATCCACTCCGAGCGGCAGGTAGTCGAGGAGGCGCTGGGGCACGCCGAAGAAGTCCCGCGCTACTCGCGCGCAGTCCGCCGTAGGCGCATAGCACCTCTCGGCAAACTGGCTGACGATCCTGCCCGGCACCGCCCGCGTGAGCACACTGCGCAACCGCTCGGGTTCCCAGAGACTCGAGGCGCGTTGCGCAAGTGGAAACACGGATGCAGTCGTATGATTTCCCGTGAAAAGCTTGTACCCAAGGATGGGACGCAAGAGCGCTGCCTCGAGAGGGAGCCATCCGATAGTGGAATGGATTTGGACGATGTCTGGTCTCAGCGACTTCAGCTTCGGAAGCAGACCCCGTAGCCGGACGTAGCCCAGCAAACGCTGATGCGCCAGCGTGTGAACGGTGAAACCGTTCACACGCTCGACGGTTCCCGGCGCCGAGACGGCCGCACCGCTGAATGCGCCATACGTCGCCGCGAAATTCTCGATTTGATGGTACGGCGCGAGGTCGCCCGTGATGAGGTGGACGTCCGCGCCGAGCTCCTCAAGGTATCGGGGGAGAATGTTCCCCAGATAGCCCATGTTCTTGGCGAACGATTCACTGAGGAAGACGATGCGCATCTGGCAAAAAGAGAAAGGGCTCGTCACGCGCGAGCATTCGGCGCGACGAACTCAGATGAGGAAGCTTGGCCATGAGACCTAGCTCGATATGTGTTCTTCCCTGGACCCGCGTCGCGGTAGGTTCGACAGTACGCTGCGAAGCCGAAGGACGTCCTGCGAGGCGGCCGAGACGAGCCGGTTGAACTCCGTGGCGTCCGCCTCGCCCGACGACCGCATCCAATGCAGCGCCTCCCGAGCCAGAACGAGGAGGGAGCCCAGGAAGAGACCCATCAACAACGCCAGGATGGCCTTGCCAATGACTCCGCGCGGATCCGGGCGAATCGGGACGGCCGGCCTCTGGATGATCGTGATGAGCGGCGTATCGCGTACCTCGTCGATTCGCGCGAGCTCGAACGAGGTGGCCAGCGTCGTGAAGGTTTGCTGCAGGAGGTCGACCTTTCGTCCACGTCGCGCTTTCTCGATCTCGAGCGCAGGCGAGAGGTACTGCTGCCGATTGTCCTCGAGGAACCGCTGCAGGCCATCCTCGGCCACTCGAAGCTCCCCTTGCACTTCGTTCATTCTCCCTTCCGCGAACTTCCGTTCAGCACTCGCGCGCGATTGCAGCGTTTGCAGATTGAAGCGATTGAGTTGCGCAAGAATCGCGTCGGCCATGCCCTTGGAAAGCACCGGATCGCCCGTCGTCACGTTCACCGAGACAACGTCGAGCCTCGATGCCACGCTGCTCGAGATTGCAACCAGGAGCTTCTGCACCACAGTATGGCGCGTCAGCTTGGCGTCCGGATCCGACACATCCCAAATCTCGGCGAGCGT
>JAQBPY010000322.1 GCA_028287285.1 Gemmatimonadota bacterium
CTGCGGCATCGAGCGCGACGATGGCCACAAGAAAGAATCGCAACTTTCCCCGTAGCATGATCTTACCTCACAAAAGGTTGTGTGCCGAGCGCCGTGGCGATGTCGCCCCAAAGAGCAGGTGACTACTTCAACAAAACGTCCCGCGGTTAAAGCAGTCTAATTCGGTGTTGGTAAGGCGCTGCGTAACACCGTTGGATGACTCTCTCACGTCAGTCGCGTCAGCGGAGCCCTTTTTGGGCGGGTAGCGACACTCCGCATGGCCGCTAAGCCTCGTTTGGGATAGCCCGGTGAACTGGTACGTTACCTGAACCTCGGTGTACTCATCGCGAAGGAACGTATTAACGGTCCTGACATCGAAATCCTTAGCGAGTCCTCTATGTGAGAGTCGGACGCCCGCAGAGCAGTGGCTTTCAAGCGTAGCATACCGTCGAGCCGCATCCCGCGAGAGCGGCGGCGGCGCGGCGTGTCGGTATGGCTTGGCTGGGGTGAACGCACGAACGGAGTCTGCGGGGCGAGCGCTTCTGGCGTTCTGCGCAATCGCCTCTCGACGCGCCCGCTCGGTATCGCTCAGGCAGGCGGAAAGACCCATAACCGTGAAGGCTGCGAATGCCAAAAACAACCTACTCATGAACTCCCTCCCGCTGGATCATGGTGAATTGCAAAGGTTGTGTGCCGGCCAAGCGGCAAGCGCGACGCACTACATCGCTGTTTTAGCCGCGTTCTTGATTCTCACGCTATCGCGCGCATTGCGCATCTGTAGGAGCGAGTCTGAAATGATCATCATCACCGACTCCGAGAGCCTGTCCCCATATTCGTCCAGCATGAGAGCGCCTTCCGCCATATTCCATCGGACGCGTCTTCGAGGGAACTTCGCCCCCATTCGGTTGGCGATGGTATCCAAAGCGTCTGCGGTAGGCGGTCCCCATTTTTCCCGGGCAATCGCCACCATGGTGGGGTAGTCCGCTGGCTTGAACGTGATAACTACTGAAAACACTCGGCCGCCATCCAACTCGAGGAAAGTGAACGCACTGACGCCAGCTATGGTGTCGCTGTCGATCTTGCAAAATCCGTCGCCACACTGGAGGTGGCGCTCCTTTGCCACGGCAGTAGTCAGCGAGTCGCCCAAGCGCATGCCGCGGAAATCGAAGTGACGCCCCTCATGGCCAGCAACACTCCGTGCAGGGTCCTTAGCGTCGGTACATCCTGGCAGGAATGCTAAAAGGAGTAATGGTAAAGAGTTACGCATTGTGGATAAACCTGCGGAAAAGTGCGGATCTCACAAAGGTGGTGTCTCGGTCAATTCGTCAACTTGCGCGGCAATTCGCGCATCCCTTACCCTTCACGCTCACCCGAACGAATGCCGAATCAGAGGCTATATGGTGCCGTCGCCGGTAGTGGCTCTTGGTCAGCTCTTCGAGCGCGGAGTGTATCGCGCGCCCTATCTAGTCAAGGGAATACCAGCCCTTCTGGCCATTGATTCACTTGGCGTGGCGAGAAGGCATGTCGTGCTGCATGTCGGAATGAACGAGCCGGAAGAAGCGCGCAAGCTACGCGACTTACTTGATACGCTGGACCCGGTACGCCCGATATCGCGCGCCATTTGCCGGAGACATCTCGAACTAGTGAAACCTTGCCCAGCGCCGACGCCCCTCGTAGAGGGTGCTGTTTGGAGTCCGTATGACTAGGCACTCTTCGCCCCGTCGTTCTTTACAGCCTTCTTCTTTGGTGCTGCCCGGTTCGTAAACACCCGAGAAGGAGTCGGGTCGAGTGTAGAACGCTCGCGATGGCGATCTCGACGCTCCTGCAGCCACACGGGCCACAAGTCAGGATGGGGCGGGTCCTCCTCCCCATCCACAAGCCACGTCAGGCTGACTTCGAGGAACCGCGCCAGTGGTTTATGTAACGCGTAGTCGGGCGCCGACGGCCTCTCGAGCCATGCGCTGACCGCCTGTCCAGTTCGCCCCACAGCCTCCCCGATCTTGGCGAAAGCCGGCGCGCGCCCAGTGGTCAGATGGTACAGCCACATCGCATAGCCCAACCGCGTTCCGAAAGGAGGTTCGCTCACGATTCGATGGTACCCCTTGACATTGTAAGTGTACTTACGTAACGTAAGTACACTGGAATAACGTAAGGTCTTACGTCAGCTAGGAGCTAACAACATGCCGCTAACGCCTGACGAACGGAAGATGAGGCTCGGTCACGGCGGGCTCGCGCTCGTCGCCCGCCGCACCAAGCGGACCGAAGGACACGTCTCCCAGGTCAATCGCGGGCTGCGCCCTGACAAGAAGGTCGAGCGCGCCATCACGCGGCTGATCATCGAGAAGCACCCCGATATCAGCCCGGATCAGGTCTGGTCCGTGGCGAGCTAGGACGCGGGGGAGGACATCCGCGACTCGCTCTATCCGGTCGCGCGGCAGATGCAGGACAGTTTCAAACGATGAATTGGCAGGCATGGGCGGTTCGATGTTGGGCCGCGATGGGTTGGATCAGCAACTCAGAACGAGGACAAGATGAGCGCGGACGGCGGGAAGTATTTGCGGAGTGTTCGGGTGGAGAACGGAGGGGACAGGACCCTACGCACCACAGCGGAAGTCCGGCTCGAGCAGGAGGTGCGGCGCATCGTCGTCGCAATGCACGGACGGAATGGCAAGGCGATCAACGAGAATTTCGCCAACATGGCGCGGGGGGAGGTCAGGCCGCTTCGCGTGCTGGTGCGGCGACTGAAGGAGCTCAAGGCAGCTCGTGCCCCGGACAGCTACAAGAAATCGAAAGAGATGGCGCGGGCGCTGGATCGGTTCGTCGACGAGTTGCACGGCAAGGCGCAGACGGCACAGCAGGACGACAACGAAGCCGCATAAACGACGAACGCCGCACGAGGAATCAGCTCGCACGGCGCCCGCCACACCAGCGAGAGGGAGCAGATGGAAACGCCATCTGTCGTCAACCTCCGCTGAGACGAAAGGTACACACGAGGGATTTTCCATGCCAGCACCGAAACCGACATGCAGTGAGTTGATGCGGTGGCTCAAGTTCAACCTCGGATCGCTCGGCGCATTGACGGGCACGGACCAGCGCGCGCTCTCCGCCGCGGCGCACATCATCGAGTTGTACGCCGTCAGTAGAGACGCGCACGCGCTCGTTGCCTTCCAGCATGTCGTGCTGGCGATGCAGCCCAAGACGCGCGAGTTCGCCTACCACGCCATCGCGCATTCGATGGAGTGGGATGACCGGCTCCGCGTGTGGGTTCGCGCTGGGTTGCCCGACATCGCCATCACGCGCGATCCATCAGTCGAGAGCAAGGCATCATGATGGACACCTCATCGTCAGACACCGCGACGCTCAGCCTGCCACGGGCAGACCTTGAACGGCTGTGCGACGAATCCCGGAGTTCCGCGAGGAAGCTCACGAAGGACGCGCGGATGTCGGAGCAGCACGGCCCCAAGACGCGCACGAACGCTCGCCACATTGCACACTGTGACGATCTCTCAGAATTCTACTCGGACATCGCCGTGCGTTGCGTGCGTGCGCTGGCTACTGCCGCTGAGCAGGTGGGCGAGTGACCAGCCTTCTCAGCCGCTACATGGCCCATGTGATCGACACGCACGGCTCGGCGCTGCTGGATGCCACGTCGGCCGGCGACACGCTCTCAGTCGCCGATCTCGCTGCACTTGAGCGGATCGAAGCGACGCTGATTCCTCGCGAGTCATTCAGCAGCGACGAGTGCGCCCGCTGTGCGTATCTCCAGCGACAGGATTACGACGCCGGCCTCACGGCCGCTGATCACGATCTCGGGCACCTGCTCACCGACCGCGACGTGCGTGAGATCACGAGCGGCATGATGGCGGTGTGCGCATGAGCCGCCCGCACTCCGTACAGAAGTATGACGCGGAACTAACGTCCTCCGTGTCACCATCGCGCCTGCCGGTGGCCTCGTCGCCGCTCCACACGAATGTGGGGGTGGTGGCGCAGGGCGCTGCGGTAACCCGGCAGCAGGCAACCCTAGTCTACTCTCCGTCGAAGTCGGCCATCATTACGGCCGCGCGGGAAACGGGCGGGCTATTCGCGCGCCAGCTCGACGACATGTTGGAGAAGCGCACCGCACTCGACGAGGCGATTGCCGCAGGCGATGAGGAGCGGGCCCGGCTGGCCGCGGAAGCGCTGGCGCACTCGTCGGCCTCGCTCGACGGCGCAGCCCTGGATCTCTACGACGCCATGACCTACGCGGCTGGCCGAGCTGCGGCGAACGAACTCACTGACGAGGTACTCGCATCATGACCGCTGCCCCGAAGCCAGAAGCAGACGCGCCCGTCAAGCGCATGCCCAAACTCACGCCAGAAGGCGAGGCGCGCCTGTACGAGATCAAGGCGCGCAACGAGATGGTCCGTGCTATCGCGGGTGAGTCGTGGGGCGCGAAGCTTTCCATGATCCAGGCGCGCGCGTTCGCGGAATACATGCGTCGCTTCAACCTGGATATTTCCGAGATCGACAATCTCGGCGGCAGGCCGTACCGGAACGGGCGCTACTACATGCGTCGCGTGGCGGAGCTGGCGGCGGCGGAGCGCGTCGAATGGTACAAGGGGCGCCACATCGGCCCGGATGCGCGGCTCGAGGAGTTCGCGAAAGCGGGTGAGCAGTGGGCTATTGACGAGCGGTTTGATCGCCTCAAGGAGTGCATTCGCCTCGGCGTGCCTGCGGACGCGGTGTACGTCTATGTCGTTACCGTGAAGATGAAGGAACTCGCGCTGCCAACCGAGGGCGTCAAGTGGTGGTCGCCGCAAACGGCAGGCAGCGACAAGCGTAAGAAGTCTGATCCTGTGGCGGACGAGAACCCAGGGTTGACGGTGGAGACGCGCGCGTGGCGCCGGTGCGGACGCCTGTGTGCGGCCGAGATCCCCGAACTCCGCGAGCAGGAAGCGGAGATGGAGTTTGCGGCGAACGAGACGCACGCCGCGATGATCGAAGAAGCGACGGAAGTGGAGATTACAAAGCCGGTCGCTGGGCTGGATGATGATGCATATGCAGAGCCTGCGCGGCAGAATGCTATCACGGAAGGTCCGGCCAAGCCCATCGAGACGGACGCGGATATTCGGCGGGCTGACGCTGCACTGGTGGAGCGCGAGGCGGCCCGATGAGGCTCGTCCACATGTCAGACCTGCACTTGGGGTTCCGCCAGTACGAGCAGATGACGGCGCTCGGCGTGAACCAGCGTGAGGTTGATGTCGCACGGTCGTTCACGGCGGCGATTGACCAGACCATCGCCCTGGCGCCCGAACTCGTCGTGATCGGGGGTGACCTGTTTCACCATCCCCGCCCAACGAATACGGCGATCAAGCACGCCTACAATGGGTTTGCGCGCCTGCGGGCCGCGCTACCAGCCACGGAAGTCGTGATGGTAGCGGGAAATCACGACACCCCCCGCTTCTCGGCGTCTGGGGGCATCGTGGGCCTGTTCCGCCATCTGCGCATGCACGTGGTCGACGGCGCGCCGCGCGTGATCGACCTGCCGGATCTGGATGTGTCGGTCTTGGCCGTGCCGGACACCCGCGTCGGCGTCTCTGCCGACCTCCGACCAACAGGCGCGCGGAAATACAACGTACTGCTCCTGCATGGGGAGACAGGCGGAATCTCCCCGAAAGGGACGCCGGCGGCAGACAAAGAGCTCACCGACGAGGACCTGCACGTCGCCGCGTGGGATTACATCGCCCTCGGGCACTACCACGTCTACCGCGAGTGCGCCCGGAACACGTTCTACTGCGGCGCGATCGACTACACCAGCTCCGACACGTGGGGCGAGCTCCGGGAAGAGGCGGCACTCGGACTGCCTGGCAAGGGCATCGTCGAACGGGATCTCGCCACCGGAACGCACACGTTTCACGGGTTGCCGCGGTCGCGCGACATCCTCGAGCTCGAATCATTCTCCGCGAAAGACGCAACGCCCGCGCAGGTCTCCGCGGTCATCGCTGGGCTGGTTGAGAGCGTGCCGGGCGGGATTGAGAACAAGGTGGTGCGGCTCGTGGTGACGGACATCGAGCGCACGGACGTGCGGTTGCTCGACCATGCGTTGCTGAAGGCATACAAGCGCTCGGCGCTCAGTTTCCAACTCATCACCGAGGCGCCAGGAAAAGTTGCGCGGGCAGTCTCGATGATCAGCGCCGCGCCGCTCACGGGACGGAAGCGCGCGAAACTGACGGACCTGTTTCGCGCCATGTTTGAAGCGCGAGAGCTGCCAGCAGAGGTTAGCCGCGAGGACGTCATTGCGCTCGGGCTGGAATATCTCGACGCCGTTGATATCGGCACGGTTGACGCGCCCGCTATGCAAGTCGCTGCCTGACCATCACCTGAGTCTCAGATACCCCGATGATGCGCACTCACGAAAACACCGACCGTTTAGCAGCGAGCCGTGGCACATCGACGGCCATCACTGATTTTCCGCTGCGCAAGTCCGCGATTCTCAACGTGTTGGATGCATTGCACGGCGGTCGCGCGTGGCGAGGTCCGGTCGTGCGTGGCACACCAAACAGCCGCGTTGCGCTCGTGGAGCGCACGCACCTGAAGGAGGCGTAAGCCAGATGGCAAAGAGCCTTTCTCTCCGCGCTCAGGCCCGCCTCAAGCGGGAAGTCAAAGAGCTGCGCGAGCGCCTGAACGACGTCCTCAATGGCGGATACCCGGGGACGCCCATCGCGTCGATCACGCCAACCGCCGTGCAGCTCGCCGAGGTGAAGACGGCCAGAAAGCTCGGCTTCTCTATCGTCGTGCGCGACGAATTCAACGGGCAGATCACGCTGCATGCGGTCCCCTCCTCGCTCTCGTTCCCTTCTGGTCTCCGGTAACCAACCAATGACCGACACACGCGAAGAGCGTCTCGCCCGAATCCGCGCGCGCGCCAAGGAACATGGCGATGCGATGGAGTCCGCGACCTGGTTCACGGCGGGCGAGCTCGCGAAGCGGTGGGGCATTGCGCTCACCACAGTCTATGAAATCCCGATTGCCGACCTGTTCTACAAGCGGTTCGGCAAAGGGCAACACCCCGTGCGTCGCTATCCGCCCGCCGCCGTGATGGCGTTCGAGTCCGCCGATGCAATCCAGCAGAGCGCCTGACGTGTACAAGAACACGGCCACTGGCTTCTACGAGCACGACTTCCGGCAAGAGAAGATCGCGCCGCGATTCCACATCTCCTACGGCACTGGCCGGAAGGACGACGCGACGCGACTGCATGCGACAATGCTGGCCCTGTTCAAGGCGAAGGACGTCGCGACGATCGAGGCCATCCGCCAAGGCGCGATGAGCGTGCAGCAAGTCGCCCGGCTCGTCGCGGACGGGAAGCCATTGTCGACCGTGGCCAGTGCCGGCGCGTGGCCCTCGGTGCGTGCGTCGGTACTGTCGTACCTCGATTGGCTCACGGCGAACCCAAAGAAGTCCGATGGCACGCGCGCGGCAGCGGAGACACAGACGAATCGGTTCCTCGAATGGCTCGGCGACGACGCGGACCTGCCGCTCGACATGATCACCACGAAGCGGGTGACGGATTACCAGGCGTTCCTAATCCGCGATGGGTACGAGACCAACACGGTCACCGCGTACGTCTGGCGCGTTGGGACCGTGTTTCGGTTCCACCGCGACACGGAGCTCCGCGACGCACAGGAATCCAAGCGCCCGCCGATGCCGCTGCACGTGCCCATCGATCCGCACGTCATCGCGACTACGCGCACACGGCGCGAGCGGTCCCTGTCCGAGGCTGAGGGAGAGCGCCTGCTGGCTGCCTGCCCGCCGCGCCTGCTCTGCCCTGTGGCGCTCGGCCTGTTCGCTGGGCTCCGCGTTGACGAAATGCTCCACCTCCGGCCCGGCTTCGACGTGGACCTCGCGCTGGGGCTGATCACGATTCAGATCCAACCAGGCTGGCGCCCCAAAACAGGCAAGCGGCGGCACATCCCGATTGCACCGCCACTCCGGCCACTGATCGAGTACCACTTGGCCACCTTCGCCAACGACGAGTGGCTGACCCCGTCCATCCGAACGCCGGACCTGCCATTCAACGGTGACACGTTCGGGGCTCACTTTCTCCAGATCGTCGCGGACGCGGAGCTGATCACTGGGCGCACGGACCCGAAGGGCGTCGTCTACCACACACTGCGCCACACATTCGCGAGCTGGCTCATCGCGCGCGGCTGCGACCTCTACACCGTCGCGCAGCTGCTCGGGAATTCGCTCAAGATGGTGGAGACCACCTACGGACACCTCTCGCCAGACTTCAAGGCGGATGCCGTCAAGCGGCTCGTGGGCGCTGTGGCAGTGCCCGACGTGTCCGCCTTCTCCACCACCACGACCGCCAATGCGCGGGCAGTCGAAACCAACGCCACAGAGAACGCCACACTGGAGGCCAAATGATGCCCGGTCTAGTAGTAATAGCCGAAGATGATGTCCATTTCCTGATCTGACGTCAGCCCGAAGTTGATCGTGCTGGACGTCGTGTTGTTGTACGTCACGACCGACCGCAGCCCCTGCCCCTTCTGCAGCACGATGGGCGTGGTATACGATTGAATCTGCGGGTGTTCCCAATCCGTGTTCTCGTAGACCAGTTCGCCGTCACGGGTACCACCCACGATCCTGATCTGGAACTTCGTGCCGCGCGCATGCATGTGTGAAGTGAGCGCCGTCACCGTCGTCGTTGCGCTGAAGGTAAAGTCCTTCGTGACGGTCGTAACCTTGCCGGCGGGCAGTGAAAGATTCGTGTTCGCAAGGTTGAGTGTGGACAGCGGGTGCACCACCTGCGCCGCTGGAACGGTATAGAGATTCACGTACGCCTCACCGGGTATCTGGTTATCGGTGTGGTTGGCGTAGTGGACGTTCAGGTCGATGGAAAAGTTCGCGGGCATCTTGAGGGCGGTGCCAGCAGGAAACACGTAGTTGCTCTGCTGCGTCATGGATCCGGCAAAGAACACGTGATATCCCATCGCGATCATGTTCAACGCGATCATCGAACCGTCTGCCGCACGAATGTCGCGCACGACATCGTTCTGCGGCATGAAGAAGCTCGGCGTATTGGGATCGAAGGTATACAGCACAAAATGATGGCTGTACGGACGCATCGACGTCTCGATCCTGTTGACATAGACGTCCGTGGTGTTGTTCACCTTGCGATACTCGAACAGCTCGCGCTCGAAGTTGGCGGACACGTCGAACTGGTTGACCTTGAGCTGGAAGCCCGCACCGGCGGCGGGTGCCGCGAGCGGTGCAAACGGCGGCGTGGTCTGAAGCGACTTGTTGGTGAGCAGCGCCGCATCGGCTACGACTCCCGTCTTTGGCGCGCCCGCCGCGATCCACTGCCGCACGAACTCCAGCTGCCCAATGCTCACCCCGGCGGTGCCGGTGGGCATCGGGTTGCCATAGTCATGCGCGTTGAAGCCAGCGGCCATGACGAGCTTGCGATAAAGGAGACTCGAGTCCGGCTTGCCGGCCATGACGCGCCGCATGCCATCGGAGATGGCGTTGGTGTTCGTGGGCGCCACGCCAACAAGGTTGGCGTATGCCGCATCGGGCGTGAGGATCAGCCCCGCCTGCGCCGAGGAGCCCACGTGACAGTTCGCCGTCGCGCAGCTTGGCGTGAACAGCTCGGTCTGCAGGCGATCGAAGCTGGCAACATTGTCCGTCGGAACCTGCACGGACGGACCGCCGGTGCTCCCGTCGCCGGTGGCGCCTCCGCCGCACGCGAGCCATGACACAGAACAGAGTGCGAGGAGCGTACGTCGAAGGGTCATGTTTGCAGGCATGCAGCTAGCCGGAAACGGGGGATCACCGGACGAAATCCGGTGCTCCTAACGCTACAGGCGAAGGAGCACCGAGACAATAGCGAGCTCAGCTTTTTGCTTTCTGTGCTTCGACGTTGATCTCGATCTTCACATCGTCACCGAGCATCATGCC
>JAQBPY010000325.1 GCA_028287285.1 Gemmatimonadota bacterium
CGAGTGGGCAAAGCGATATACGTCATCGAGCCACGGGAGCGCCTCGCGCTCGAACTCCGCATCGCGCTTGGCGGTGGCTGGTGAAGTGGGCTCGACCTCCAGAAAGTCCATGGAGGAGGCGCTGGAAAGCGGATCGTATGTAGCTGGTGTCGGGAGCATGGCCGTAGTCATTGTGGCCTCTTTAATTGATATGTTAACTATACATTACACCTACTGAACCTTCAAGTGCTGTGCCGTTTTCTGCCGCCAACCTGGCCGGCAGGTGGAAAGCGTGCCCGACGCGTATGTTTGCTCGATGCGTTCACGCCTGATTGCCGCCTTTGCGGCTGTCTACATCATCTGGGGCTCGACGTATCTGGCGATTCGTTTCGCCGTCGAGACGTTACCGCCACTGCTGATGGCTGGCGCGCGCTTTGTCATGGCGGGTCTGATCCTGCTGGCCTTCTCGCGGCTCCGCGAGCCGGCGCTCCGGGCAACGCGCCTGGACTGGCGCATCGGCTTGGTGAGCGGGCTGCTCCTGCTCCTCGGCGGCAACGGCGGCGTTGCGTGGGCGGAGCAGCGTGTGCCCTCGGGCATTGCCTCGCTGCTCGTGGCCGTGGTGCCGCTCTGGATGGTCATGCTGGATTGGCTGCGGCCTGGTGGACGCAGGCCGCCCGGGCTGGTCTTTGCCGGACTCGCCATTGGGCTCGGGGGGCTCGGGTTGCTCATGGGCCCGGACGCGCTGCATGGCGGCGGCGATATCTCCATCACGGGCGCGGTCGTGCTCTTCGTCGCGTCAGCGTCGTGGGCCGCGGGCTCGCTCTACATCAAGCATGCGCCCCGGACGACGTCGGCTTTGCTGGGCGCGGCAACGCAGATGATCGCCGGCGGACTGTGCCTGGCGATCGTCGGAGCGGCGACCGGCGAGTTGAGCCATATCGACCTGGCGAACGCCTCGTCCCGATCGGTGCTGGGCTTTGTCTACCTGGTGACGTTCGGCTCGCTCGTGGGCTTCACGGCGTATTTCTATGTGCTCGCGCACACCACGGCGGCCAAGGCCGCGACATATGCGTATGTGAATCCGGTGGTCGCGGTGTTCCTTGGCTGGGCGTTCGCACACGAGCCGGTAACGTCGCGGACGGTGTTGGCGGCCGCGGTGATCCTGGCAGGCGTGGCGATCATTACGGCGGCGCGTGAGCGGGACCCTGCGGCGCCTGACGAAGAGCGCGCTGTTGCGTGACGAGAGCGTGAACCGCAAGCAGGCAGTTCAAGCTCCCGGCTTTCGCAATGGTTTCTTGTCTTGAACGGGTGAAGGAGATATTTGCATGACCGGAACATTCGGCACTGACTACGCGCAGCAGTACGACCTGCTGTACCAGGACAAGGACTATGACGCCGAAGTCGCGCTCCTGGAGCGGCTGTTCACGCGCCACGCACTCAGAGGGAATGCGGTGCTCGACCTCGGATGCGGAACCGGACAGCACGCCATCCGGCTCGCGAAACGCGGCTACGACGTCACGGGCGTGGACCGGTCTCCCGAGATGCTCCGCATTGCTCGCGTGAAGGCAGAGCAGTCGCTCGACGAGCTGTCGCCACAACCGAGCTTCGTGGAGGGCGATATCACGAGCGTGAAGCTTGGCGGCTCGCCATTCGACGCCGCCCTCATGATGTTCGCGGTGCTCGGCTATCAGGTCACCAACGAGGCCGTGCGCGCAGCACTGGGCACGGCGCGGGCGCACGTCCGGAGCGGTGCGCTGTTCGTGTGCGACGTATGGTATGGACCGGCGGTGCTGTCCGTGCGGCCGAGCGAGCGTACAAAGGTCGTGGACGCGCCCGGTGGGCAGGTGATCCGGTCGGTGCGCACCTCACTGGACACCTTCGCGCACCGCGCGGATGTCGACTATCGCGTCTGGCGGCTGCACAACAAGGAAGTCATCGCCGAGATGCACGAGACGCATGCGATGCGCTTTTTCTTTCCGCAGGAGCTGATGTTGTTGTTCGAGGCCGAGGGGTTCGAGCTCGTGGAGCTGCGCGCATTCGGCGACGATGATGCGCTGCCTACGGAAAACAGCTGGAACGTGCTCGCGGTGGCCCGGGCGAAGTAGGAAAGCAGGTCCGTTGCTTCGCTTAGGAGGGCTATTGGCCAGTAAAAGCCGGCAGGCGCTTTTCGCGAAATGCCGTCATCGCCTCGCCTACGTCCCTGGTGCCGAAGCAGACCTTGATCTGCGTGAGCTCATCGCGAAGGGCGGCGTCGAGCGGGCGATCAAAGCTCTGCACCAGCAGACGTTTCGTCAGCGCCTGTGCGATTGGCGCGCCGGCCGCGAGGCGTGACGCGTAGCTTGCGACCATCGCGCCAAACTCCTCGTCGGGAATGACCATCGTTGCGAGGCCGATCAGCAGCGACTCCGACGAGTCGACATCACGCCCCGTGAGCAGGATGTCCGACGCGCGCGCGAGTCCCACGTGCCGCGGGAGAAAATACGTGACGCCTGCGTCGGGGCTGAGGCCGCGACGCACGTAACCGGCAGTCATCCTGGCCGACGACGCGAGCAGCCTGATGTCGCATGCGAGCGCAAGACCAAACCCTGCGCCGGCGGCCGGGCCGTTCACGGCGGCAATCACCGGCTTTTCGCAGGCGATGACGCGCTGCACCCAGGTACCGACCCAGGCATATGGATCGAGCCGATCGGCACGCGTGACCGAGGGGAGTGCAGGCGGCTCGGCCAGGTCGAGGCCGGCGCAGAATGCGCGGCCGGCCCCGGTGATGACCACCACGCGCACGGCGTCATCGGTGCCGGCATCCGCGAGCGCATCGCCAACGGAAAAGGCGAGTGCGCTGTTCACGGCGTTGAGACGGTCCGGGCGATCCAGTGTGATGGTGCGGACGCCATCGGCGGTCGTGTCGATGCGCAGGTGTTCGTAGTCAGCCATGCACAATGATGACGCGTCATGCATGCGCTGTCCATTCCTGCCCATCGTGCCGATCAATCCCGCACGCCCACCTGGCTGTTCTTCACCAATGTCGCCGCCATCTCGGAGAGCTTGATGAAGTCCGCCCGATAGCCGTCCTCATCCGCGCCCTTCGCGCCACGCGCGAGCGACACCACCTGATTCCAGGTGAGCGAGCCGGCATTCGGCGACTGGCGCAGCAGCATGCCGAATCCCGCGACCGCGCTGCCAAAGCGCATCGCTTCCGACGGCGTGCCGCGCTCGGCACGAACCGGATGTGTCACGAGGAGGCTCCTGTCGCCATCTGGCGCCTTGTAGCGCATGGCAACATGCAGCAGCTCATCCGTTGGCGCCGATGCGGCTGCCGGTGTCCGGTACCGGAGTGCCGCCACGTCATGCAGGGTCACGTCGAGCGGCGCGCCCGTCGGAACGATCTCGTAGAGTGCGGTCACGGTGTGTCCCGCTCCGATGTCGCCGGCATCCTTTGCATCATTCGCAAAGTCTTCGTCGCGAAGGAGCCGGTCCTCGTAGCCGAGCAGGCGATATGCCTGCACACGTGCGGGGTTGAATTCCACCTGGAGCTTCACATCTTTCGCGACCGTGATGAGCGTCCCGCCCATCTCCTTCACCAGCATCTTGCGCGCCTCGAGCAGGTCGTCGATGTAGCCGTAGTTTCCGTTGCCCGCACCAGCGAGCTTCTCCATCTTGGCGTCCTTGTAGTTGCCCATCCCGAAGCCGAGGATCGTGAGGAACGATCCTTCACGACGACGCTCCTCGATGAGCCTCACGAGCTCACCGTCGCTCGACTGGCCGACATTGAAGTCGCCGTCGGTGCAGAGGATCACGCGGTTGGTTCCTCCCACGATGAAATTCTTCTGGGCGACATCGTACGCCAGACGAATGCCGGCGCCGCCGGCCGTCGAGCCACCGGCTTCGAGACCTTGCAGTGCCGCGAGGATGCGTTGCTTGTCGGCACCCGAGGTGGACGGTAGGACGAGACCCGCATTGCCCGCATATACCACGATCGCAACGTGATCCTGCTCGCGAAGCTGATGCACGATGAGGCTCAGCGCTTCCTTCACGAGCGGAAGGCGCCCCGGTCCGAACATCGACCCGGAGACATCGATCAGAAAAACCAGGTTGCTTGGCGCGGCACGCCGCATGTCGACGTCGCGGGCGCGGAGCGCGATGCGCACGAGATCGTGTTGCGCGTTCCACGGTGCGGCGGCAACCTCCGTGGTGACGCGCAACGGCGCACCATTCTGGCCCGGTGCGGCATCGTCATACGGGAAGTAGTTCACGAGCTCCTCGATACGCACTCCATCCTTCGGCGGCAGTTGGCCTCGCGTGAGGAACCGGCGGACATTGCTGTACGACGCGCGGTCGACGTCCACGGAGAAGGTGGAAAGCGGAGCAACGCGCGGCGAGCGGAACGGATTCTCGTCGATGTGATCGTACGCCTCGGTATTTGCGCCTTCGTCGGGCATGCGCCGCAGGCGATACGGCCTCGTCTCACCGCGCGCCGACATCGCCGTCGTTCGGCCGATGCCACCGGCGATTCCGAGCTGCGCCGGGGAGGCCTGTGGCAATGCGCGGCCCGCGGCCACGGCCGCACCCTTCGACGAAGAAGCGTCGGCGGCGATCGATTCCCTGGGCGACGTGAGAGTGGATGTCATCCTCACGTCGGCGCGCACCGTGTCGCCGTGCAGAAACACCATCAGCCGCAAGTTGTCGAACCCCGCCTTCGAAACTTCCAACCACGCCTGCTCGGACTCGGCACCGCGATTCACCGAGAGCGCATATCGTCCGTCATTCGCGCTTCGCGTGGTCGCGTTCCGCACCGGGATCGACACGGTGGCGCCGCCGAGCGGCCGGCCCGCCT
>JAQBPY010000345.1 GCA_028287285.1 Gemmatimonadota bacterium
TTGCGGATCTGGAAGTCGTCAGGAACACCGACGCGCAGCCGGTGCAAACGGCGAAGCGTTTTCTGGATTTCCGCCATCGCCTGCGGAATTTCGGCCTCTGACGATGCCAGCACGCCAATCTGCCGCAACCGGTCGCTGCCGAACACACGGAACTGCGCCGTGGTCAGCGGAATCAGAACCTGATCGTCCGGGTTTCCGAATCCGCCGCCGCTCCCCTTACTGGCGAGAACGCCAATTACCTGAAAGAGAAACCCACCGATGCGGATGTTCTGGCCGACGAGACTTGCCGCAGGCACTCCGAGGTTGTCGGGAACGGCCGCGCCGAGCACTGCCACACTCCGGCTGGCCCGATCGTCACCGGTCGTAAACATTTTCCCCTCAGCCAACGTGTATTTGCGCACGTCGAGATCCTTGGCGCTCGTGCCGAGCACGGTGGGATTGGTATTCGTCGCCAGGTCTTGAACCTGGAGCTGCTTCTGCATCTCCGGCTCGACGGCTGAAACTGCCCCGCCCACCGAATCGAGTGCCTTCGCGTCAGCGACCACCATCGGTGCGCGGTCACTGCCCGACGAAACTCCGCCGGGCGCGTAGATCTGGCCCGGCTGCACCGTCAGAAGGGTGGTTCCCAGCGCGGAGATTCTTGCGTTGACCGATTCCTGGGCGCCGCGCCCGAGCGCGACCACGGCGATTACAGCTCCCACGCCGATCACAACGCCCAGCATCGTCAGAAACGAGCGAAGCTTGTTCGCCCTGAGCGCTCCCAGCGCTACGCCAATCGTCTCCGTGAGCAGCATGGTACTCCCTCCTTAGTTGCCGGGCGGCCGTCCACCGCCGCCACCACCACCGCGAGCTCCGCCACCTGCACCGGCTCCGCCCGCTGCCCCAGCCGCCGGCGCCGTGGTCGTCTGGAGTCCGCCACCCGCACCGGCTCTAACGCGTGCCTGAAGTTGGTCGCGCTGCGCCTGCAACACTGCGGGGCCGAGCAGGGCGACTAGCTCGCCTTGCTTAACGCCGCTGAGAATCTCGCTGTAATCAAAATCGCTGACTCCAAGGCGCACTACGCGCGGCGAGTACTTGCTCCCCTGCTTCACGAAGACGAACATAGCGCCGCCGGTTCGGCCAGTTCCCGCCGCTCCCGCTCCTCCTGCGCCGCCACCGCCACCGCCGCCTCCGCCACCACCGCCTCCCCCACCGCCACCACCACGCCGGCCCGTCGAGGAAGCCGTGCCCGACGCCGCACCCTGTGCCCCTACCGCTCCGGGTGTCGAGCTCGCCGCACCAGACCTGCGCCGGCCACTTGTCGTGTCACCCGGCGCACCCGTCCCGCCCGCTCCCGCCCCGCGCGCCGCACGCGCTGCCGTCTGCGCCGCTTTCAACGAATCAGGACTCACTCCGAGCACCGGAGCGACCGTTGCTGCGTCTCGCGCATTTCGAATCGCATCGCTCGGCACAGCGAGAACATTGTCTTTCCGGAGGATGTCCATGACTACCTGTCCGTTCATCCCGGGCATGAGCGCGCCGTCGGAATTGTCGAGACTCACCAGCACCGGAAACATCGTGACGCTCGATTGCACGACCGCCTCCGGCTGTACCTGTTCCACGATACCAACGAATCTCCGCGTAGGGAACGCGTCGACGGTCACGGTGGCAGTCTGCCCCGCCTTGACGTTGCCGATGTCCGTTTCGTTCACGAACGCGCGCATCCGGACCTTGCTGAGGTCGGCCATGTCGAGAATCGTCGTACCGCCGCTAGCCGCTGTCGACGCCGATGTAATAACTGTCCCAACCGACACCGGACGCAGAATGACCGTACCGTTCGTCGGCGCGGTAATCGTAGCATCCTCCAGCTGGAGCTTCGCGGTCGAGAGATCCGTCCGCGCTTTGATGACGTTTGCATCCGCGTTCGCGAAAGCGACCGTCGCCGCCTCCATCTCTGTCGAGGTGATGATCTTCTGCTTGTACAGATCCGCCGAGCGATTGCGCTGCGCCAGCGCCACCGATCTCGCTACGGTCGCCGAGGCAAGATCAGCAGCGGCCTGGGTGTACGCGTTCTGCACTGTGCGTGGATCGATCTGAACCAGCAGGTCGCCAACCTTTACCTTCGACCCGACGTCGACGGGCATCCTGATGATCGTGCCCGACGCTTTCGATTTTACTTCGACGATGTCGATGGGCTCTACGGTTCCGTTCGCCTGCGCGCTCAGTACGATGCTCCGTCGCTCGACGGGAGCGGTCTCGATCACAAGCGCGGGATCAGTCGACTTCTTGCACCCCGCGAGCGCTACAATCAACGCGATCGCGATAGTCGAGAATCTCTGGACGCCAGGTGGTTGCCGGCGGACAAGCATTTTGTCTTTCTCGGTCATTCTTGCTGGAAGTTCGGGAGTGTTCACTGCAGGTCCCGCCCGATGAGCGCCTCGAGCTGCGCCCGTGCGATCCGGTAATCGTACCGCGCCTGAATCAGTGCCTGTTCCGCCGTCGCTAACGCCGCCTGTGACGTGATGAGATCGAGCAAAACCGACATGCCGATGTTGTATCGCTGCTGCTGCACCCGGACGTCTTCCTCGGCGGCCGCGACCGAAGCGACCTGTATCGCGACCCGTTGGGACGCGCTCCGGAGGGCAC
>JAQBPY010000363.1 GCA_028287285.1 Gemmatimonadota bacterium
GAGTCCGTTACACAACCATCCAAGAAAAACAAACCGGGACAGCGCGCTACCGAAATGCCGGGCAGCGAGGTAGGACGCGAGCAGAATGAAGCCCACAACTGGCAGCTGGTAGAACACTGCGATGTCGTAGAGCGTCAACGTGCGCATGAAAGACCTCTGATGGTGCGGGCGCTCGAAGAGTATCGAGTGCTGATGTTCACGCTCAGCAACGGATGAAATCAGTGCCCATCGCCGAAGTCCATAACCGGCGCTAGCCGTGTCTCCGTGACGCCGACGCGAATCACCGCATACGTCATCTGCGAGAAGGGATTCGCCTCGGGTTCCATCAAGAACTGCTGACTCGGCATGTCGCTGGGCTTCAGCAGTCCATAGGCACTCATAAAGACAGGCTTCGCCGATACGATCGTTGCGAGATCGCGAGCGCGCACAACAAGCGTAGAGCCCGGATTGAGTACTCCAACGGTAACTCCAGCTTGACCTGCCTCGAGCTCCGTGCGAGCACGAGCGCTAAGAGCGAGCGTCAAGGGATAGCTCTTGAATAGAACCTCGGGCGCATCGCCATCGAGCCGGTTAAAAATCTCATCGACTAAAGCAATCGCGGAGCTTGTTAGCGCTGGGAAGCCGATTGCTGAGGCTAGACGAGTGCCATCCTTGGACTGAAGAAAGGAGAAGACTTTCTTCCACCATGATGGCTCCCTGTGCTTCACGATTTCAAAAGACATCCGACCAAGCCCTCCAGGAATCTCAATAGGCCGCTTTGAGAGTGCTTGCCTGAAATCAGCGCTTACTTTGCGTGGCTCGGATCGGACGTTAGCCCCCGTATCGAAAAGGCTCAATCCCGCCGCTACGCTCCAGAACAGCGTGTCTAACTCAGACCGCGAGCTGTCGTCTTTCCCAAGATCGAGCCTGAGTGTGGCTTTCGTATCTGGTGCGATCTCTTCGTCGGCGCTCACATGAAAGGAACTCAGCTGCACCGTACAGAGAATGTCGGGTTGCGTGTCCGAGCCAGACTTAATTGCCACGACATCATCCGTATGAAGTACTCGTGCATCTCCATCCTGTTTCCCGAACTGAAGAAGGACGAACTGATCGCGCAAATCCGATCGAGAAGCCGTTACCGTTTTACTGTTTGCGCCAAACGACCGAATGGCATGGCCAGCTTCCGTGCGCGTAGCTGGCGCGGTCTCCTTCATGAATGGAAGCGCACCCGAGTTAGGCGATAGTAGCGCGCGACCGTGGCGCAACGTACCGAAGTAAGACATGGAGAGAAGTGGCGGGGGAACAGCAACTCAGCGGCGGGAACCGGCGACGATGTACATACCGCGCAACAGGCGTTTGTGTGCGGCCTAAAGAGACCGCGGCATCTAAAGGCCGGTGCGTATGAACGAACTGGAAAGCGCTAACCTCATACAACGAGCTTGTTCTCGCAAGAGGCGATTCCCTTAAGAACCCTTACGAGCGGAGTAAGCACTAGTTAGTTAGAGGCAGTGAGAGTCACCGGGTAACTCGATACGCGACAAGTGTTTACGAACGTAAGTATGGTATCAAGGACCACGCTGCTGACGCTCGCCGACTTCGTCTAGTGAGTTGCGCCGGGTTCCGTGAACTTTTGAACAACTTTTGAACCACAGAGGGCACAGAGGACGCGGAGGAACAGCCGCAGAGAATGCTGTCCTCTGTGTCCTCTGTGGTTCAATCTGTCTGTTCTCTGCGTCCCTCTGCGTCCTCGGCGGTTCGATCTCTCCTTTCCCCGCGACCTCATCTCCTCCCTCGAAGGAAACTTCGCCGCCTGGTGCGACCGCAACCACGCCAAGAAACTGCACAGCCATTTCGAGCCGTAAGCGATGTTGATTAAACGTGCCGTTAGCGCCCGTCGGGAGGATCCTGAAATCACTTCGAGGATGAAAAGTGTGTCGTCGTTGACGCCGCAAGCCAATGGCAACGCCCCCCGGCGTGCGCACTCACTGACCGCAGGCCTGCGCAATTCGTGAGGGCAGGTCCAAGGGACGGGTCCCCGTCAGCTCCCCCGAGCGCGAGCCCCGCCCCCACGTATTCGATGCGAGCGCGATCACGAGCCTGGATTCCGGGTAGACGTATAGTCCCGCCTGAATGCCAGCGTTTGCACCATTGATATGGATTCGTAACGGAAGAGTGTCAGGCGGGGACACAAACCAGCCGAAACTCATCGAGGATTGCACCGTGTCGATCTGCGGCCGCCGATAGAGAAGGGCGAGGGATTGTGCGGAGAGAAGGCCCGGATGGGAGACCGCGTCCCCAAACCGTACGAGATCCTCCGTTGTGGAAATCATGTTGCCGGCGGCCATGTTGTAACTGTAGTCCCAATCCGGCACTCGCATGAGCTCGGCGAGCTCAGCCGATGTTGTGGGGTCGTAGAAGCTGTAATGACGCGACCGCAACGGAATGATGCGTCTGGGATCGTCGAATTGCGTGTGGGTAAGTCCCAGGCCACTGATGAGGTCAGCACTGACCGCGTCCTGGAAGCGCCGGCCAGCCGTCGTCTGAATGGCGATGCCCAGCAGGTCGTACCCATAGCTGGAGTAATGGTACCCGCTGCCTGCGGGTGCAACGAGGCTATCCTCGGCGAAGAGCGACAGGATGTCCTGGACATCGTCAAAATGCCGTGCGTACAAAGCAGGGGAACGCTCGTCCTTCCAGTGCCGGATCCCACCAAGATGCGCAGCAAGGAGGCGTGCCGTGATGTCAGGCCCAGGCTTTCTTGGGAAAGAAGGGACGTAACGTTGGATCGGTGTGTCCAGGTCGATCTGTCCTCGCTCCACGGCCTTGAGCAGAGCGATGCCTGTGAATGCCTTGGTCACACTCGCAATGGCAAAACGCGTCTGGGGAGAGACTCGTACACTATCCTCGAGGTCAGCGAATCCGAATCCCTCCGAGAACACGATCTGACCGTATCGGCTTATCGCCACGGACAAGCCGACGTTGTGCTGACGCGTGGTGACATCGAGAACGGCTTGTCTGATCTCCGAGGCGTGGGCAGCACAGGCTTCTGGAGCACGGCTCTTTCCTGCAAGACCGACATGGCCGGCGCCACCCAAGGACTGACTCGAGCACGCCATACACCAAAGCGCGGCCAGAAAGCGCGACTTCACGCGCACGCATGACATGACGCCTGTGCGTGCAACCCGCCAACTCCTACGCGCTGTGGTCATGGGACGGATTGAAGGTGGAGTAAGAGCCTGATAAAGAAGTCCAGGCCGAACCGAGCGGCAGACCCGGCGCGATCACGTCCGTCCAATGAACACTCGAGTCGGCGGCGACCCGCTTCAGTACGTTCAGTATACTATCGACATCCTGGTCGGGAAGCACCCGAATATCCAATTCGGTCGTTGCCGTGCGCGGGATCACGTTCGTTTTCACTGATCCCTGAAGAACCGTGAGCGACATGGTGTTCCTGAGGAGCGCATTCCAGATTGGCTGTGAGAGCAGCCACTCCTTCGCGGCCGAGTCGTGAACCGCATGCTCAACGTCCAAGAGCCACTGTCGCTGTCGGCCCTCATAGCCAGGCGCAATGGCTGCCAGATAGCGCCGCGCCGCGGGGGTGACATGCACCGGCGCTTGATATGCCACCAGACGTGCCAGCGCTGTGACCAAGCGCGCCGCAGGATTGTCGGCGCGTGGCCGGGAGCCATGCGAGGCCGTGCCGACGACCGTCAACCGCTGCCAGACGGCCCGCTTCTCGGAAACGCTGACGCCAAAGATTGGAGGACGGACCCCTGTCGCAGCTGGATTGAAGCCGCCTTCGGTGATGAGAAACCCGACGTTGGTCAGGAGATCCGCGTGGCGGGCCACGAAGATCTCCGCACCACGTGAGCCGGCCTCCTCGTCAGCGTTCCCGATGAAGACGACATCCCGGGTAAGCGGAACACCGGATCGCTTCAACGCGATCATGGCCAATGCGTGAACCATTGCATCGCCCTTCATATCCAGGGCGCCCCGTCCGTAGACGTAGCCGTCACGAATGACGCCTCCGAACGGCGGCACAGACCAATCGGCCGAGTCAGCGGGTACAACATCCATGTGGTGAAGCAGCGCGATTCCGCGTTCCGTGCCGTTGCCCCTGAGACGGGCAAAGACGTTCGCGCGTTCTGCCCCCAGCATTACCTCGATACCTTCCCGCTCAAACAATGTCTTGAGAAACCGCGCCGCCTCGAGCTCGCGTCCGGGCGGATTGCTCGTATTGATACGCAGGTACTCAGCCAGGTGTGCCGCCGCCTCGCTTGCAAGCCCGTCGAGATTCGGCACTCGCTCCCTCTGCTGGCAGGACCCTCTGGCAGATGCCCCGACGACGAGCATGAGGGCGAAGGCGAGTCCGTGGCAGATTGGAGTGGGCCAGGTCATCGGGAGGCCGCGCCGCGGGTCTCACCCACCGGGGCCCCACTTTTGTACCGTATCGTGAGACTGTCGACACATTGAAAGTGCTGCACAGGATCACAGGAGAGTACAAGAAAGCTCGCCTCGTATCCGGGCTGAAGTATCCCGATACGTCGCGCGGGAAAGATGGCGCGCGGCGTCGTTTCAGTCCAAAGGACGAGCAACTCGGCATTGGAGAATACCCCAAGCGATTGCAGGTACGCGGCTTCATCCTTGCCGTCGCCCGAATAGTTGTCACTGCCAAGCAGTACCTGAACCCCTGCGTCCTTCAAGGTGGTGAGATTTGCACGATGCAGTGCGTCGAAGGCCTTCCGACGGCTACTGTCCGGACCATGTAGATCAACGCCCGCGATGCCGGCGAGGGTCGTCACGACCGTGGTCCCTTGCCGGGACGCCTTCATCGCGGATTCCCGGGTAATTCGGTAGGCAGCGGGGTCGGGAAGCTGACCACGCTCCCCCCGAAACCCCGGGGTGTGGGCGATCTGGTCTACGCCCGCAGCGATGGCGACGTCAAAGTCGTGTGCCGTCTCGACATGGGCGGCGACGCGTAGGCCGGCGGTGTGCGCGCGCGTGACGACCGAGGATACGACCGCAGGGTCGAGCCCCCGCCAGCCTAGGAAGGCGTCGTCGGCCTTCCGGCGCTGATACTCCTCCGAATGCAGGAGGTAGAGCTTGATGAAATCAGGATGCTGGCTCAGGATAGCCGGCCACTTCCGGACGAGATCCGCAATGCTGTCGATCGCCCAGAAAAACGCCCCCTCGGTGTCGCTGTCACGCCAGATGCCACGCGCGACATTGCGACGGGCAAGATCCATCGGGTGCCCACCAGTCCCGGTAAGTCCGCCATTCGCGAACAACACATCGACTCCCTGAGGCACATTCACCTTGCCAAGAAGCGCTGCTCTCGCACGAGGCAGCACGTTCGGGTTCTCGACGTAAAAAATGCCATCGCTGAGATAGCGCGCCAAAAGGCTATCCAGCCGAGGCGACGCTTCGATGTTATGGTTGTGTGCCTCCGCGAATGGCGGGACCACGAAGCGGCCGCCCAAGTCGATGCTCGACGTGACATGGCCGGCAGCCGCGCTGTCGACGAACAGGCCTCCGGCGACATACATGGTGCGTGCTTCAAAACGGCCGTCAAGGAGCCAGCGACCGTCGGTGAGCATCAGAACCGGTTGGCTGGACGTCTGCCGAACACGGTTCAACGGGTGGTAACAGGAAGACGCCGCCATGGCGAGCGTCAGTCCAGCCGTCCACCATAAGATGGAGATCGCGTAACGCCCAACCAGCAGAAAAGACCAGAGCGTTGGCATGTTCGGGTGAAGAGGAAGGGCGAGCGGCCGCGCCGATCTTCAGGCACCGGGAGAGGTAGATCGCCTTTCATGGTGCCGCGACCCGGCCCTTGGTGCCAGTATCCATGCGGCCGATAGCAGTTTCCTGCAGCGAACAGCGTACCTGCGCAGCAAACGGCATGTATGGGTGATCGCGAATCAGCCTCGCAGATCCCCAAGAAGAGACAGGATAGCATCTCTGCGGGACCGGCTCACCGGCACCCGGGTGCCATCTCTGAGGACGACCGAAAGGTTGCCAGGGAGCGCGTCGAGCTTCAGGATCGACGCGGTGCGGACGAGTGCAGAGCGGTGAACACGCAGAAAGAGGTGCGGGTCAAGACGCTCTTCCAGTCGCGTGAGTGACTCGCGCATGACGTACGCAGAACCACCGGCAAAAATGGTCACGCAATAGTCGTCGGCCCGAATACATGTGACATCTGCCACCTCCACGACGAGGCGTTGGGAGCCAACAGTGACCAGAAACCGGGAGAGATACTGTCTCGACGGCGGAGGGATTTCAGGAGATCCACCCGCACTCTCTACCTGCAACAGCTGCCGCAGCTGCTGCCGCAGCAATTCAGCCCGTCGGCCGTCCTGGCGTGCGCGAGCTCGGTCGAGCGCATCGAGCAGGCGAGCATCGGTATAGGGCTTTACGATATAATCCACAGCGGCAACCTCAAATGCCTTGACCGCATGCGAGTCATGCGCCGTCACGAACACGACATCGGGCATGTGGTCGGCCCCCAGGGCACGTATCACATCAAAGCCGTTCTGCCCGGGCATTTGGATATCCAGCAGTACGACATCAGCCCCGAGCGCGCGAATGGCGACAATCGCTTCGCTCCCGTTGGTGCATTCACCTACGACCTGAAAGTCCGGCCGGGACTCGACGACGAGGCGGGCACCTCGACGCGCCGCGGGCTCGTCGTCAACGATCAGGACACGAAAGCGATTCGAGCCAGGGATCTCAGGCATACCACGGCGCCGCCGCAATGGGCGATACGTGATCAGTCAGCTTGCACGGCAAATCGAGCTGGGCACGGCATCCGCCGCCGCAATGGAAGGGGAGCGTCTCAAGGACGAGACTTCCTTCACCGTCATACAGCGCGAGCAAGCGCTGCCGGGTGTTACGAAGCCCGATCCCGCCGCACGTTCCGACCGTCGGAAGCACCCCCGGTCCGGTATCTCGTACCCACAGGAGCAGCCGTTCGCTATTCAGGCGAGCTCCGATCTCCACGTGCCCTCCCTTCTCGAGTTGAGACACCCCATGCCGAAGCGCGTTCTCCACGAGCGGCTGGAGAATGAGGTACGGTACCGCAAGCCCGCCCACACCGTCCTGGACGTTCCACGAGACGTGCAACCTGTCGGCAAATCTGGCCTCCTCGATCTCGAGGTACTGACGCGTCAATGTCAGCTCCTCAAAAAGAGATACTTCCTGCTTGTCGTCGGCTTGAAGGACCGCTCTCAACACGTCGCCCAGGCATGCGATCAGCCGGACCGCCTCGCTCGTATCCCGTTCTCTGATGAGTACCGCAATCGTGTGAAGCGTATTGAACAGGAAATGTGGTTGAAGCTGCATTCGCAACGCCTGCAATTGGGCTCGAAGGAGCTGGCCTTCGAGTGCAGCCGTGCGTCGCTCGCGCTCCTGACTTTCGCGTGACAGGAACATCCAGTGCGCTCCTCCCACGAGCCCGGCATAGATCGTGACCGAGATGGGGAGCCACGCGAGTAACCCGTGACGTAACAGCGAAAGGTACGTGCCGGGAAGGTCCGGAGTACCGAGCCAGTTCCCCAGTGACCAGATGACCGCGTGCAACGTGCACGCGCCGGTGCAACCGGCCACGTGGGTCAGTACTGCTCGGCGGACGAGCGGAACACGGAGCGGAAAGCGCCGGGCAAGACCGAAGATGAACGGTGTCATGACGGCCCACGCATACCACCCCACGCTCTTGGCAGCAAACACGCGCCAGAAGGCGGGAGCCGCTACCCCGTCCACGTCATACGCGTACCGCTCGACGATGGCGAAGGCGGAAGGCACACTCCATACAAGACAGAGCAGCGCCGCGTATTGACTTGTCGAAAAGGGGCGTCTGCCCAGCCCTGAAGGGCTCGCGGTTGAACTCATGGCCAGTCGAAACAACGCAATAAAAGGGTGCTTGCTTCGCTCAGGACGACACGGTGTACGCCCGCCCGACGAAGAATTCCGTGGAGACGACTATGCCGGACCGTCACCCGATGGACTCCGCAAGATGTGACGTTCGAGAATGGCAAGGACGGTAGCCCGCTCGAATGGTTTCTCCACGCATGGGTGCTCGGACGCATCCAGGAACGCACGCGCGCGCGCGGTGAACGCTCCTCCCGTCATGAAAACCATGCGATCCGCTTGCTCGGGCGCAACCCGCGCCAGTTCGGAGCACAGATCCATGCCCGTCATCTCGGGCATCATGAGATCACACAAAATCATGTCGAAGCGTTCACCCTTGGCGCAGAGTGCCAACGCATCCTTCCCCGAAGACAATGCGACAACGTCGTGATCACTCGCGAGCGAACGGGATAACAAACGCAACAATATCTCTTCATCGTCCACGATCAGAACCCTGCCGCGCCGGCCGGTCCCCCCCCGCAACGCAACGCCGGTTGGAGCGTCGAGCGCCAGGCATTCGCTTGCGGGGAGTGACACACAAAAGGTCGTGCCTCGGCCTTCCAGGCTCTCGACCGTAAGCTCTCCACCGATGTCCGTCACGATGCGGTGGCAAATCGCCAGGCCGAGTCCGGTTCCAATGCCAACGGCCTTCGTGGTGAAGAAGGCGTCGAACACCCGGCCAATATTCTCAGGAGGAATGCCTGCGCCCGTATCATGCACCGCTATGGTGACGCGCGCTCCCGTTTGCTCTATGCCGACCCGAATGTGATTCTCATCCGCGTGGCCCTCTGGAATGGCCTGTGCCGCGTTCATGATGAGATTGAGAAATACCTGGCCGAGTCGCGCTTCACTTGCATCCACGAAGGCGACAGGGCTGAACTCCTTCACGAGTTGCGCGCGGTGACGGATCTCGTTCCATGCCATTCGGAGGGACGACTCCATGATCGCGATGACGTCGACCGCACTCCCTTTGACATCCACGGGAGCACGAGAAAACATCTTGAGATCGTGGACGATGAAGCGAATGCGCTGGGCCGCCTCGATGGCGTCCTGGAGAGGCTCCGGTATTGTCGCGCGCATCGACCTGCCAGTCGCGTAAACATCCTTCAGATCCCCGGCGGTGGACGCCATACATTCGTTGATGTACTCGAGATTGCCGATGAGTGCGGTTAGCGGGTTGTTGATTTCGTGGGCAACGCCCGCGGCCAGCGTGCCCACAGAGGCCATACGGTCGCTGACCATGAGCTGCGATTGGAGGCGCCGCTGGTTCGTCACGTCGCGCACTACCGCGAGACTTCCGCAGCACAACCCTCCTTCGTCGAAAAGTCCAACACTCGCGATATTCACCGAGACCAGGGTCCCATCGCACCGCCGGTACGAGGTGTCGAACGCGTTTTTCTCTCCAGGGCGGTGAGACAATAGTGCAGCTGGCGCTCCAGGCGGAGCGTCCTCGCTACTGAACTCCGAGATGTGCATGCCAATGATGTCATTCGGCTCGTACCCGAGCATCTCGGCGAAACGTCGATTGGTGAACACGATGCATGCGCTTGCGTCCACTTTGACGATCCCGTCCGTGGTCGTCTCCACAATTTGCCGGTACTGCTCTTCGTTTCTGCGCAAAGCCTCTTCGGCGTCCCGATGCCGAGTCCAATCCGTCATCATGGCGAGTATGCCGACATACTTACCATTGGTATCGCAGATCGGGCGTGTCTTGATCAGCGCCCACATCTTCGACCCGTCTCGCCGCGATACGGCGACGGCCTCCTCTTCGGCATGACCACGCTGGAGATGCGGGACACCCGGTGCGCCTGGTGCTGAAAAGAACTCAGGGAAGAACTCGAACACCGACTGTCCTACCATCTCATCGGGGGCGTATCCCATCAAGTCGGCGAGACGTTGATTCACAAATGTCACAACGGTATCTGCATCGAGCGTCCATATGCCCTCATGTGTCGTCTCCACGATGTGCCGGTAGCGCTCCTCGCTCTCTCGCAGCGCCGACTGTGCGGCGGACAAAAGTAATGGAGTACTGGTACGGGGATCGATGACGGCGTCAATCTGGCCCGACAATAGCGCTGCAATAGTCGCGTCAGCTTCGGCGAGTCGTCGCTCAAGTGCGCCCGAGGAGAGGAGTTCGCTACTCATCATTCGTGCTCAGCGTGAGAAGCACTTGCTTCCGATCGTTGAGGTTGCCAATGACGCGATATGCCGGCAGCGGGGCGAGCTTGAGCAGCGTCGGGGTCACGATGATTGCATCGGCGAGCGCGCGCAGGGGTTGCTCGAGCAGGTCGACGATTTCCAGCACGTGCCGCTCGGCGAAATGCTCCTCGCAGAGGGATTTCGCGTTGGCGACCGCCAGCAGTGAGTTCGGTGCGTTGCCCGCGATGTAGAGACGTAGATGGAGACGCGGTTCGGCCCTGCGCGCGGTGACCATCTATTCATCCTCCTCGGCGATGCGCCCTATCCGCTTGCGTGTGGCGACGGTTCGCGTCGCTGTGCGCTCCTCGTTGTCCGCGTGCCGCATCTTGCGCAGCACCGCACGGTCAGTCGTGAGCAGCAGGGAGGCCGATCCCGTGGCTTTCGCCAACACCGCAATCTCGGCGCTCCGTGCCTCCATCTCCATCTTGACGACCTGCAATCGGGCAGCCGCTTCCGCCTGGGCAAGCTGCAATCGGAGCCGCTTGCGATCTGACGCGGCTTCCGCGCGCACGGCGACTGCCTGCTCCTCCTGCTCCCACTCCCATCGCGCAACGCCCATGAGCACTTTGCCTTGCGCGACGAAGACATCGGTCAGCGTCACGCCGTCATCGGACAACGTGAGCTCGCGCACCTGATTGGAATGACTGGTTCCACGCGATTTCACGATCGTCAGCGCACGATTCCGCTCACCGTCCTGCACCACGTACGAAAGATGGATCCATGTGTCGGCAATGGTCGAGATTCCCGTTGCCGTCGCCTCGTCGGTCTCGAGTCCATCCATCAGCGACGTGTTCAACACTGTGACGCCTTCAGTCCTCAGGAAATCGAGGAATTGCTGGGTGCTGTCTGCGGACGCGAGATGGGCGATCTTGGTCGAGAGGGCCGAGAGCGGATCGATGACGAGGCAGCGCGGTTGATGTGCCAACACCTTTTTGCGAAGATCGCCGAACTGATCCTCGATGTTGGGCCCACGAGTGCGCGTCGAGTAGATCTTGAGAAGTCCGGATTTTAGATGTACGTCGAGGCGAATGGCGACCGACCGGAGATCGCGTACGATCTGAGCGGCGCCTTCATCGAAGCTCACATAGAGCGTGCGCTCGCCACGCTCGCACGCCGCCGCCGCGAAGAGCCCCGCCAGCGTGGACTTTGCAGTACCTGGTGCCCCGGAGATGAGGACATTGCTTCCGCGATGGAACCCACCATGCAACATCTTATCGAGTCGAGCGAGTCCAGTGGAGATCCGCTCATTGGTCACCTTGTGCTGCAGCTCGGCCGGACCCCGGTTGGTGAGCTGAAGACCCTCGGTTGTCAGTGAGATCGGAAATTCGTCACCGGCAAAGCCGGACCCTCGATACTTCTTGATGCGCAGGTTGCGAAATGCCGATCCGTCCACGACCTGGTGACGCAGTACCACCACGCAATCGACCATGAATTGCAAGAAGGTGTGACGAAGTCCGACTTCCATTCCGTCGATCTTCTGCGTGATGATGCCCGTGAGCCCGGTGCGTGACAGCCAGTCGCGGATGCGGTATATCTCCCGGCGCTCTGCCACGGGATCGTCGAGTAGGCCGAGCAAGACGTCGATCCCATCGAATACAATGCGCTTTGCATTCGACTGGACGGCTTTGGCCTCGAGCAGCGCCAGCATCCCGACGAGATCGAACTCGCCGGCTTTCACCGTCTCCGGTGAAAGTTGCGCGTCGAGAAAGAACAACTTCCTTCGCTTGAGCGCTGGCAGGTCCCAGCCAAACGTCGCCGCATTTGCGATGATCTGCCGGCTACTCTCCTCGAATGCAACGAACATTCCGGCTTCGTTCGCGTTGCGCGCGCCATTGACCACCGATTGGAGGGCAAACACCGTTTTGCCGCAGCCTGGCCCTCCCAGCACCAGCGTTGTGCACCCACGGGGGATCCCACCGCCGCTGATCTGGTCGAAGCCAAGAATGCCGGTGGGAGCCTTGGTGACAGAGGGGAGCAAAACCTGGCCTTTCATTTATTGTCGGGAACGAGAATGCTGGATGAACCAGGGACGGACGTAATGCCCGGCGGCCGATGCACGGTCTTTCGCGTCGGCGAATCCGATATGGCCGTGCCCCGTGACCTCCGAGGTAGAACGGACTATGCTCCGCCCAGGGCGGAAGGCGAGCGGAGATATGGCGGAAGGCTGCGCCTAACGAGGAGCCTCGCCCAGCATCAGTGCCGTGAAGCGCAAAACGCGCGAGACGTCTGCAGGGCCTTCCTTAGTGTGACGCGTATGACTCCAAATCGGTACGGAGTGGAGCCGCGTCGCCAACCAGGATTGCTTGCGAATGATACAACACTCTGCGCCACGGCGCGAACCGTTTGATGCGCTGCGGCGCTCTGACTCTCTGCCCTCCCCATCTCGCCCTTCCGTAATGGCCTGACTTCACGCTGTTGGGCGTGCGTGCTGGCGTATGTAAAAATGGACCCCGAATTCACGAGATCATTTAGCAAGCGCTGATTTCAAGGGAGACTGCGGGCATCAGGGGGCTTCCGTTCAATCAGGTCACTTCGTCCAGATGGCCACCACTCCACACATCGCGTTCCCACGGAATCTCGCCGGCCGCGCGCGCTCGGACGGATACACCTCGATCGCCTTCACGTTTGCGGGTGTATACGGCGCCGTTGCCGGTGTATTCGGACGGAGGTCCGTGGCCGCGCCGAGGCGTGCATTCCATTCGTGGCCGTCAATGAAAAACGTGGGCTGGCAGTACGCCGGCGGTATGATCAGGGAATGCATCGCGATCACGCCGCACTGGCTATTTCTGCTGGCGTCCCGTGGACCACCCCCGCACGCTCCAATTGTCATACCAGGTGCATGGACGAGAAAATCGGCGAGGTTGACAGACGGCCTTTTCGCGAGATCTTCAGCCCTGAAGCATGTGGCTGATCCCGATTGGCACCGCTGTTCGAACCCGGCCCACAACCCCGCATCACGATCGACACGATACCGTTCGGTCGTGACGATGGGTGCAAGCTCCACCAGACGTTCGAGCACTTCCGTGACCGACGTGGTATCCTCGCTCCCGATGAAGAGGTGCTTTGGCTGGTAGCCGAGCTTCCGCAGCTCGATGATGGATGCCGTGCCGGACGCCGCAAGCAACCCCAGATGTGCCGTGCCCGTGGACGACGTCAGCGCAAAGGTCCCACTGAACATGTTGCGTACCTGAACGCCTTCCAGCGGTGCAGCGCTCTGGGCATCAAAGACTCCGATGATGCGCCGCGACGTCACGCGCGCGGTGTCCGGTATCTGGCTCGACATCCGCGGCACAGCCACGAGCATCAACGCGATTGCCGTACGAACTTGAAGATGCGTCATCGAGCGTAGGAATCTGGCATACCCGTGTACCATCCGCAATCTGCCCAGGGCGTGCGACAGAACGTTGCAGCATGACAGGCGGAACGGTAAGCTAGGCGCACAGCTTCTCCCCATGGTGGTACCGATGCGCCGCAACGCTCTTCTGCTGCTGGTCCTCGCGCTTGCCGGCGCCTGTTCTCCGCGTTCGAGCCAGGGACCTCAACCGCTCGCGTCATCACGATGGTTCGCGACGTGGACCGCCAGTCCATCCGACGCGCCCGCGCGCCCACTACGCGACTCCATCGACCGCACGCCCACGCTGTACGACCAGACGCTGCGGCTCATCGTCCGCACCTCTATTGGCGGCGACACCGTGCGCATCAGGATCTCCAACGAGTACGGCGACCGGCCACTCGTAATCGGCGCCACGCACATCGCCGCTCGCACCACGGGATCATCGATCGACCCTGCCACCGATCGTGCCCTCACCTTCAGCGGCCGTCCGTCCATCCGGCTCCGGCCCGGCGGCGTTGCGTTCAGTGATCCGGTGGCGTTTGCCGCTCCCGCCCTGCGCGACCTCGCCATCAGCTTCCATCTCCCCGACTCGGCGCGTCTGTCCACGCGACATGCGTTAGCCGTCCAAACGAATTACGTACGCCGCGGCAACTCGGCCGGTGCGCGCGATTTTCCCGCGGACACGAACATCTACGTCTGGCCATTTCTCGTGGGTGTGGACGTCACGAACAGCGCCGCCACCGGCGTCATCTCGGCCATTGGCAACTCGATTACCGATGGCGCTGCCGCGACGCGAGACGCCAACACCCGATGGCCGAACATTCTCGCCGAGCGGTTGCTAATGAGCGGAGAACCCATGAAGGCGGTGGTGAATGCGGGCATCTCCGGCGGCCGCGTGCTTACCTATGGATCGGGGCCAAGTGCACTGGCGCGTTTCGATCGCGATGTGCTGATGACGCCGGGACTGACGCACGTGATTCTGCTGGAGGGCATCAATGACATTGGCCGGAGTGCCGTGGACGGCGTGACCGCCGACGACATCATCGCGGGCTATCGCCAGCTCATCGCGCGCGCGCACGATCGCGGCATCGTGATCATTGGCGGGACGCTTACGCCGGCAAGTCCGCGTACGCCGTTCACCGCCGCGCTCGAGGCAAAACGTGTGGCCGTGAATGCATTCGTCAGGAACAGCGGAGAGTTCGATGGCGTGATCGACTTCGACCGGGCGACACAGGATCCCGCGAACCCCACGCAGTTTCTGCCGGCGTACGATTCGGGCGACCATCTGCATCCGGGAGATGCCGGCTATCGTGCAATGGGTGAGGCGATTGACCTGGCACTGTTCAGGCGGCGGTAGTCAACACAAAAACAGGCACGCGAGCTCAGCGACTGTGCTTGTACATCATGTCCACCAGCTCATCATACATCGCCTCGGCGCTCGCTTCGTCGGAGCGAATGGCATTCGTGGCGCAGTGCTTGAGATGATTCCGCATCAGCTCCCGCCCCACGGATCGCAGCGCTTCGTGCACCGAGGAGATTTGCGTCATGATGTCGGCGCAGTACCGATCCTCTTCCACCATTTTCTGCAGGCCGCGTACCTGGCCTTCAATTCGGCGCAGCCGCTTCTGGTTGCGCTCCTTGATGGCTGGATCAACAGGAAGAGCCTTCTTTGACGACGCCATGTTGAGGTCTCCCCGGGTTCCACGGATCATGTTCAGCCAATCCGTGCGCGTCTAAGACGAAGGCTGTTGCCGACCACGCTCACGGAGCTGAACGCCATGGCGGCACTGGCGAGTATCGGGCTAAGAAGCAGCCCGAAGGCCGGATACAGCACGCCGGCCGCAATGGGAATGCCAATCACGTTGTAGGCAAAGGCCCAGAACAGGTTCTGCTTCATGGTGTTCATGGTGCGGCGCGACAGCTGAATCGCATCGGCCACACTGTTCAAGTCGCCCCGCATCAGCACGACGTCGGCCGCATCGACGGCGACGTCGGTACCGGTACCGATGGCCATGCCGACGTCTGCCTTTGCGATGGACGGCGCGTCATTCACGCCGTCACCGACCATCGCCACCACGTTGCCCTCGGCCTGCAAGCGCACGATCTCGGCGACCTTTCCCTCGGGGAGCACGCCCGCCACAACCCGATCAATACCGGCAAGGCGCGCAATGGACTGGGCCGTTTTTTGCGTGTCGCCCGTGAGCATGATGACGGTAAGCCCCATGCCATGGAGCCGAGTAACGGCGGCGCGAGACGTTTCGCGAATGGGGTCTGCGATCGCCAGCACGCCCGCCAGCACACCATCAATGGCAACGTAGACAATTGTCTTGCCATCGGCCGCGAGCTGCTCAGCACTACCACTAACTGGCGCGATGTCGACATTATGAGTGTACATCAACGCTTCATTACCCACCGCGACAATTGACGCGCTTACAGTACCAGTCGCACCGCGGCCTGTAGCCGACGCGAAGCCCACCGGAGCCGAGAGCGTGATGTGGTGCTCGCGCGCGTACCGAACAATGGCATCGGCAAGTGGATGCTCGCTCATGGTCTCGAGCGAGGCGGCAAGAAAAAGAACAGCTTCCCGTGAGTGCAGGCTTGCCGGCGACAGGACGACGTCAGTCACCGCGGGCGTTCCTTCCGTCACGGTGCCGGTTTTGTCGAGCACCACGGTGGTGACGTCGCCCGCACGCTGCAGCGCCTCGCCTCCCTTGATCAACACGCCCAGCTCGGCGCCCTTGCCCGTCGCGACCATGACTGCCGTGGGCACGGCGAGTCCCATCGCGCACGGACAGGCAATGATCAATACGGATACTGCGCTCGCGAACGCACGCACCGCGGGAGCGGGCATGCCGGCAATGTTTCCGGCAACGAGCCACACAACGAAGGTCAGAATCGCGAGGGACACCACCACAGGAACGAAGATGCCGCTGATCCGGTCTGCAAGACGTTGAATGGGCGCACGCGTGCCCTGCGCATCGCGCATGAGCCTGACGATCTGCGCGAGCACGCTGTCGCCGCCGAGTGTCGTGGCGCGGTACCGGAATGCGCCGGTGCGGTTGATGGTGCCGCCAATGACGCGATCCCCAACGTGCTTCGACACCGGCAATGATTCGCCGGTCAACATGGATTCGTCGACGGCGCTTTCTCCAGAGGTGATTTCTCCGTCCACGGGGACACGCTCGCCCGGACGCACGAGCACGATCTCGCCCGCCGTCACGGATTCAACCGGCACGTCCACTCCGTCGTCCGAGCCTGGGCGGATGACGCGTGCCGTCCTGGGCTGGAGATTTACGAGTGAGCGCAGCGCGGTGGACGTCTTCTTCTTTGCGCGTGCCTCGAAGGCGTTACCGGTGAGGACGAGCGCGATGATGATCACCACGGCTTCGTAATACACGTCCGGCGAAACGCCTCGCCGCAAAAAGAAACCGGGTGCAACGGTCGCCACGAGCGAGTACAGGAATGCCGAGCCCGTTCCGAGCGCGATGAGCGTGTTCATGTCCGCCGAGCGGTGGCGGAAGGCCGCCCAAGCACGGGTGTAGAAGTTGCGGCCGGCCCACAGTATCACGACCACCGTGGCCAGGAGCAGCATCCATGAAATGGCCGTCGCAGGCACTGCGTACAGCCACGGGGCAAGCGCGCGCAGCGAGGGGTCGAGGACACGCATGGTCCAGGCGAGAAACGGATCGGGTGCGTTCGTCGCGCCGTGGCCGCTCATGAGTGGCATGGACACGATCATGGCGATGCTGCCGATGACGCCGCTCGCGATTGCCTTGCGACGCAGGTCGATCCATTCCACCTCGTACGCCGTGTCTCGTGCCTCCTGTTCCTCGAATGCCGTCTGGTTCGACGACGCGAGCTCGGCGCCATACCCGGTATCGCGAATGGCCTCCACGAGCTCGCTGGGTGCAATGGCCGACGGATCGTAGGTGACCGTGGCGCTGTGCAGCATGAGGTTGACCGCGGCGTCCGCGACACCCGGCTGTTTCTGCAGCATGCGCTGGACGCGCGACTGGCATGCCGCGCAGGTCATGCCGGAAACAGGAATGCGAATGATGGTGGTGTTCGCCATGGCCTCTGACGTTATATACCCCCTACCCCTATGTCAACCCCCGGTGGTTCGCGGTGCGCACGGCCCGTTGACAGTCGCCGCGCATCCCCCATCGTTCAGGTCATGAGACATGGAATGATGCTGTGCCTGTGCGCGGTGGTGTCCGCGTCGGCCGTTTCCGCGCAAACGCCGGCACCCCTCACCGCCGCACAACGGCGCGCGACGCTCGCCGACCCCAGCCGCGCCTTCTGGAGGACGCATGCACCGGCCACCGTAACGGCCGACGTGGAGACGTCGAAAGGTGTGATCACACTCGAGCTCATTCGGGCATGGGCGCCAGCCGGCGTGGATCGCTTTTACAATCTGGCTCGTGCGGGCTATTACGACGACTCGCGCTTCTACCGCGTGATCGTGGGGTTCGTGGCGCAGTTTGGTATCGCGGGTGATCCCGCGATCGCCAAGCGCTGGAGCCAGCGAAAGATTCCGGCGGACTCCGTGCGTGAGCACAACGTGCGTGGCACCCTCACCTTTGCGCAGAACACGCCTACGGAGCGCACGACCAACGTGTTCATCAACATGCGCGACAACTTCGAGCTCGACACGCTCAAGTTCGCGCCCATTGGGCGGGTGGTGCAGGGGATGGACGTGGTGGACAGTCTCTATGCGTACTACGGGGAATTTCCCGCAGCGGCCGCGCCACTGGGTGACCCCAGGCGGCTGTACGACGAGTCGAACAAGTATCTCGACAAGAAGTTTCCGCTGCTCGACAAGATTCTCAGGATCACCGTTCGGTGAGAAGCAGGTCCTTCGCGTCGCTCAGGACGACAAATTGCGCGCCGGGGGCGAGCCCTTCATGACCTGATCCGGTGAAACAACGCCGCCCAGACGGCCGTACCGGACAAGAGCACAACCATTGGGCCCGTGGGGTTGTCGAACCCCGGATCCGAGGGAACGCTCGCCTCCTACCCGCTCTGCAATGCGAAACATCGCGCTCGCCGCACGGATGCTGCTCAAGACGCCGTTCACCACGGCGATCGCCATCCTCTCCCTCGCACTCGGCATCGGTGCCAACGCGGCGATCTTCTCCATGTTCGACCAGCTCCTGTGGCATCCGTTGCCCGTCCAGGAGCCGACACGCCTGGTGAACCTCTCGGCGCCTGGCCCCATGCCAGGCTCCAACTCGTGTAACCAGAGCGGCAGCTGCACCGAAGTGTTCAGCTACGCCATGTTCCGCGACCTGGAAAAGGCGAAAACACCCTTTACCGGCATCGCCGCGCACCGCATCACGAGCATGTCGCTCAGCCTCAACAACGAGCCGATGACGGCCGAAGGGGCCATGGTGAGCGGCTCCTACTTTCCGGTGCTCGGACTCCAGGCGGCCAAGGGGCGCCTGCTGACGGTGCAGGACGACGACGTGCCCGGTGCGCACTTCGTGGCCGTCATCTCGTACCGGTTCTGGGAAGAAAAGCTCGGCATGGCGGCAAACGTGCTCGCGCAGTCGATCATCATCAACGGCAAGTCGTTCCAGATCGTGGGCGTGGCGCCCGAAGGGTTCGATGGTACCACGGCCGGCTCGCGGCCGGCGGTGTACGTACCGCTCTCGATGCGTGGTGAAGTGCAACGCTTCACGCGCTGGGAGGACCGCCGCAACTACTGGACGTATCTGTTCGCGCGGCTCGCGCCCGGCACGTCCATTGATGCGGCGACCGCGGCCATCAATGCCGTCTACCATCCGATCATCACGGATGTGGAAGCGCCGCTCCAGAAGGAAATGAGCGCAAAGACGATGGAGGGCTTCAAGGCAAAGAAGATCGTGCTCGAGCCGGGCTCTCGCGGGCAAAGCTCCATCCATCGGGAAGCGAAGACGCCCATCCTGCTGCTGTTCTCCGTCACGGGCATCGTATTGCTCATTGCGTGTGCGAACATCGCGAACCTGCTGCTCGCGCGCGGCGCCAGCCGCAGCACCGAAATGGGCATTCGTCTCGCGCTCGGTGCCGTGCGCCGGCATCTCGTTGTACAACTGTTGACGGAAAGCGTGATGCTCGCGTTTGTGGGCGGCCTGGCCTCACTGCTCGTTGCGCGCTGGACGCTGAGTGTCATTGGCGGATTGTTGCCGCCCGAAGTCATGGAGGCGATGGCCTTTACCATGAGCATGCCGGTGGTGGTGTTCTCCACGGTGCTGAGCCTGGCGACCGGCATCATCTTCGGACTGTTTCCGGCGCTCCACAGCACCCGCAGTGATCTGGTCAGTACCATTCGCGCCGGCGCCGGACAGATTGCCGGCGGCCGCAGCGCCGCGCGCTTTCGCACGAGTCTCGTGACCACGCAGATTGCCCTCTCCATGGGGCTGCTCATCATCTCCGCGCTGTTCCTGCGCAGCCTGATGAATGTGAGCCGAGTGGATATCGGGTTGCAGATTGCGAATGTGGCGACGTTCGAGATCGTGCCGCAGCGCACCGGCTATGACAGCGTGCGCAGCGCACTGCTGTTCAACCGCGTGCAGCAGGAGCTTGCCGTGCTGCCCGGTGTTACGAGCGTAACGGAAGCTGCCGTGCCGCTGCTCAGCGGTGACAACTGGGGCGAGAGCGTGCACGTGCAGGGGTTCCGCTGCGAGCCCGACGTGGACTGCGGTTCCCGCTTCAACATGCTCGGCACCGACTACTTCAAGACCTTTGGGGTGCGGCTCATCGCGGGGCGCGAGTTCACGGAGTCGGACCGCAGTGGCGCGCAGCGTGTGGCGATCGTGAACGAAGCGTTCGCGAAAAAGTTCAACATGGGAAACGATGTGGTGGGCAAATACATCGGTGACGACAACAACGACTCGCTCAACATCCAGATCGTGGGTCTCGTGCGGAACGTGAAGTACAGCCAGGTCAAGGACTCCGTGTCGGCGGTGTACTACAAGCCATGGCGACAGGACGCGGCACGGGGCTCGTTGTTCTTCTATGTCCGCTCGTCGCAGGAGCCGGAGCGGCTCATCAACGCCTTGCGCACCACGATGAAGCGCATCGATCCCAACCTGCCGGTGGAAACGCTCAAGACGATGCCGCAACAGGTGAAGGAGAATATCTTCATGGATCGCATGATCTCGATTCTCTCGAGTGCGTTTGCGCTCCTGGCCACGCTGCTCGCCGGCGTGGGCCTGTACGGCGTGCTTGCCTATTCGGTGCAGAAGCGCACGAGGGAAATCGGTGTCCGCATGGCGCTCGGTGCCAGCAGCACGAACGTGCAGGGGCTGGTCATGCGGCAGGTGGGTTGGATGTTCGCGGTTGGAGGGCTGATCGGGATCGTGGGGGCGCTGGGGCTGGGGCGTGCGGCGCGGTCGATGCTGTTCGAGCTCGAGGGCCATGATCCGGGCGCGATGGCCATGGCGATCGTGGTGCTGGCGCTCGTGGCAATCGCTGCGGGGTTCATTCCGGCACGCCGCGCGGCGCGCGTGGATCCGATGCAGGCGTTGCGTTACGACTGACGTGTGTCGTCCTGAGCGCCTTTAGTCGTTCTTCGCTGCGCTTCAGGACGACTTTTCTTTCGCAACGCGCGCGGCAAGCGCCGCGCGCGCTTTCGCCGCATAGCGCTTGCACGCCCCGCTGTCGACGAGCGTGTGCGCACTCACACGCTCGAAAAAATTCGACGCGCCCGGGTGCGGCGTGATGAGGACGTCGCACTTCAGACTCTCGAGCGTTGTGAACCCGCGCTCGAAGTCGGCAAGAACGTTCGGGTATTCCTTGCTGTGCGTAAAGAAGAATCCGTCGGCGGACACAGGCGTCTGGCTGTCCGCATAGACGAGATCCTCGCACACGCTGCCTTCGCACGAGCGCCAGCTCCATGTGGTGCCGCCCGCCGTGTGCCCCGGTGTAAAGTGGGCGGTGATCGCGAGCGAGCCCACATGCACCGTTTCGCCGTCGGCAATGGTGCGCACCCGCACCGACGGCGCAAAAGGCAATGCCACGGCGAACTGCGGATCATCGCGACTCGCCTGGCCCGAGCGAATCACGGGCGCACTGGAGGGACTGGCCGCAATGTCGGCGCCCGACGCACGCTGCAGCTCGGCGATGCCACCGGCGTGGTCGGAGTGCGCGTGTGAGTTGACGATGAGCCGTACGTCTTCCACGAGAAACCCAAGCGCCCGGATATTCGCAATGATGCCTGGCGCCGAGGCGGGGATGCCGCCGTCGATGAGGATGGAGCCCCTGGGATCGTGGATGAGAATGGCGCTCAGCCCCCGGGTACCCACGTACCACGTATTACCGAAGATCTTGAACGGCGCCTGTGGTGCGTTCCACTCCTCACAGCTCGGGCATTGCGTGGCCGAATAGGAGAAGGCCTGTGAGGGTTCCGTGGATTGCGCTGCGGCAACGGCGGGCAGCGACACAGACAGCAGCAAGCCCAGCGATTTCAGACGGGACATATCCCACTCGAATGAGAGTGTATTCGACACGAAAGGCGAAGGAAGTGTTGCGAAAAACAGCTGGAACTCACCGGCCACTGAAGGTATTGGCTGTGCTGACGGCCTGCGGTGGTCGCAGGCGCGAAACTCGAGCAGGAATTCAGCCCATGGCGCACAAGACCTTCGAGCCCGCAACACTGGGTCCGATCACTCTCACCAACCACATCGTGATGGCGCCCATGACGCGGAGCCGAGCGATTGGCAATGTGCCGAACGAGCTCCTGGTGGAGTACTATCGGCAGCGCGCGAGTGCAGGGCTCATCGTGACGGAGGGGACGTCGCCGTCTCCGAACGGATTGGGCTATGCGCGTATTCCCGGCCTGTTCAACCAGGAACAGGTGGCGCACTGGAAGCAGGTCACCGACGCCGTGCATAACGAGGGCGGACACATCTTTGTGCAGTTGATGCATACCGGGCGTGTATTCCACCCCCTCAACTTGCCCGCCGACGCAGAAGGCATTGCACCATCCGCGGTTCCCGCCGCAGGCCAGATGTGGACGGACCAGGAGCAGCTCCAGCCGCAGGCAACTCCGCGTGCCTTGCATGCGGACGAGCTCAGCCAGGTGCGTGATGAATTCGTCGCCAGTGCAATGCTGGCCGTCGACGCCGGCTTTGACGGTGTAGAGCTCCACGGTGCAAATGGATACCTGCTCGAGCAGTTCCTGCATCCGAACTCCAACCAGCGCACGGACGAGTACGGTGGCAGTATAGAGAACCGCGCGCGCTTCGTGCTCGAGGTGGCTCGCGGCGTGGCAGGGGCCATTGGTGCGGAGCGCACGGGCATTCGTCTTTCCCCGTGGGGCATGGCCGGCGACATGCCGCACTATCCGGAAATCGACGAGACCTATGCCTACCTCGCCGAGGAGCTGCAGAAGATCGGTATCGTGTACCTGCATCTCGTCAACCACGAAAGCCTTGGCGCTCCCAAGGTGCCGGTGGAGACGGTGAACACCATTCGTGCGAAGTTCACGAACACGCTCATCCTGAGCGGTGGCTACAACACGGTCGACGCGATTGACGCGGTGCTCGACAGCGGGGCGGGCGACCTCGTGGCGATTGGTCGTCCCTTCATCTCGAATCCGGATCTGGTCGCGCGACTGAAGAACGGCACGCCGCTCGCTGCGCCGGATGCGGCGACCTTCTACGTTCCGGGTGCACACGGGTATACGGACTATCCGGTGGCCGCGGCGTAAACATGTTGCACGGTGATCGCGGGCCCGTTAGCCTGCAATCATGACGTCTGACGACAACGTATTCCTGCTCTCGCCAGCCCGCAGCGACGGGCCGCGCGCGCAGATGCTGCTGAATCCGGCTGCGTCGTTTGACCTCGCACAGCGAGTACGCACTGAAAAAGGTGCACCGCTCGGCGACGTCTTTTCGTTCCTGAGCGGTCTCTACTTTCGTGGCAAGCTCGCGTACTCGCTTGCCCTCACGCCGTCGGGCCGGCAGCAGTCGCGCATCAAGATCATCACGAGCAATCGCGGGCTGCGCTCGCCCTTTGAATGCATCACGCGCGATGACCTGGTTGCGTTTTCGGGTGTCGACATCGCGGATGGTCACGCGGAGTACCTGGTGCCGCTCGCGCGCGACGTCACACGTCTTGCGCGCACGTTGCCCACGTCGGCCGGTGTTGTGCTGCTCGGCAGCATTGCCACGGGCAAGTATGTGGATACGCTGCTCTCCGTGTTCGGGGAGCGGCTGTTGTTTCCCGCAGAGTTCGTGGGGCGGGGTGACATGAGCCGCGGCGGGCTGCTGCTGCGGCATGCCCGCGCACGTGAGGCGCTGGCATACGTGCCGGTGCTCGGCGCCGTGCGTAAGGGGAAGCGGCCGCCGAAGTTGCCCAAGGTGGTTTTCTAGCGGCCGGTTGGCGAATAGGTGGGGGGTGGAATGTCCCGACAGGCGCTCCGCGCCTGCGGGATGACAAGGGGGCGGCAGCGCCTGCGGGATGACAAAGGGGGCGGCTGCGCGCCTGGGGGATGACAAAGGGCGATGCAGCGCGCCTGCGGGATGACAAAGTACGGCTATCTCAGAAAATCCAGCATCAGCGCATTGAGCTGCTCGGCATGCGTTGCGGCGAAGCCGTGCGGCGCGCCGTCCAGGATTTCCAGACGGCTGCCCGCAATCATCGCATGGGCGACCTTGGCCGAGATGTCGATGGGGACGATGTGGTCGGCGTCGCCGTGCACGATAAGGGTGGGCATCGTGAACTTCTTCAGGTCCGCGCGAAAGTCCGTCGTGCCGAACGCCGTGATGCACCGTTGCGTGCCAATTGGCGACGCCCCCCACGCGATCCACTTGCTGAACGGAATGAGATCGCCGCTCACACCTTCGTACCCGGCGTCGGCGTTATAGAAATGGGGAAAGAACTGCTCGAGAAACGACACGCGATCCTTTTTCACGCCGGCGAGCATGCCATCGAACACCGACTTGTCGGCACCATTAGGGTTGTCGGCAGTCTTGAGGAGAAAGGGAGTGACGGCACCGAGCAGCATGGCCTTTGACACGCGGCCCGTACCGTAGCGGCCGATGTAGCGCGCGACTTCGCCCCCGCCCATCGAGAAGCCGGCGAGTGCGGCGTTGCGGATGTCGAGCGCTGTCATCAGGTCATTGAGATCGGACGCGAAGGTGTCGTAGTCATACCCGCTCGTGGGGCGGCCTGACTGGCCAAAGCCGCGCCGGTCGTACGCGATGCACCGATAGCCGGCGTCGACCAGCGCGTTCACCTGCGACTCCCACATCCGGTGGCTCAGGGGCCGTCCGTGAATGAGCACCACCGGCGTTCCCTCGCCGATGTCCTGGTAGTAGATGTCGGTGGCAACTGGACCTGACGTCTTCAGAATCGGCATGGCGTCCCCTGCAAGTGAATGGGCGAATGTCCGGACTCGCACGCATGGAGCGAGCCGATAAAGCGAGCACAGCCATATAATGTCATTTGTACGAATAAAGTACAGTCTATTCCTGTGCCTCGGTCAAGTCGTCCAGGGGAGTGATTCACCGGAACACTGAACGGAGAGTAGACTAGAAGAGCATCAGCTCACTCTCCATTCAGATCAGGTCCAGTGCAGGTTCGCTCCAACGAAATTGGAAAGCGGTCGCAGGTCGCCAGTATGCTGATCTCGGTCGCCATGCTCTTCCTGCTTGGTGGCTTTTTTCGCAGCCAGGTGGTTCAGCACGCGTCCTACTCGCTGCAGTCCGAAACGAACCGGCTCCGGGTGCTGCCGCTGCCCGCGCCGCGCGGCGTGATCTACGACCGGAACGGGCAGATCATCGCCGACAATGTCACCGGGTATACGGTATCGGTGCTCGAGCTGCGCGAGGACTCGCTGCACGCGATGCTCGACCGGCTGGGGGCCGTCATCAACCTCACGCCCTCCAACGTCGACCAATCGCTGCGTCGCTTTCGTCGCGCGCCGGGCCGGCCGGTGGTGATTCTTCCGGATGCATCCTTCGACGTCGTGAGCGTGCTCGAAGAACACCGGCCACAATTTCCCGGGCTCATCATCCAGAGCTCGCCGCGCCGGTTCTATCCGGATGGTGCCATCGTCGCGTCCTTCGCCGGCTATGCCGGCGAGATCAGTGAAGCCGAAATGGCACGCACGCACGAGACGGACTACAAGGCCGGACAGCAGATCGGGAAAGCGGGACTCGAGAAGGAATACGAAACACAGCTGCGTGGACGGGAAGGAAGCCAGTTCGTGGAAGTGGATGCGCGCGGCCGTATCGTGAAGAATGGCGGCAACAACAAGACGGAACAGGCGCCCGTGGCTGGCCCGGATCTGCAGACGAACATCGACATGCGGCTGCAGCGCATCGTCGCGAAGGAATTCAGCGATACGCTCCAGGGCGGTGCGGTGGCGATGGACCCCAGGACGGGTGAGGTGCTCGCGCTTTACAGTGCGCCAAGCTGGGATGCAAACAGGTTCGTGGGCGGAATTCCGCAGGCCTATTGGGATTCCCTTAGAAACGATCCTCGTCGGCCGATGTACAACAAGGCGCTGCAGGGCGAGTATCCGCCGGGTTCCACGTTCAAGCTCGCGACGTCGATCATGAGCCTCGAGGATCACGTTGTCTCGATGAACGATCGCATGCCGCAGCCGTGCACGGGCGGCATGCAGTTCGGCTCGCGTTACTTTCACTGCGACGGCAAGCACGGCAGCCTCACGCTCGCGGAAGCGATTGCCAAATCCTGCGACGTCTACTTCTACCAGCTTGGCCTCAAGCTCGGACTCACGCGCATGCTTGCCGGTGGCATCAACCTGGGCTTTCGTGAACGGGCGGGCATCGACCTGCCCGAAGAGCGTCGTCCGCTCTGGCCAGAGTCCAACGAGTACTTCAACAAGCGCTACGGCAAGAGTGGATGGACGCAGTCGGTGATTCTCAACCTTGCCATCGGACAGGGTGAGAACGCGCAGACCATTCTCAACATGGCGCGCTTCTACACGGCACTGGCAACCGACGGCACCGAGGCGCGTCCCACGGTGCTCAGGCATGCGCCGGAGCGGAAGCAGATCTTCAAGCTCGATGCGCAGCAGTTCGCGCAGCTGCGGGCGGCGCTGGGCGACGTGGTGGAAAGCGGCACGGCGGCCGGTGCGAAGATCAATGGCCTCGTGCTCGCGGGCAAGACGGGAACGGCGCAGAGCGGCAAGTACGGCAAGGATGGTAAGGAGCTGAACTACGCGTGGTTCGTGGGCTTCGCGCCGGCGGATGATCCGAAGATCGTGCTCGCGATGATGCTGGAGTTCGTGCCATTCCAGGGTGCGCAGACGGCGCGCGTGGCGTCGCGGATTCTCGATGCGTACCTGAATCAGAAGGTCAAGGCGCCGCTGACAGCGGTGCTGGACACGGCCACGCACTAGCGTGCTTCTGTGCGGCGACACCATCATCCCGCACGGGGGATGCTGGACTGAAACGGTGAGGCGAGTATATCCCGACAGTCGCTCCGCTCCTGCGGGATGACAAAGGACAGATCTCCCGACAGTCGCTATGCTTTCGCCAAATTACCCTGATCGCCAAGCGCAGGACGACAATCAACGCCTCGGCAACTTCGCCACACCGCTCGTTGGATCGAAGGTACTGCCGGCAGGCAACACATGCACCACCATGCCCGACGCACCAAGCGTGGATCCAACAGGTGTGATACTCGCATGTCGAGCGTCGTAGATGGTCGCGACGCTCGCGCCGGCGATGCGCCACAGGCCCGACGGCTCCACGATGAGCGCAGTGGACTCATCGATGCCGACGCCAAGATGTGGCGCTGCCTCGAGCACGAGGCTGATCAGGCGGTTCGCGCGCTTGCGTCGCAGGAAGTGCTGATCGACGACGGCGTTCGAGAGCAGGCCAAAGCCTTTCACCGTCACGATGTTGTCGCGCGCGATCGTCATGTAGGCGGTGGACGTATCACGCCGCTCGCCGCCCGGATGCCGTTCGTCGCCGGTGATCATCACGGCCGACATCACCGCCGCACCGGCGGAGGTACCGGCAATGACCGCTCCAGCGGTGTACCGATCGTGAATGGCCTGCTCGGTCTTCGTGCCAAGCAACGCTTTCGTGAGCAGCTCCTGATCGCCGCCGCCGAACCACACCCCCGTTGCGTCGTCGAGAAGATGCGCAATGGAATCGGTATTTGCCTGTGCGCTGTTCACCCACACGTTGAGTGCCGATGCGCCAAGCTTGCGCAGGTCGTTCGCTTTCTCTTCGCCGCTCGTGAGGCCGCTCACGCTGGCCATGGCGAACACGATGATCTTCGCCTTGCCCTTGCCGCCGGCGAGATCGACGAACTCCTGAACGAGCGCAGGCGGTTGCGGCCCGCCGCCGACGATGAAGAGCGTGCCCCTGGGTGCGCTCTGGGCGGAAAGTGCGGTCGTCGCGAGAAGCGCGGCACACGCGAGCACGAAGTGCGATAGCTTTGTCATGCCCATGAAGATGCGGCACGCGAGAGGAGCACGCAAATACATGACTTCCGCAAAGCGATTGATCGACGTCAGCCACATCGTCGAGCACGGGATGATCACCTACAAGGGCTTTCCCGCGCCCATCCTCTGTGACTGGATGAGTCGCGATGCCTCGCGCACGAAGTACGCGCAGGGGACGGAGTTCCAGATCGGCAAGATCGAGCTGATCGGGAACACGGGCACCTACATCGACAGCCCGTTCCACCGGTACGAAAACGGAAAGGACCTGAGCGAGCTTCCACTCGAGTCAATCGCACACGTGCCCTGTGTGGTAGTGCGGACAGGTGAAACGGCCATCGACCACGTGCCGCTCGATGCAGACGTCGTACGGGGTTGTGCGGTGCTCTTTCATACGGGGTGGAGCAGGCACTGGCGCACGGACGCGTACTTTCAAGGACATCCGCACCTCACCGGGCGCGCCGCCGCATGGCTTGCTGCTGCGGGTGTGGCGCTCGTCGGTATCGATTCCCTCAACATCGACAACACGGCAACGGGTGAGCGGCCGGTACACACGGTATTGCTCGGGCGCGACATTCCAATTGTGGAGCACCTGTGTGGCCTGGAGGCGGTGCCAGAAAAAGGAGGCCGGTTCTTTGCGGTGCCGGTCAAGGTGAAGTCGTTCGGGACGTTTCCGGTGCGGGCGTTCGTGATGACCTGACCGGGTGTCGCCACGCATGGCGCTGACTGCCTGGGGGATGGCATCCTCGAGCAGTGCACGCAAGGCCTCAGCTACCACCTCACGTGGTGCCGGCGAGCAGGCGGTCGAGTGCGGAGTAGCTCTCGTCCATGCCGCCGGACATGCCGGCGTTGAACATGCCGTCGCGCTCCTCGGTGGTGTGGAAGAGCATCGTTGTAACGATCTTCGTGCGCCCGTTGCCGAGATCCTCGAAGCGGACGTCTTCGATGATCACGTGGCCGGGCATGCCATCCCACTCGAAGGTGCGAACGATGCGCTCCTGTGGCGTGACTTCGCGGTAGCGCCCCTCGAAGCCGTGCGTCCCGGTGCCTTCGTGCTCCACGTAGCGCCAATGCCCGCCACGTTTCACGTCCATCGTCTCGATGTCGAGGGCGTGGCCGCGTCCCCACCATTGAGCCACCTGTTTTGGGTCGGTGTACGCGCGCCAGACGCGGTCGCGCGAAGCGTTGACGATGCGCTCCACATGAATCTCGCGATCGGTTGGCTGGGTGATGTGGGTGGTGGTCATCGGCATTCTCCGTGGGTGCGGGCGAGGAATTCCTCGAGGCGGTCGAAGCGGGCGTCGAGCATCTGCTGGAACTGGGCAATCCACGCCGCCTCGTCCGCCAGGCGGCGCGAGCCGAGCCGGCATGAGCGGACGCGGCCGATCTTCTCCGTACGGACGAGCCCGGCGTCTTCGAGCAGCCGGATGTGCTTCTTCACGCCGGTCAGGGTCATGCCGAACGCCTCGGCAAGCTCGGTGACCGACGCCTCGGTGCCGCCAAGATGCTCGAGGATGCCGCGACGGGTGGGGTCTGCGACGGCGGCAAAGGTGGTGTCGAGGCTGGCACTATACTGAACCATATGGTTCAGTATAGTAGGGCGCTCTATTTTGCGCAAGAGCACACAACGGTGGTGGCCGACCCGGAGTCTATCTAGCAGACGACCTTCCGGAGCTACTCCACCACGTGCCAGAACAGGAATTGATCGAGCGCGTGTTGGCCGGAGACATGGCGGCGGCGCGGCAGCTCTATGACGCGCACATCGGCGCGGTGCACCGTCTCGCCATGCGCATGACGGGCGACGACGCCATGGCGCAGGAGGCGGCGCAGGTCGCATTCGTCCGCGCATTCCGCTCCCTCGGCCGGTTTCGCGGCGATGCCACCTTCGCCACCTGGATTCACAAGATCACGATGTCGGCGAGCCTCAACCTGATCAAGGCACGCAGGCGGTGGTGGGCACGCAGCGCAGAGATGGAGGAGGCGGAGCTGGTGGGCGTGCACACGACGGATACGGAACCCGACCTGAAGGCACGACTGTACGCGGCCATCGACGCGTTGCCCGAGATCTATAAGTCCGTGTTCGTGCTGCACGAAGTGGAAGGACACAACCATGAGGAGATCGGCGCACTGCTGGGCATCGCAGGCGGAACGTCCAAGGCACGATTGTCAACGGCGCGCTCGAAGCTGCGAGTGGCGCTCAAGGAATTTGAAGGAGAGTGGGCCAGTGCATGACGACGAGCGGTTCAACGACTTCCTGCGCCACGCGGCAAAGGATTACAACGCGGACGCGACGCCACCGGCGGACGCGATCTGGGCGGCCATTCACTCGGACGTGGCGGCTGCCATTCAACCTCGGCGACGTCTGTGGATTCCCATTGGCGTGGGCATCGCGGCGACGTTGATGATTGGCGTAGCCGTGGGACGGTGGACGTCGCCCGTGCCGGCAGCGCCCGTGGCCGCCGTGACGCATCCGGTGTCGGACGACTCGGTGCGCAGCGTGGCACACACCCGCGCCGCGACGCTCGAGCATCTCGCCGATGCGGAGGTCTTTCTGACCACGGTGCGTGCCGACGTGAAGACAGGACGCACGGACGCGGACCGCGCGGCGCGGAGCCGAGAGCTGCTGTCGCGGACCCGTCTGCTGCTTGGCGCGAGTGCGGAGCGCTCACCGGCTGTTGAACAACTGCTGCAGGACCTCGAGCTGCTGCTCGCTGAAATCTCGGCGCTGCCGGCGACGAAGGCTTCGATGGATACGAAACTGTTCGACGAGACGATGCGCGACGGCAACATCCTGCCGCGCATCCGTGCCACGCTGCCAGCGCAGCCGTCGAGAACCTAAGGGAGACGAACGATGAAGTTCACCATATTGGCCATGACTGTTGGCGTCGTCCTTTCGAGCGGAGAAATGCAGGTCCGGCGCGACGCGAAGGACCTCCTCGTTCCGCCAGCACCATGGACCGACGCAGACCCCGCGGATTCGCTCTACCGCGTCGCGCGTCGAGCGCTGACGCAGAAGGACTATGAGACCGCGGTGAAGTACTTCGAGATGATCGTGTCGAAATACCCGAAGTCCGAATACGCGCCCGATGCGTTGTACTGGAAGGGATTTTCCCTGTACAAGAACGGCGACGTGGACGCGGCCGTGGATGCACTCGAGGCGCAGGCGAAACGCTATCCGCAAGCGGCGACACGAAGTGATGCCTCTGCGTTGTTGATTCAGCTCAAAGGCCAGCAGGCGAAGCGCGGCGATGCGTCCGCGCAGCGCGACGTGGAAACGGCGGCGGCAGGAAGCGGCAAGACGTGCGCAGGCATGGAGATGCAGATCGCTGCGCTCGACGCCATCCAGCAGATGGACGCCGAGCGCGTGGTGCCCCTGTTGAAAAAGGTGCTCGCTCGGCGGGATGCCTGCTCCGTCCCGCTCAGGAAGAATGCCTTGTTCATCCTGTCGCAGAAGTCCGGCCCCGAGCGCGAAAGGATATTGCTCGACGCCGCCAAGACCGATCCGAGCATCCAGGTGCGGCAGGACGCCGTGTTCAACCTGTCGCAGGCGAAGAGTGACGCGTCGGTCGATGCGCTCGAGGACCTGTTGCTGCACTCCGATGATCGAGGCGTGCGCAGCAATGCGCTCTTTGCGCTCGCGCAGAACAAGTCGGAGCGTGCACGGAAGATGGTGCGCGCCCTGGTGCTCACGGAGGATGCGCCGACAGCGCTCAGGAAAGATGCCGTCTTCCAGCTGTCCGCAGATGTTGCATGGATGCGGGACGCGTACGGCAAGGTCACGGAGAACGACGTCCGGAAGGACATGTTGTTCCAGATCGCCGCGAGACCGGATGCGGAGACAGGCAAGTGGCTTGCCGGTGTGGTGGCTGATTCGAAGGAGAGCATCGACCAGCGCAAGGACGCGCTCTTTCAGCTCGCCTCGCACAAGGCGGATGGCGCCAATGAGCTGGTTGCTGTCTATGACAAGGTGAACAACAACATGGCGCTCAAGAAGGACATCCTCTTCCACATGGCCTCACGTCATGATGCCGCGTCGCTGGACAAGCTCATTGCCGTCGCGAAGGGTGATCCCAATCCGGAGCTGCGCAAGGAAGCGCTGTTTCACATCAGCCAGTCAAAGGATCCGAAAGCACTCAAGGCCCTCGAGGAGATCGTGAACCCATGAAGACACTCATTCTCGCACTCTGCGCCGCATCGCAGGTGGCGGCGGCGCAGTCGCTCGAAAGCCGCATCGCCGCAGCGAAAGGCAGCAGGATCGGATTCGATTTCACCACGCGCCGCAACGTCTGCGGCAACGGCATGAACATCCGCATCAGTAACGACTCGTCGAGCGGGTGGACGACACGCACCGTCCGGTCGGGCATGATCATTGGCCGCACGGTCTCCGGCGATCAGTCCATTTGTGAGGAAGGTCCGGGACATGTGCTGCTCACGCGCACCGACGGGCGGGTAACGGGCGTCGTCGTATCGGTGGGCGGCCGCCCGGAGCGGCCGGATACGCAGCTCGGCGCGATTGGTGCGCCGGAGGCTGCACGCTACCTGCTGTCCATCGCGCCGTCGCTCGAGGGGTGGTCGGGCGACAACGCGATTACCGGTGCTGCGATTGCCGACAGCACGAACAACTGGCGGCGCATGCTCGAGATCGCCCGTGACAACAATGCGTCGGAGCCGGCGCGCAAGACGTCGCTGTTCTGGGTGAGTCAGGAGGCCACGGTGGTTGCAACCGCGGGGCTCAGCGACGTGGCCAATGATGACCGCGCGAATATGGCCGTGCGAAAGGATGCCTTGTTCTTCCTCAGCCAGCGCCCGGGGGGCGGGGGGGTGCCGGCGCTCATCAAGGTGGTTCGCGAGTCGAAGAGCGCGGCGCTGCGGAAGGAAGCGATCTGGCACCTGTCGCAGAGCCGGGATCCGCGGGCGATGGACTTGTTCGAGCAACTGCTGGCGGGGCGGTAGGCAAGCAGGTCCTTCGTTGCAGTCAGGACGACAAGCGCTGTCATCCCGCAGCCGCGGCGCGGCTGTCGGGAGATGCTGTCCTGGCATGGTGGCCCATGAGCCACGAGGGCCGCCACCACTCTCCCGACACTCGCTGCCGCTCGTGCGGGATGACAAGGCGGTGGGGTCGTCGCGGGCTGACAGGGTGGCGGTGTCATCGCGGATGCCAGGTGGCGTGGCGTCGTTGCGGATGATAAACGCGGAGCGGTGGCGCCGCGGATGACAAAGGCGTGCCGCGGCGGGATGACACGAGAAGCGCGACGTGGCAGTTTTCGGGGCGATGTAGAGAACCAGTTGCCGGCTCCGACTGCTCTACACAAGCGCCGACCGGCGCCCCACCCAAAGAGGAGACTGAGCCATGAAATTCATGCTGATGATGAACGCACCACGCGGCACCGGCGACTGGGGCATCAACAAGTGGACCCCCGAGGACTTCCAGAACCACATCGCGTTCATGCACCGCTTCAACGCGGAGCTCCGCGACGCCGGCGAGCTTGTGAGCGCCGAAGGACTCGCCATGCCGGGCGAGGCCAAGGTGGTACGTGCCGCGAATGACGGCACGCCCATTACCGACGGCGTGTTCCCGGAGTCGAAGGAGTTCCTTGCCGGCTACTGGATCGTGCAGGTGGACACGGCCGACCGTGCGTATGCGCTCGCGGCCAAGGTCTCGGCTGCGCCGGGACATGGTGGCGCACCACTGAACATGCCCGTCGAAGTGCGACAGGTGATGCAGGGGCCGCCGTCACAGGACACATGACCGGTCGCAGTCCACGCACCGAGCACCTGCTTCGCGATCTCGCGCCGCAGGTGCTCGGCGCCGTTGCCCGGAGGCACGGCGATTTTGCCGCGGCAGAAGACGCGGTCCAGGAGGCACTGATTGCTGCTGCGTCGCAGTGGCCGATGCAGGGGCTGCCCGAGAATCCGCGCGGCTGGTTGTACCAGGTCGCGATGCGCCGTCTCACGGACTACACGCGCAGCGAAGCGTCGCGGCGCAAGCGTGAAGACGTCGTCGCCGTGGAACGCTCGCACGATGCGGCGTACCTCGCGGACGACGAGCAGGACGACTCACTCCTTCTGCTCTTCATGTGTTGTCATCCGGCGCTGACGTCGCCGTCGGCCATTGCGCTCACGTTGCGCGCCGTGGGCGGCTTGAGCACGGCAGAAATTGCGGCTGCGTTTCTCGTGCCCGAAGCCACGATGGCGCAACGTATCAGCCGGGCAAAGCAGACGATCAGGACGTCGAACATTCCGCTCAGCATGCCCACGGAGGGAGAGCGTACCGCGCGGCTCGCCGCCGTCCTGCACGTGCTGTATCTGATCTTCAACGAGGGCTACACGAGCAGCAGCGGTGCCGAGCTGCATCGCACCGATCTCTCCAACGAAGCAATCCGCCTCACGCGCATGATGCCCGCGGACGGTGAAATCGCGGGGTTGCTCGCACTCATGCTGCTCACCGATGCACGACGTCTCGCACGGACCGGCCCCAACGGCGAGCTCATTCCCCTCGACGAGCAGGATCGTTCGGCGTGGGATCGTGCGCAGATAGCCGAAGGCACGGCGTTGATCGCCGCAACCATCTCGAAGGGAGCCGTCGGGCCGTATCAATTGCAGGCTGCCATCGCGGCGCTGCACGACGAGGCGACGAGCACCGATACCACGGACTGGCCGCAGATCCACATGATGTATGGGCTGCTCGAGCAGATGTCGGACAACCCAATGGTGTCGCTGAACCGAGCAATTGCTGCGTCGATGGTGTTCGGGGCGGCACATGGACTGGCGCTGCTGGAAAAGCTCGATGCCGATGCGCGCCTCAAGGACCACTACCGGCTCCACGCGGTTCGCGCGCACCTGTTTGAGACGCTCGGCGACCATGCCCGGGCCATCGCCTGTTATCGGGCGGCGGCAGCGCGAACGCTGAGCATTCCGGAGCGGAACTACCTCACGATCAAGGCGGCGCGGCTCGCCTGAGACGGCAGGCTGTGTCCGGAGCAAGGGGCCTGTTTCTGCTTCTAGCGCCACAGAAACTTGCATACTAATTTGTACGCAATGCAGAGCACCCGCCCCCGCCTCGAGGCCGTGGACGTCGTCCGCGGCGTGATCATGGTCATCATGGCCATCGACCACACCCGTGACTACTTCGGTATACCAGGTCAGGATCCCACCAACCTGGCCACCACGTATCCGGCGCTGTTTTTCACCCGGTGGATCACGCACTTCTGCGCACCGGTGTTCTTCCTGCTCACCGGCACGGGCGCGTATCTGTCGCTGCGCAGGAAGTCGACGTCCGAGCTGTCGCGCTTTCTGGTCACGCGTGGACTCTGGCTCATTTTCCTCGAGGCCACGGTCCTGCGGTTCGTGTACCAGTTCAACATCGACTACCGCACAACGCTGCTCATCGTGATCTGGGCACTCGGGTGGTCCATGATCGTCCTCTCACTGCTCGTGTGGCTGCCGCTCGCGATCACGACGACGTTTGGGCTGGTTCTGATTGCCGGACACAACCTGCTCGACCCACTGAACAGGACGCATCCCGTCGTAGCGCTGCTGCATGCACCGATGTTCCTGCTGAACACGCCAACACACTCGGTGTTCATGACGTATCCGCTCATCCCCTGGATTGGCGTGACGGCGGTGGGCTACAGTCTTGGCCAGATCTACGATTGGGACGCCGAGCGTCGACGCGCATGGCTGCTGCGCATGGGGCTCGCGCTGAGCGTGGCGTTCGTCGTACTTCGTGCAATCAATGTCTACGGTGATTCGTCGCGATGGACGTCGCAGAAGACGGCGCTGTTCACCGTGCTTTCATTCATCAACGCGACCAAGTATCCGCCGTCGCTGGTGTTCCTGCTGATGACGCTCGGGCCAGCACTGCTGTTCCTGCGAGCGGTCGATGGCGGAACGCCGCGGCTGTTGACGCCGGCCCGTACCATTGGACGAGTGCCGCTGTTCTACTTTGCACTGCACTTCGCGTTCATCCACCTGCTCGCCGTGATCGTCTGTCTCGTGCGGTATGGAACGGCGCACTGGATGGTCGAGTCACCGGATCTCGGGCACTATCCATTCACACCGCCGCCGGGCTGGGGGTATTCGCTTGCCGGTGTCTATCTCGTGTGGGCCATTGTGGTGCTCACGATGTATCCGCTCTGCCGCTGGTTTGCAGCACTCAAGCAGCGGCGCGGCGATGCCTGGCTCAGTTACCTTTGATGCATGCGCCTTGTCTGGCCTGCCACAGAATTTCTCCCGGGATACGTGAATGCGCTCGAGCGCGGATGGTCGCCGGACAACCGGCGGCCTGAAGCGGCGCGCGAGGAGCTTGTGCAGATCGCCGGGAACGCCGCGGGTTTCATCGGTGAGCAGGTGGATCGTGCAGGAAAGGGTCCGCCCATCATTCTGCCAGACGGCCGCAGCGTCCCGCGCCTGCCGGGATACCATCAATGGATCTGGGACGGCGAGTTCTGCGGCGTCATGAACTTTCGTTGGCAGCCGGGAACGACTGATCTCCCGCCTACCTGTCTTGGCCACATTGGCTATTCCGTGGTGCCGTGGAAGCAGCGGCGCGGGTATGCGACGCGTGGGCTCGCCTTGCTCCTGGCCAATGCGAAGCACGAGGAACTTCCATTTGTCGAGCTGGTCACTGACGTGGTCAACACGGCCTCGCAGAAGGTGATCGAGGCGAATGGAGGTACGGTGTACGAGCGGTTCTTCAAGCCGGAGAACTATGGTGGTGCGGAGAGCTTTCGCTATCGTATCAAGCTCTGACGTCGGGTGACGCAGGTCCTTCGCTTCACTCAGGACGACAAAACTGGTGTCGTCCGTATGAGTGCGGCGCATGTCGTGTGGGGTGTGTAGCTTGGCTGATTCATGGGCATGATACAGTATCTCCCGACACTCGCTCCGCTCGTGCGGGATGACAAATCGTGCGGGGTGACAAATGCTGTGCGAAAGGCCGTCATCTCGCATGAGTGCAGCACATGTCGAGGTGCGGGATGACAAAATGCTGTGCGAAGGTTGTCATCCCGCATGAGCGTAGCTCATGTCGGGAGATTCTCTGCAAACCGGCGTGCCCCGGGCCAACCACCAAGCAATGACAAACGCCTGATCAGCGCGGCGGATGCAGCTCCGCAATGAACGACAACTGATCCAGGCCCGTGGCCGCACGCACGATACGCTGATACACACTGAAGCCACTGCCGCCGTTCGTCAGCACCACGAGCCCACGGCCCGCCGCAGGATCGCAACGGAATACGCGGAGAAGCGGACGCGTTTGGGCGGTGGATTGTTCGTGAGCGGCGACCTGACCTGATTACGTCGACAGAAATCGCCGAGTCACCGTTTCGAGCCGATCGTTGCCGGTTCGCTCGGCCTCGGCAAGAATTTCCCTGGCGTAGGGGTGGAGCCTTGCTTCGCCCCAGTAGTATCCGGTCGCGCGCTCGGCGAGCTGGGTCTCGTTGACGCACGCGGCATCGAGGAGCGCCCGTGCCGCGGCGCGATCGTATTCCGGATCGTCGCGCTCGGGGAGTGCATAATTGCGGCGGGGCATTTCCCCTTCCGCGTCGTCTCTCAGGAATGCGCGTGACATGGGCTGTAATCTATGGTCATTCCGGAGGAGCGCCGATTATACGGTACTTCTCGCAAGCCCAGGGCAAAAAGTACGGTAGGGTATCTCCCGAACTCGCTGCGCTCGTCGGGATGACAGAAAAGGCACTCGTCGGGATGACAGAAAAGGGCACTCGTCGGGAGGACAGGACAAGCCCTCGTCGGGGATAGATGCCGGCTACGGCAGCTGATAGACCTCCACCTTGTTCCCCGACGTCAACGGAACGAGCAACAGCTTCCGGCGCGTGTCGATGCCGATGTCGGCGACGTCCGACACATGCTGCACCACGGGCGCAAGCTTGCCGCCGCGTAGCGCATAGATGCTCGACGTGGCCTTGCTCGACACCAGCAGCGTGCCGTCGCCGGTAAAGGCGGCTCCGTCGAACTGCCCAGGGCCGGCGACGAGAAACTCGACCGACGACGTGCCGGGCTTCCATGTGAACACCGAGTCGCCACCCCAGGACACAATCGTGAATCGCGAGCCGGCCTTGTCCCACGCGATGCCGTTGGGCCGCATGAGCCGGTCCGTCTCCAGCGCAATCGTGACCGCCCGGCGACCGTCAACCCTGAACACCCGATCCGCGCGCGGATGCATGCTGTTGCCCTTTACATCAAACGCCACTTCGCTGTCGGTGATGTAAACGTTGCCGTCGGCGCCGGTCACCACGTCGTTGAGGAACGCCGCGCCCTGGCCCGAAAGATCGAGCGACGCGATGGGTGCCCCGGTTTTCCGGTTGAACGCACGCATGACGTCGAGATCCGACACCCAGAGCGTATCGCCGTTGATGGACATGCCCTTGGGTGCGTTGAGCATGGCTCCGTTCCTGCCCGACTCGATCCACCGCAGCGACTTCACACCACCACCAGCCGGCACTCGGCTAATGAAACCCTTGCCGTCTTTCGCCGCGGAGGGGCCATCGATGTTGCTGATGAAGTACACGTCCTGATCGGCGTCGTACAGCACGGACTCCGGCTCCTTCAGGCTGTCGATGAACGCGACGCGGTTCGCGCGCGCCTGCGGCATGGGTGGCAGCGGCATCGTATCTCGCGGCGCAGCAACGCGCATCGTGTCGACAGCACGCGCGGCCGGCACCTGTGCCGACGCCGAGCCACCATAGCTGATCCTGTAGATGACGCCGTTGGTGTCGTCGCCGAGGAGCAGCGAGCCATCCATGGCCATCGCAACACCGGCAAGGCGAGCGACGTACGTGTTGCCATCCGGCGTGATGAACCCCGTGGCAAAATCATCGAAGCGTACCGGCTTGCCGTTCTCGAAATGAATGCGCACGAGCTTGTAGCCGGAGGGCGGCTGCCGGTTCCACGAGCCGCGCATGGCGACGAATGCATCCCCGCGCACGTCCGACGGAAACTGCGTGCCGGTGTAGAACGCCATCTGGATGGGCGCGGAATGCGCAACAAAGGACAGCACCGGCGCCGCGGTGCGCGGGCACATCTCGTCCTTGCTGCTGCCCTTGGGCTCATTCGAGAAATACTTGTCGGGGACCTTGTCGCCGTAACAGAAGGGCCAGCCGTAATTCGTGGAGCTCTGGATCCGGTTCAGCTCCTCGGGCGGAATGTCGTTGCCCTTGGAGTCGGAGCCATGATCCATTCCCCACAGTTCCTTCGTGTCCGGATGCCATCCCCAGCCAATGGTGTTGCGAAGTCCGCGCGCGAAGATGCCGCGCTCGGTGCCATCGGCCATCATGCGAAGGATCGTCGCGTTCTCTTCGTTCGTCTCGATGCACAGGTTGCATGTGCTGCCAATGCTTACATACAACATGCCGTCCGGCCCGAAGCCCAGCGTGCGGTTGGGATGCTGGCCGCCGTCGGGAAGGTCGGTGACGATCTGCCGTGGATCGCTCACCGTTCCGTCGGTACGCATGTCGGAGACGTAGATCTCCTTCACCGTGGCGAGATACATCCTGCCGTCGTGCAAGGTGATGCCATGCACGTTGGGCAGGTTCTTCACGACCTGTCGTGGTGCGCCCGTGCCGTCGCCCCTGAGGGCAATGACGTCGTTGGAATCGCGGCGCGTGACGTACACCGTTCCGTCGTCACCAACCGCGATGATGCGCGGAGCGCCAAGGCCCTGCGCAAACACGCTGATGTGATAGCCGGGGGGCACGTGCAGGCGCGACAGCACCGACGCCTCGAACTTTGCCTGACCGGGGGTGCTGGTGTAGGTGGTGGTGGGAACGAGCGTACGAACGGGTGGCTTCTGCGCGAGTGCCGCGTGGGTCACCGCGGCACTCATGACGGCGAACGTTGCAATACGACGAGTCATCGTCTCTGCGCTCAGGTTGCCTACACGAGTGGTGGATCGGTTTCGCGTTCTGGATGGCGATGCATTGCCAGCGCCGCCATGAATTCCGCCGCGATGTCCTTGTCGCCTGTGGTCTTCACGAGAACGCCGCGACCTGCGGGCGCACCGGCCCGCTCGAGCAGCGCGCTTGAGGCGCCCAGTGCGAGAATGGTCTTGCAGTGTCTGAACTGGTTGGTGACGAACTCCATGGTGTGGCCATCCCGGGCAAGCGCTGCGACACCGGCGTTGCCGTCGGGCAGGATGAGTGCGTCGAACAACACATCAGGTGAATTCTCCATCGATGCATCGGCCTCGATGGTGTCTCCGCGTGCCGTCTTGTACGCGCCGAGGCGCGGACCGATGAAGCGTGGAACAGCGCCGGCATTCGTGAGCGCGCCGTGCAGCGCATTCAGCGAGTCGCCATCCACGCCATCGGCCACGAGAATGGCAACGCGCCGGGTGCGCACCCCCCTTTCGCCGGGTCGAGCGGTCAGGGACAGTGCGGGAGAAAAAGTGACTTCGGGTTCCGGCGCATTCTCGAGCACGCGCGGCAGCGGATCCGGCAGGTTCATTCCCAGGCCCTCGGCCACCAGCGCCGCGAGGTCTTCGTCCACGTGGCGGAGTGACGCCACCATGCGCTCGCGAATGGCCGGCACCGTGAGCTTGCTCAGCTCGAAGCGGAAGCCGCCCACGATGTGTGCCTTTTCCCAATCGGTCTGGCTGTTGTAGAACAGCGTGGCCTGCGCGTAATGCTCGGCGAATTTCTCCGGTTTGCCGCGGAGCTTGTCCTGGTGCACGGGCTCGGGGAACGACACGAATCCTTTGGCGCCGGCCTGGAACGGGCAGCCACCGGCGAGCGAGTTGGGCTCGTATGCCACACGTCCGCGTGCGATGGCCTGACGGTGGAACCCGTCGCGCTGGTTGTTGTGCACCGGCGCCACCGGTGCGTTGATGGGAATCTCGTGGAAGTTCGGTCCACCCAACCGCGTGATCTGCGTGTCGACATATGAGTGAATGCGGCCGGCGAGCAGCGGATCGTTGGAGAAGTCGATGCCGGGCACCACATGCGCGGTGCAGAACGCGACCTGCTCCGTTTCGGCGAAGAAGTTGTCTGGGTTCCGGTTGAGCACCAGGCGGCCCACCGGCATGAGGGGAATCAATTCTTCCGGAACGATCTTCGTGGCGTCCAGGATGTCGAAGGTGAACTGCTCCGCCTGTTCTTCGGTGATGACCTGGAAGCTCAGCTCGTACTCCGGGTACTCGCCTGCTTCGATGGCTTCCCACAGGTCGCGCCGGTGATAGTCCGGGTCGGCGCCGGCAATCTTGAGGGCTTCGTCCCACACGAGCGAGTGCGTGCCCTGCATGGGCCGCCAGTGGAACTTCACGAACACCGAGGCGCCTTCGTCGTTGACGAGGCGATAGGTGTTCACGCCGAAACCCTGCATCATGCGATAGCTGCGCGGGATCGCCCGATCCGACATCACCCACATCATCATGTGCGTGGATTCGGGCATCAGCGAGATGAAGTCCCAGAACGTGTCGTGCGCCGACTGTGCCTGCGGCATCTGGTGATGCGGCTCGGGCTTTACCGCATGCACGAGATCGGGAAACTTCATTGCATCCTGAATGAAGAACACGGGGATGTTGTTGCCCACGAGGTCCCAGTTCCCTTCATCGGTATAGAACTTTACGGCGAAACCGCGCACATCGCGCGCGGTGTCCATCGAGCCGCGCTCGCCGGCCACCGTGGAGAAGCGCACGAACACCGGCGTGACCTTGCCCGCTTCCCTGAACGGCGCGGCGCGCGTGAACTCCGTGAGCGGCGCGTAGCACTCGAAGAAGCCGTGCGCGCCCGAGCCGCGTGCGTGCACGATGCGCTCGGGAATGCGCTCGTGATCGAAGTGCGTGATTTTTTCGCGCAGGATGAAATCTTCGAGCAGCGTTGGCCCGCGCAGGCCGGCCTTCAGTGAATTCTGGTTGTCCGCAACGAGCACCCCCTGGTTCGTGGTCAACGCGCGTCCGGTGTTGTCGACACGCACACGATCGAGCGGCGCGATGAGCAGATTCATGCCTTCGGGAGCGTCGCCGCTACCCGTCTTGTCGGAGGCGTTTCGTTCGGTGACGGTACTTGCACCCACGTCCGGCGACGGAGGCTCCACGGAGAATCCCGTTGGCGGATTGACCGCATTGTCGCGGCCAAACTCGCCGGGTTTGTTAGGGTTGTGCGGAATGGCGGCGGCCAACGCATTTGTATCCGCGGCCTTCACGGCAAGCACGTCGTCCGGCGGCGGCGCAGGGTGCGAAGGCGCGCTCGCGGTATTGCGCGCCGCCGCCTTGGCGGCGGCCGCGGAATCTTTTTTCTTAGGCATGAGTCACGGGAGATGGAGTCATGAACGCACGGGCAAAAGCTGTTCCCGCGACACTCACTGCCCACCACGGACAACGCCGCTGTCGCGTGTCCAACGGCCATCCGAATTCATGCTTCCCGCACATCTTTCGTGGCTGAGCGGGCTGCAGAATGTACGGTGGCAGTCATCACGTCGTCGTGCAGACTGCACGAAAGCGTACATTTCAAGTCGTTTGTATGCGCAGACTTGCGCGACCTACATGATGTTGTTTGTTTACTGCCGCTTCGCGTTTTCAGAGCATCCATGGACACGCAGAATCGTACGGTTTCGTACCGTAATGTCCTGCGGCGAAGAAGCACAGCGTGTGCATCACTAGCAGGACATTCGAAACGCGCTGTCCCAGCACCATTCGTGAACGCACCGTCGCATCAGGGCCGACGCGAAATCGGCAGTTCGCCACCGCAACGAGACGCGGGCACAGTTCCTCACATTTCGCGCGGAGTACGCGGGACCTCACCGCGGAGTGATACGATCGGCCACCATGGCCACATTCTACAGGCGTCTCGGGATGGTTCATCCTCGGCCGTTTGCCGGATGCCCTGAAACCGGATGCAGAGGCAGAAAAATGAACGCGCACGACCCCAGCGTTGCCAGTCGTGAAAACTGGCTGCTTGGCATGTTGCCGGAGGAGGCACGTCTCCGGATCATCGGGCAGTGCGAAACCATCTCCGTTCCGATAAAGGCCATTATCGTGGAGCCGGAGATGACGCTGGACTACGCGTATTTTCCGCTCAGCGGATGTCTCTCCGTCGTCTCGCTGATGGAGAATGGCGGAAGCGTCGAAGTGGGGACGATCGGGTGGGAAGGTATGTTCGGCTTGTCTCTGCTGCACGGCATCACGTCCATCTCCCAGCAGTGCATCGCCCAGGTCCCCGGCGACATGCGCCGCATCCGCGTTGATGCGCTCCTGAACGAGCTCGGCCACCACGCCGAGTTGCGGGCGGTGCTCAACCGATATGCCGAGGTGTGGATCAACCAGGTGAGCCGCGGTGGATCGTGCAACAGCGTGCACCCCATTGAACAACGCTGCGCACGCTGGCTGCTGCTGACGCACGACCGTGTCGAATCGGACCTCCTGCCGCTCACCCAGGAATTTCTCGCGATCATGCTCGGCGTCCGTCGCGCGAGTGTCACATCGGCGGCGGCGTCGCTGCAGAAGCGCGGGGCCATTTCATACAAGCATGGCAAGATCACCGTGCTGGATCGTGCCGGTCTCGAGGCCGCGTCGTGTGTTTGCTACGGCCTGATGCAGCAGATGTACCAGAAGCAGTTGTCCGACGGGTCCAGCGAGAGTCCCAACAGTTGATGTCATTCCGCGGCCTGGGTGACCTCCTGAAGTTGTAGCTGTCGCAGCACCGCGTCTGCGTCAGCGTCGCCGGCCGCAAGTGCCTTGGCCAGGGTGTCCTCCTGTTTTTTCGTCAGTTGCGGAGGCACGGTGGGCACATTGCGGTCGACGACCGCATCAATGACGAATGGCGCCGATGATGCGAGCGCACGGTCCCATGTGTCGCCAATGTTCTCTGGCCGGTCCACCCGAATGCCATCGAGCCCGATGAGCTTCGCGTAATCCGCATAGCGCACGTCGGGGAGCCTCTGCGTGGCGACGTAGCGCGGGTCGCCTTCGATTACGCGCTGTTCCCACGTGACGTAGTTGAGGTCGCGGTTATTGAGCACCACGACCACGAAGCGTGGGTCGGACCAGCCGCTTCGCTTCCACTCCTTGGCCACGTCGAGCAACGCGGAAAAGCCCGACATCTGGAATGCGCCGTCGCCCACGAGTGCAAACACGGGGCACTCGGGATGCGCGAGTTTTGCCGCGAGGGCGTATGGAATGCCGCAGCCCATGGTCGCGAGCCCGCCCGACAGCGACGCCCGCATGCCCGCGCGGAGTTGCACGTCGCGCGCGAGCCACACGGCGGAGGTGCCTGAGTCGGCGGTGACGATGGCCCGGTCGGGAAGACGTGTGGACAATTCCCACACGACACGCTGCGGGTTGATGGGATCGGCTGGTGTGTGCGCGTGGCGCTCGAGCGCTGCCTGCGACTCGGCCCTGGACTGTTCGATCTCCGCACGCCATCCGTCGCGCCGCTCGAGCAGGGGCAGGAGGGCACGCAACGTTTCGCCGGCGTCGCCGGCGAGTGCGACCTCCATTGGATACCGCAGGGAAAGATTGCGTGGCTCCGTATCGATCTGCACGCCACGCGCCTGGCCTTCGTCGGGCAGGAATTCCGTGTACGGAAAATTGGAGCCGATCATCAGGAGCGTGTCGCACTCGCGCATCATGCGGTTGCTGGCCGGCGTGCCGAGCCAGCCCACGGAGCCGGTCACGAGCGAATGGTCGTCGGGCACGCACGCCTTGCCGAGCAGCGATTTCGCGATGCCGGCCCCGAGGGTCTCGGCGACGGCGATGACGTCGTCGCCGGCGTTGAGTGCGCCTGCGCCGGCAATGATGGCCACCTTGCGTCCGGCATTGAGCACATTCGCGGCACGTCGCAACTCGTCGTCGCGCGGAAGCAGCCGCGGCGGAACGTAGCCGGGTGCCGAATGCTGGCGTCCGTGCTCGTGTTTTGGCTGTGGCTCGGCGGGCTCCTGCTGGATGTCGTGCGGAATGATGATGGCCGCCACGGTGCGTTTGCCCACGGCCGCACGAAAGGCGCGGTCGACCACATGGCGGAGCTGCTCCGGTTTGGCGACGACCTCGAGGTATTCGCTGGCGACGTCCTGCAGGATGGCGCGCAGGTTTGTTTCCTGCTGCGAGCTTCCGCCAACGCCGGCAAAGGCCTGCTGCCCGACAATGGCGACCACGGGCTGGTGATCGAGCTTCGCGTCGTAGAGTCCGTTGAGCGCGTGAATGGCGCCGGGCCCGCTGGTGACGAGGCAGACGCCGACGTCGCCGGTAAACTTGGCGTGTGCCGTCGCCATCAACGCGGCGAGCTCTTCGTGTGCAACCTGGACGACGTCGAAGCGCTGGTCTTTGGCGTTCGCGCGGTTGAGTGCGCCCATGATGCCGTTGATGCCGTCGCCCGGATAACAGAAGAGGCGGCGGACGTTCCATGGGGTGATGAGCTGGAGCAGGTGGTCGGCGACGGTAGGCATGCGGCGGGCAACTGCACGGGAAATGCCAATGCTGCGGGCGGGGAGGTCATTCGGGGTGGCCAGTTGGCCATGAGTTGGGACAGCATCTTTCCGACATTCGTGCGGCGTTGTCATCCCGCAGCCGCGGAGCAGCTGTCGGGAGATACTTTCCCATCGTGGTGGCTAATGGGCCACGAGGAGGGGACGGCATCTCCCGACACTCGCTGCCACTCGTGCGGGATGACAGAAGGTGGCGGGATGACAAGGGGCTACGGCACCAGCGCAATCCCCCACGGACGCTCGCCGACCGTGATCGTCGCAACCACCTTTGCCTGCGCAACGTCGATGACCGAGATGGAATTTGTCATCCCATCGGCCGTATAGACGCGGCGGCCGTCGCGCGAAATGGTCACCCCCCACGGACGCTTGCCCACCGGAATCGTCGAGACCACCCGGTATGTGGCAGCATCGAGCACGGACACCGTATTCGTGCGCCCGTTCGCCACGTACACCCGCGCGCCATCGGGCGAGACCGCAACACCCATCGGTTTGCCCTCGCCACCCTCGAGCGGAATGGTTTTGAGCACCGCGAACGAACGTCCGTCAATGGCCGTCACCGATCCACCCACCTCCGATGTCACGAACAAACGCGACCCATCGGGGGTAAACGCCACCGCGCGCGGACGAAGGTCCACGAGAATGTTCTGCACCACGGTGTTGGTATGCGTATCAATGACCGAGACACTGTTGCTCGTCTCGCTCGTAACCACCGCCCATCGGCCATCGGGGCTGATCGCCACACCCTCCGGCTCGATACCCACCACGAGCGTTGCCACAAACGTGCCCGTGCGCGCATCGATTGCCGTGGCCGTGCCGCCATCTTCGTTCGACGCGTAAAGAAACGCGCCGTCGGGAGTCACAGCGAACTGTTCGGGATCCGTCCCGATATGATACATCGTCTTTACCCGACGTGTCGCAACCTCGATGGCCACGATGCCATCCGCACTGCCTTCGCGGCCCGGCTGGTCATCGCTCGACGTCACGTACACCGTCTTTCCATCGGGGCTGCGCTGAATGCCGCGCGGCCGCCCGACAATTGGAATCGTCGCCACAACCGCATTCACCGACAGGTCCACGACGCTCACCGTATGCGACATCTCATTGCTTACGAACGCGTAGCCTGGACGCGTTGCATTGCGACATGATGCCAGCACGGTCAAGCAGGCAATGCACGCTCGCCTCAGGATGCGCATGACGGCGCTCCAAGCCGGTCGAGCAGGGCACGTGCCGGCTCACCGGGCCGCAACGCAACGGGAACCTCCGTCGCGCGCTCACCCTGCATCACATACAGCGGCTGCCGCAGCTGATGATCCCACGCACGAAAGCTGAGGGGCAGACCCTTGTGTCCGTCGAACTGCGTCGAATCGCTCACGAGTGCATCCATCAACACGCGAGGATCCGCAGACCTGGCTCGCAGCGCAGTCTCCCAGAGAATCTTGGTGGCGAGCCACGCGGTCCAGGCGTCGGCCGTCATGGCCGTGCCGAAACGCTCGCGGAAGCGGCGGTTCAATGTATCGGCGCCAAAACGCACGAGCGACGAATGCCACGCCACCACTTCGCCCGCACCACGCGCCGCCACGCGCGCCACGCGCGCCACGCGCGCCACGCGCGCATCGCGTTTCATCGCATCACTCGGCGCCACATGAAACGTGGAACGCCTGCACCGCCGAAGCGTATCCGCACTACAGCCAACATTGAAGAAAGGAATGCCCGCATCGTCGGCCATCGCAGACAGTGTCGTGGAGCGCGCGCAATCTCCATCGCCGATGACTGCAGAAATTCCGGCGCGGCGTAAACTGCCAGGCAGCAACGCAACGAGCTCGAACGCGCCGCCAAAGAGCGCGGCCGCATGTGACGCCTCTTCGGCGCCAAGCGTAAGGCCCATCCCGCGCGCATCGGTCGACGTCGACGGAAGCGCCGCGACGCGGAGTGTGGGCGCCGAGTGCAGCCATGTGCCGCGTGTGGCCACGAGCAGGGCGGTGTGTGTCAGGAAGATGCGGCGGGAAATTACCTGTGCCATGACTGAGAACAGGTGAGATGCAAGCGTCGAGCCGACGACGTACAGATGATGAACGGACGACGTACAGATGATGAACAGACGACGCGCAAAGTATTCTTTATGCCCTCGTCGTGGGTACACTTTCTGCGTTCAGACCCCCTGCGAATTTCAGCAATTACCGTACGAAATCGTACAAAAACGGAGCACTCAAATGAGACGGCTGCTGGTGATCATCGCTAGCGCGAGCCTCGTTGTCTGCAACGCATGCAAGCCTGAGCCGTCGCGCTCCACGGGAAGCAGGGATGTCGCAGTGGGCGCCGCCCCTACGGAGGGAACGGACGCACCGCCGGAGGACGGACAGTGGGTGCGCCCCGCTAAGGATTTTGCGTCGACGCGCTACAGCGGCCTTGCTGAAATCAATACGAGCAACGTGAACGCGCTTCGGCTCGTGGCGTCGTTCTCCACGGGCGTACTGCATGGGCACGAAGCGGCGCCCATCGTGGCCGGCAGCACGATGTACGTCATCACGCCCTTTCCGAACATCGTGTATGCGCTCGACCTGTCCAAGCCGGGCTTTCCCGTAAAGTGGCAGTTCAACCCCACCCCCGAGCCAGCGGCGCAGGGTGTCGCGTGCTGCGACGTGGTGAACCGCGGCGTGGTGTTCGACAACGGCAGGATCTTCTTCAACACGCTCGACAATCACACCATCGCGCTGGATGCGGCCTCGGGGAAGGAAGTGTGGAATACCAAGGTGGGCGACATCAACATTGGCGAGACGATGACGATGGCGCCGCTCGTGGTAAAAGGCAAAGTGCTCGTGGGCGATTCAGGCGGCGAGATGGGGGTACGCGGGTGGCTGAAGGCACTCGACGCCAACTCCGGCAAAGTGCTGTGGACCGCGTACCATACGGGGCCCGATTCGGAAGTGCTCATTGGTCCGGCGTTCAAGCCGCACTACTCGCAGGATCAGGGCAAGGACCTTGGCGTATCCACCTGGCCTGCCGACATGTGGAAGATTGGCGGCGGTACCATGTGGGGCTGGATCTCTTACGACCCGGCGCAGGACCTGATCTACTACGGCTCGGGAAATCCGGGACCGTGGAATCCCGAAGTGCGGCCCGGCGACAACAAGTGGACGACCACGATGTTCGCGCGGAAGCCCGACACCGGCGAGGCCGTGTGGGCCTATCAGATATCCCCGCACGACCTCCACGACTACGACGGCATCAACGAACAGATTCTCGTGGACATGCCGTGGAATGGCACCAAACGAAAGGTGCTCATTCGCCCGGAGCGCAACGGATATGTGTACGTCATGGATCGCGTGACGGGTGAAGTATTGTCGGCCGAAGCATTCGGCTACGTGAACTCCACGAATGGCGTGGATCTCAAGACGGGAATGCTGCAGTACAACCCGGACAAGGAGACGCAGGTGGGCAAGGTGGTGCGCGACATCTGCCCCGCGGCACCAGGCATGAAGGACTGGCAGCCCACGGCCTATTCCCCAAAGACGGGCATGCTGTACATCCCGCACCAGAACCTGTGCATGGATGAAGAAGGTGTGTCGGCGAACTACATCGCAGGCACGCCGTACGTGGGAATGAACGTGAAGATGACGGCGGGCCCGGGGGGCAAGCGCGGCGAGTTCGAGGCGTGGAATCCGCAAACGGGCAAGCAGGTGTGGGCGATCAAGGAAGATCTCCCCGTATGGAGCGGCACGGTGGTCACGGCGGGCGACGTGGCCTTTTATGGAACGATGAACGGCCTGTTCAAGGCCGTGGACGCACGCACCGGGAAACAACTCTGGCAGTTCGACACGGGCTCGGGGATCATCGGGCAGCCCATCACGTTCAAGGGGCCTGATGGACACCAGTACGTGGCCATTCTGTCCGGCGTGGGCGGATGGTCGGGAATGATCGTTTCTGCTGGACTGGATCCGCGCGACTCGTCTGCCGCACTCGGGTTCGTCAACGCGATGCGCGATTTGCCGGCGAAGACGAAGATGGGCGGAAAACTTTTCGTGTTCGCGCTATGATCGCCATAGCGCTCCTCCTTAGCATGATGGCCGTGCACGCGCCGCTGCGCATCTGTGCCGATCCCAACAACCTGCCGTTCTCCAATACGGCACGGCAGGGGTTCGAGAACAGGATCGCCGAGCTGGTGGGGCGGGAGCTGAAGCGGCCAGTGACGTATACGTGGTGGGCGCAGCGGCGCGGCTTCGTGCGCAACACGCTCAACACGGGCGACTGTGATCTGGTGGTGGGTACGTCATCGGGGATGGAGATGCTCTCGACGACGCGGCCGTACTACAAGTCGAGCTACGTCTTCGTATCGCGCCGAGACCGGCATCTGCGCGTCAATTCGTTCGACGATCCTGCACTCGCGACGTTGAAGATCGGCGTGCAGCTCATTGGGGACGACTTCGCGAACACGCCGCCGGTGCATGCCCTCTCGAAGCGTGGCATGACGAAGAATCTCGTGGGCTTTACGGTGTACGGCGACTACCGGCAGCCCAACCCTGCCGCGCGCATTGTCGACGCGGTTGCGCGCGGCGATGTGGACGTCGCCGTGGTGTGGGGTCCGTTGGCGGGATACTTCGCGAAACACGCACCGGTACCGTTGCGCATCGCGCCGGTTACGCCGGCCATCGAGCTGCCGTACACACCCTTCGTGTTCGACATCTCGATGGGGGTGCGCCGCGGCGACTCGACCTTCCGCAAGCAGATCGACGAGATCATCACGCGTCGCAAGCCGTCCATCGACAGCATTCTCGTGGCGTATGGTGTGCCGCTGGCAGGTGCGCGATGAGCCGCGTCCGTGCACTGGCCGTGGTGTTGATGCTGCTCGCCAGCTGCGAGCGCGAAGACCGGCGCCTCGATTCGCGCGAGTTCACCACCAGGTACGCCACCTGGAGCGACTCGTCCAAAGGCCCGTACGACCACAACGCGCACGGCACCACCGAAGGCCAGATGCTGTTCGAGCAGATGAACTGCAGCGGTTGCCACGCCAACGGCGGCGGCGGGATGGGCCCCGCACTGATGGACGACAAGTGGATCTACGGCAGCAACCCAAACGAGATCTTTACCTCCATAGCCAGCGGCCGGCCTAACGGCATGCCCGCATGGAAGTCGCGTCTCAACAACGAGCAGATCTGGCGGCTCGTGGCCTACGTGCGCTCGCTCAGTGGCCTCACGCCCAAGGGTGACCGCCCGTCGCGCGAGGATCACATGATGGTGAAGCCGTCACCGTACCAGACGCCGAAGGCCAAACCCGTGATCGTCAGGTCGACCTTCACTCCTGCGGGGCGCTGACGCATGCATTCCTTCTTTGACCCGGCGTCGCCGCAGGCAAGGGCAGTTGCGGGCCTGTGGTGGTGGATGTTCGGCGTGGGCATGGTGATCTGGTTCGGCGTCTTTGCCGTGGCCATGTACGCCGCCAGGCAGCCACACGGCCAGCGTGGGCCCGACGACCTGGAGCACGTGTCGCCGGAACGCCACCGGCGCATGGAACGCGTGGTCGCCGGAGCCGTGTTCGCCACCATCCTCATCCTCTGCGCATTCCTGGTCTACGACTTTTCCATCGGCAGCGTGCTCGCGATGCATCCGAAACGTGCACTCACCATTGACGTGGTGGGCCACCAGTGGTGGTGGGAGATCACGTACGAAGATCCCAACCCCAGCAAGCGCGTGGGCACGGCGAACGAGATTCACGTTCCGGTGGGTGAGCTCGTGCAGTTCAAGCTTCGGGCGGCAGACGTGATTCACAGCATCTGGGCACCCAACCTCGGCGGCAAGAAGGATCTCATTCCGGGGTACGTGAGCACGCTGTGGTTCAAGGCTGATACGGCGGGAGTATATCGTGGGCAGTGCACGGAGTTCTGCGGAATGCAGCATGCGCAGATGGCGTTTTATATAGTTGCCGAGCCTCCCGTGAAGTTTGCCGGGTGGCTGGCGGCGGGCTCCATTCCCAACCCACCGCCAACGGATTCGCTGCTGCTGCATGGGCGCGACGTATTCATGCAGCGCGGCTGCGCGAGCTGCCACAGCATTGGTGGAACCGACGCGCGCGCCACCGTTGGACCCGACCTCACGCACTTCAAGGGACGCGCGGCCATCGCGGCCGGATCGCTCTCCAACACGCGCGCCAACCTCACGCGCTGGATCCAGAACCCGTCGGCCCTCAAACCGGGCGTGCGCATGCCAGCGCTCGAACTGTCTCCCGGGGAGATGAACGCGCTCGTCTCATACCTGGAGACGCTGAAATGAGCAACCTTCCGGTTGCACAATTGCTTGTCGAGGCAGACGTGGCGCGCGAAGCTGCCGCGCTCGACGCCACGTGGCGCGACAAGAGCGGTGTTTGGGGCTGGCTTTGCGCCGTCGAGCAGAAGACGATTGCCAGGCGCTACATCATCACCACCTTCCTGATGTTTCTGGCTGGCGGCATGGAGGCGGCACTGATGCGCCTGCAGCTGGCCCGCCCTGAAAACGCGCTCATCGGGCCGGACCGCTACAACCAGCTGTTCACGGTGCACGGCACCACGATGATGTTCCTCTTCGCCGTGCCCATGATGCAGGCGATGGGTCTTTACCTGGTGCCGCTGATGGTGGGCGCGCGGAGCATCGCCTTCCCGCGACTCAATGCGTTCGGCTACTGGAATTACGTCGTCGGCGTGGTGTTCCTGTACGTCTCGCTCTTCATCAACATGGGTCCGGACACGGGATGGACAGCCTACGTCCCGCTCTCGGGGCCCGCCTACTCGCCGGGTCACCGGGTCGACGTCTGGGCACAGGTCGTGACCTTCACCGAAATCTCGGCGCTCTGCGGCGCGGTGAACCTCATCGTCACCGTGTTCAAGATGCGCGCGCCGGGCATGTCGCTGAACCGCATTCCCGTATTTGTCTGGGCACAGCTCGTCGTGGCATTCATGATCGTGTTTGCCATGCCCGCGGTGGCAACGGGCAGCACCCTGATGCTCGCCCTGGACCGTGCGGTGAATACGCACTGGTTCAACCCCGCCGAGGGAGGTGACGCGCTGCTCTGGCAGCACATCTTCTGGTTCTTCGGGCATCCGGAGGTCTACATCATCTTCCTGCCGGCCATCGGCATGATCACACCCATCGTGGAGACCTTCTGCCGGCGCGCCGTATTCGGGTATACGGCCATGGTGATGGCGAACATCACTACGGCGTTCTTCGCGTTCGGGCTCTGGGTGCATCACATGTTCGCCACGCCCATTCCGGAGCTCGGGCAAAGTTTGTTTACCGCGGCGAGCATGGTCATTGCCGTTCCAACGGGCATCCAGATTTTCTGCTGGATTGCGACGCTCTGGGGCGGCCGCCCTCGGCTCACCGTGCCGATGCTCTTCGTGCTCGGCTTCCTGTTCACGTTCATCAACGGCGGCATCACCGGCGTGATGCTCGCGTCCGTGGCGTTCGACAAGGAAGCGCATGACACGTTCTTCGTCGTGGCACATCTGCACTACGTGCTCATCGGCGGTGGGCTCATGCCACTCTTTGGGGCATTCTACTTCTGGTTCCCCAAGCTGACAGGCCGCCTGCTCAACACCGCACTGGGCAAGCTGCACTTCTGGCTCTTCGTCATCGGCACCAATGTCACCTTCTTTCCCATGCACATTCTCGGGTTGAATGGCATGCCCAGGCGCATCTATACGTATGCGGAAACCACGGGGTGGGGCACGCTCAACATGCTGGCCACCGTGGGCGCACTCACCATCGCGCTGTCGGTGCTGGTGTTCCTGATCAACGCCGTGCGAAGCTGGTTCAGTGGTGAGCATGCCGGCGACAATCCATGGGATGCGGCGGGCCTCGAGTGGGCGACCACCTCACCGCCCCCGTCATACAACTTCGTGCACACGCCCGTGGTGCGCAGCCGTCATCCCTTGTGGGAGACCACCGTGGAGCAGCCGGTGGTGACCGGCCTCCGAAGCGACAGGCGCGAGATACTTCTTACCACGACCTTCGACGCACAACCCGACAGCCGTCACGTGGGGCCGGACGGCTCCATCTGGCCGCTCTACGTCGCGCTCTGCATGGGCCTCCTGTTCATCGGATCCATCTTCTCGCCGTACAGCGTGCTCGCCGGAATAGGAATTTCCCTCATCGGTCTCTTTTTCTGGGGCTGGCAGAGCACCCAGGATGTGGAAGTCGAGCGTGTCGCACTTCCCGACGGCCGCATGGTGGACCGCCTATGAAACCGCTGCGTTCGTCGGCCGACGTTTCGGCATTGCCGTCGGTGACCTTCGGGCCGCGCAGCCTCATGTGGTGGGGCACGCTCGGCTTCATGACCATCGAGGGGTGGACGACGGCGCTGCTCGTGGGCAGCTACCTCTACCTGCGCCAGAACTATCACGGGTGGCCTCCACTTCGTACCCCCAATCCCTCGCTCCTCATTCCGTCCATCAACCTGGCACTCATGCTCGTGAGCATCGTGCCCGCATGGATGGTTGCGAGAGCGGGTAAGCGACTGGATGAAGCGGCTGTCAAGAAATGGCTGGTCATCTCCTCCATCGTTAGCGTGCCGACGCTGGTGCTGCGATGGTACGAGCTGTGGGCGTTGAACACTCGCTGGGATACCACCGCCTACGGCAGCGCCGCGTGGACGATCGTGGGCTTTCACACGTCGCTGCTGCTGCTCGACATCTGCGACACCATCGGCCTCGCGATTTTCTTCCACGCCAAGAAGCTTCCCATCAAGGCGTGCAGCGACGCGGCCGACAACAGCTTCTACTGGTACTTCACCGTGGGCATCTGGGTCCCCATCTACCTCATCGTGTATGTCGGCCCCAGAATTTTCTAAGACGCCCCGTGCGGGAGATTGGTCCACGCGCTTTGCCACGTGGCCGGGACTCACGAGCCTCGCACTCGGTCTCGTGCTCGGTCCCATCGTTGCGCTCGTCAATCAGCAGGCGATTTATGCGGCCAACATGTGGGTGTGCGGCCACGGGCTTCGCGGGTCGCTCCACCTCATTCCGGCACTCGGCATTCTTGTCGTTGCAGGGATGGCGTACGAATCACACCGCAGCTGGATGGCAGTGGGTGGCGGCGCCGCCGATCAGGACGACAGCGTCGCGACTCGCACCCGCTTCCTGGCCATGCTCGGCATGGCCATCAGCGCGTTCTCGGCGCTCGTGATCTTCGCGCAGTGGCTTGGCATCTTCATGTTCGATCCATGCGTGAAAGTGTAAGCGCCGCTCTGCTCGTGACCATGGCTGCGTACATGCTTGGCGTGCGCGCGCTGTGGACAAAGCAGGCGCAGCGCGGAGTCCGCATGTGGGAGGTGCTGTCATTCGTCTTTGGTTGCGGCGTGATGGCCATCGCCCTGTTGTCGCCGCTGCACGAAATCTCCGAACAGCTCTTCTCGGCGCACATGGTGCAGCACGAGCTCCTCATGGTGGTTGCGGCGCCGTTGCTCGTGCTCGGGCGCCCAGGCATGATCATGCTCTGGTCGCTTCCGCTTGCGGCGCGCCAGTCGCTGGGACATCTCTCGAAATCCACCATGGTAAGCGGCACATGGGGCTTCCTGTCGCGTCCCTTCGACGCCTGGCTGCTGCACGCGATCGTGATCTGGGGCTGGCACGTACCGGTGCTCTTTCAGTCCACGCTCGAGAGTGAGCGCATGCACGCGCTGCAGCATTGCTCCTTCATCGGGAGCGCGCTGCTGTTCTGGTGGGTCGTCATCTACCCGCACCGCCGTGCGGCGCTGGGTCTCTCCATTGTTTCACTCTTCACCACCGCCGTGCACACTGCGGTACTGGGCGCACTCATGACGTTTGCCCGGACGCCGTGGTATCCGAACTATGGAAACGGCGGCGCAGAGTGGGGCATGAGCCCTGTCCAGGACCAGCAGCTGGCCGGTCTGGTCATGTGGATTCCCGCGAGCGTCGCGTACCTGGTTGCCGCGCTGGTCATCATGCGGCGGTGGCTGCGCGATTCGGAATCACGAGTCGCTTACCACGAGCGCCCAATCACAACAGCCACGAGGACATTGGAATGCGTAGACGTCACGAGTTGATGGCGATGGGCGCGCTGGCGCTCGCGTCGGCCTGCTCGAAAGGCACCACGAAGGACACGTTCGATACTGCCGTGGCAAAGTCGCCACGCGTTGTGGGCATGGGCGGATGTTCCTCGTTGCCAAATGCCTCCGACGTGGCGAAGTACCTCAAGGCCGCCCCCGATTCCGGCGAAGCCGGCGGCCTGTTTCACGGCAAGGCGGAATGGGCCGCCGTTGTGAACAGAAATGGGCAGCTCTGCGTGGTGGTTCCACCCAGTGACTCAGCGGGTGGCTACTGGCCAGGCAGCCGCAGCATTTCCATGGCCAAGGCATTCACGGCCAATGGCTTCAGCACCGACACACTGGCCTTCTCCACTGCCAGGCTTTACACGCTCACGCAGCCCGGCCACTCGCTGTGGGGTGTGGCACAGCCCGAGCCTTTCAACCCCCTCTGCCTCGACCCCAACAACGACATCAAGGTGTGCGGTGGCGGCATCGCCTTTGGCGGCGGCGTGCCGCTTTACAAGAATGGGCGTATCGTTGGTGGGTTGGGCATCAGTGGCGATACACCATGTGCGGATCATGAGATCGCCAAACGTGTTCGGCACTACGCCGGCCTCGATCCTGCCAAGGGGTCAGCCGCGGACGACATCCAGTACAGCAAGGCGGACGGGCCGTCCATCTACACACACCCGCTTTGTCCCAACACCTACCGTAACGGGCAAAAACTTGGAGATGAAACGCCGGCAAGCGGATGATAAATGGGCGCCATGATCCATCACGGAATCTCCTGCTTTGCAGGATGCCGCGTGATGCATATGTGGAGCTCGAGCAGTATTTCGAGCACCTGTCGCTCAAGTCCGGCGACATTCTTCATTCACCGGGCGCCGAGATCCGCGATCTGTATTTTCCGCTCAACGCGTTGATCTCCATCACCGTTACGATGCGCGATGGACGTACCGCGGAGACAGGCGTGGTGGGATGTCGCGAGGTCGTCGGCATCAACGCCTTCATGGGCGGACGCGAAACGACGCAGACGGAGTACATCGTGCAAGCTGCCGGCCAGGCAATCCGTGTTCCCGCTCGGCCGCTGCTCCAGCTCTTCGACCGCCACAAGGGTGTCCGCGATCTCCTGCTCATGGCGACGCAGGCGATGATCGCACAGGTCACGCAGAACGCCGCCTGCAACGGGCTGCATGACATCGAGCACCGCTTTGCCCGCTGGCTGCTGGAGGTCCATGATCGTGTTGGCAGTGACGAGCTGCGCACCACCCAGGAGTTCATCTCGGAGATGCTCGGAGTACGCCGAGCCGGCATCACGGAAGTGGCGCAGCGTTATGTGAACCGAGGAATCATCCGCACCACCCATGGTCGCACGACGATCGTGGACCGGGCCGCACTCGAAGCAGCGGCGTGTGAATGTTATTCAGTCCTGATCGGAGAATTCAAGCGTCTTCTCGAGACCGGCGAGCTTCCGCCGTGAGCAGGCCGCAGAGCTGGCGTATGTGCTGTTCGGTTGTGGCAATGTTGCCAACGCCGATGCGCATGCAGGTTTTTCCGTTCAGGCTCGTGTACGTCAGGTACGCCGCGCCAGTTGCGTTCACCGCATTCACGATGGCAATGTTACGGGCATTGCCGTCGTGAACGGACTCACCTGCGGGCGAGTGGCGAAAGCACACGACCGCCATGGAAAGTGGTGCGATGAGCTCGAACTCCGGAGTCGCCTCGACCCACTCAGCGACCATCGCCGCGAGACGGCAGTGCTCGCGAATACGCGCCGAAATGCCATCGTGCCCAAAGGCACGCAGCACCATCCACGCCTTGAGCGCACGAAAGCGACGTCCCAGCTGGATGCCGTAATCCATGTAATCCGGCGCCAGGCGTTGCGACGCCGGCTGCGCGTCGCCCTCCAGGTATTCCGGCGTCTCCATGAAGAGCGTGCGCATGATGTCGGGATGCCTCAGGTAGAGCACGCTGAAATCCAGTGGTACGAACAGCCACTTATGAGGATTGACGATGATGGAATCCGCCGTGTCGAGACCATCGAGTATCCAGCGCGCTTCCGGTAGCGCAGCCAGCGCTCCTCCGTAGGCGGCGTCCACGTGCAGCCACACGTTCCATTCCTGGCAGATTGCCGCAATGTGCGCAACCGGGTCCACACTCGCGCATGAGGTAGTGCCAACGGTGGCGACGACAGCCATTGGCCTGAGGCCCATCGCCGCATCGCGCACCATCGCGGCGCGAAGCATCCCGGCATCCATCCGAAACGCATCGTCAGTTGGAACACGCACGACATTCTCGGCGCCGAGCCCGAGCATCACCATTGCCTTTACGAGGGAGCTGTGCGCCTGTTCGGACGCGTAGACTCGCAATGCCGCCGCACCGGAGAGGCCATGCGAGCGCACGTTGGGTGTGCTTGCCTCGCGCGCCGCAGCGAGTGCGTGCAACAGCGCTACGGATGCGGTGTCGTACACCACTCCAAACAGGTTTTCCGAAAGGCCGAGCAGATCCCGTATCCACGCAAGCACCGTGGCCTCGAGCTCGGTCGCTGCGGGTGACGTCTTCCACGTCATGGCACTCACGTTCAATGCGGCCGCTGCAATTTCTCCCACCAGCGCGGGGCCATTACTCGTGCTGCCATAGTAGCCGAGAAACGTCGGATGCCCCCAGTGGAGAATGCCGGGCATGATCACGGTATCGAGGTCGTCGAGAATTGCGTCCATCGAATCGCCGTGCGCAGGCATCGCTGCACCCAGACGCAGTGCAATGTCACCCGGCTGCACGGACGGCATGATCGCACGCTCGGCCACCGTCATGCGATACTCTGTTGCCCAATCCGCCACGCGCCGGATGGACGCTTGCAGCTCGTCTGCCGGAATGTCGCCCAGTGGTGCGCGTGCCCGATCGCTCATGAGGTCGCGGAGTAGAGCTCCACGTCGATAGGCTTGAACGTCCCGTTGTTGGACAGCTCGGCGGAGCACGCCGTTACGCCTACGATGAGGTCCATTTCCGCCCGCAACGTGAGGTGGTCGCCCGCCCTGGAGCGGGGCGGGAGTATCTGCAGCGTGCCGTCCATGCCGACGATCACGTTCATGAAGATGTTGAGTGTCGTGGGAATCGTGTTAGGCGCAATGCCGAGCGGAGCGAGTGCGGTGGCGAGGTTCTCGAAGCAGCTGGGATGGTGTGCCGTGGTCTTGTAGATGATGGTGAACATCTCAGGACTGCACGGCGTGAGCAGGAAGTCATGCCGCCCCACGGTGTCCTCGAGAATTGTCCACATGGGGCGGCTGCAGTTGGAGTACAGCGTATGTCCTTTTGTCACGTAGATCGTGTTGGCGTAATCGATCGTGCGGCCCGACGACAGCCATTCCGTCCTGTTGTCCAGCGCGAACGCCGTGAGGTCGCAGACCTGTTCGCCACAGGGGTCGATCACCTTCAACCGCTCGCCACGGCGGACCATGAAGGCGGTGCCGGTTTGTGGCGGCAACCGGCGCCGCTCGGTGAGGCTCATGGAATACGGTGGTGAAAGGGGCACGTCCAGTCCGGCTCGACTGCCCTGCCGGAATACTGTCGAGCATCGGATTGTTCGCCGAAGTCCGCAAGGTTGGGGTTGATGCTGCCCTGTAAAGCGATTTCGCGTTCGCGCACCCGTTCCCGCAGCCGATCAAAGTGCCCGGTTTCGCGCAGATGATCGAATTGCGCACGCGGGTTGAATACCAGGGCCGGATACGGAAAGCGGCGCGCCAGACGCGAGCTCGCGGGGTGCATTCCCACCACGAACATGCCATGCCCGCCAACGCTGAACGAAAAGCGTGGGTCGGAGGGGTCGGTGCTCACTGCTTCGTCCCATTGCGCAGAGCGCGCATCAAGATCATGCAGCCGCTGCAACTGCGTCCAGAGCTGTGCCTCGAACTCGGATTCGGTACCAGGGGCACGCGCCGTAAAGACAGCGACAAATGCCCTCATCCACGCGCCGGAGTTGTCCAGCGTCGCGGTGAATGATCTCAGCTCGCGCGCCAGCATACGTGTGGAACGCCAGGAGCCCATGTGTCCATATACGCCGATGTCGAAGCCGTGCGAGTTGACGACGCCCTTTCCCGCGAGACAGGGAAATGTCGGATTACGCACAAAATCCACAAACTCGGCAGTGATCGCGTGCGGGTCGTCGTGTTGCGTCAAGGACATGCATGCGAAGCAGGCAACGCGCGTGCCTGCGACGCAGTGTCGCGGGCACGCTGGATGCGCATTGCACCTTCATGTTCTCCACTGTTTCCCATGGTGCGACATGAGCCCGCTCGATGCCTGGCGCGTGGTGCCCGCCACTCCCGGCTTACGGCTCGGATGGTTCGTCGTTCCGCAACATGTTCGTCGTTGGGTGGGGCACATGGATGGACAGCGCTACCTCGCCTGCACTCGAGCGCGGGAGGTTCACGATCTTGACCATGAGCAGCGGGACTGCGGAGTTGATGCAATCATGAGTGACGGAAGCGACACACCATACGATTCGCTCAGCGCTGCGCGCCAGGACGGATTCACAACGTGCCCTCACTGCGCGCCTGGCCCGCGCTCCCCGTTGCGCACCACGTCCGATCCGTCATCGGCACGCACACCGCCGCAGCATCCACTCATCGTGGGGACCAATCAGTTCACATATGTCCTTCCCCTTCGTTCGTCCACGTCGCTCGCCGGAACGGAGCTCACGCCGTATCTGTTGTGGATGGCTGCGCGTGCCGAGACGATCGTGGTTGACGGGTCGCCGGCGGCCGTGTTTGCGGAGCATGCCGCCAAATGGGGCCATGCCGTGCGCCATGTACCTCCTGCCGATGATCTCCGGACGCCGATGGGAAAGGTTGGGGGAGTGCTTACCGGCATACGTCTCGCGACACACGAGCGCATCGTCATTGCCGACGACGACGTGCGATACGACACGAAGCCGCTCAATGCCGTGGTGAATGCGCTCGTGACGGCAGACGTCGTCCGTCCGCAGAACTACTTTGCCGAGCTGCCCTGGCATGCCCATTGGGATACCGGCCGCACCCTGCTCAACCGGTGCATGGGCGGTGACTGGCCGGGGACCATGGGCGTCCGCCGCTCCGTGATGGCGCGCACCGGCGGATACAACGGTCACGTGATGTTCGAGAATCTCGAGCTTGTACGCACGGTTGTCGCGGCAGGCGGATGCGAACGCGTGCTGCTCGATGCGTTCGTTGCCCGGCAGCCGTCCACCACGAGTCACTTCTGGTCGCAGCGCATTCGGCAGGCATACGATGAATTCGCGCGGCCACACCGGCTGATTCTCCAGCTCGCCCTGTTGCCGCTGCTCATTCTTCTCGGATGGAAGTGGGGCGCCGCTGCCATTGCCGCATTCGTCGCGCTCGTGATGATCGTGGCGGAAGGTGGCCGCCGGCGCGCGAACGGCACCGAAGTATTTCCGCATTGGGCAACACTGTGTGCACCGCTGTGGGTCGCGGAGCGTGCGATATGCGCATGGCTCGCCCTGGGGTCCCGCATCGTCTTTGGCGGTGTGCGCTACAGGGGCGTCGTTCTGCGAGAAGCCGCGACACCCATGCGGAAGCTTCGCCGACGGTTTACACAGAACCGTTCAGCAAGGCACAAGACCTCCGACACACGCGGAAGCGCACTGGGGTACGGCAATCTGCTGTAACTCGCGCACGTGCCCTCCATTCACGATGTAACCATGCATCAAGTAATACACGCCACTCTCGCTCTGGTCGCATTTGTCATGTCCTGCGACCTGCCGCGCGATGCGGACGGCACTCTGAATCGCGTTCGCGGCGGTGTGCTGCGTGTGGGCGTTGCAGAAAACCGGCCGTGGACGCAGCGAGTGGATACCGGCGTCACGGGCCTGGAAGTGCGCTTGGCACGTGAGCTTGCCAGCGAGCTCGACGCGCGTCCCGCATGGCGCGTGGGATCCGAGGCGTCTCTGCTCGAAGCGCTGAAAGCACGCCAGCTCGATCTCGTGATCGGGGGCTTTACGGCGTCATCGCCGTGGAATGGTCGTGTGGCCTTCACACGTCCTTACGAGCAGGGGCGCTCTCCGGTACACGTCCTGGCCACGTCGCCCGGAGAGAACGCGTGGCTGGTGCGCGTTGATCAATTCCTCCAGGCGCACGGTGCCGAGGCTGTGCTGAGTGAGCTCGACAAGTGAGTGAGTTGAAGGCATTCATTTTTCCCGCGGAGCAGCAGCAACAGCGACGACGCGCAGCACAGCTCTCCTGGCTGAGCCTCGTCCTGCTCTCGTCGACCGCCGTCGTCGTCTTCCTGTCACTCGGCCAATCCGAAGCGATGAAGACCGCATGGATCGAGGACCTGCTCGGTCTTGTTCCGCCTCTCGTGATCATCGTTGCCTTGCGTATCGAGAATCGTGCGCCCACGAAACGATATCCCTTTGGCTACTTCCGCGCCGTGTCCATCGCGTTTCTGGTGACGTCCACGCTGCTCACTCTTACCGGTGCCTGGCTGCTCTTCGACTCCCTGATGAAGCTCGTGCATGGAGACCGGCCTCCCGTGGGCACCGCGAGTCTGTTCGGCCATTCGATATGGCTTGGCTGGCTCATGATCGCCGCCCTTTCCTATTGCGTGGCCGTCGGCATTCTGCTCGGCCGGCTCAAGCAACCCGTGGCGGCGTCGCTGAACGATCGTGCCCTTGCTGCCGACGCGGACATGAACAAGGCCGGCTGGATGTCCGAAGGAGCGGCCATCGCGGGCATCCTGCTCATCGGGTACGGCAAATGGTGGGGCGATTCGCTGGCCGCCGCGTTCATTTCGCTCAACATCATCCGTGACGGCTGGGTGAATCTCCGGCAGGTTGTGGCCGATCTCATGGATGAGGCGCCAACGAAGATCGGCGGCACGGAGATGGAAAGTCTTCCCGATCGCGTGCGCGTTGCCGCCGAGTCGCTGCATTGGGTCAAGGCGGCGGCGGTCAGGTTGCGGGAGCATGGTCATGTCATCATGGGCGAAGTATTCCTGGTGCCGCATGATGAGCTGGACCTGGTGCGCCATGTCGAACAGGCGGCCGAAGAACTGGCCAAGGTGGATTGGCGTATCTATACGTTGACCGTCATGCCGGTGTCGAACCTCGAGCCGGGCCAGGTGGCGCAGCCCAATGCGGCGTTGACGGCGGGGCGGTAGCTTGGCGAATCCATAGTGGAACCGGGATGTGTTAGGTGGGTTTCCTGCCTGGACCTGTCATCCTGGCTGAGGGGCCAGCCTGGCCCAAAGGATCGCACGCACTCTCCCGACATGCGCTTCGCGCCTGCGGGATGACAACTGGCGGCCATGGTGGCGATTTGTCATCCCGCAGGAGTGAGCGAAGCGAGCGCGTGTCGGGAGATACTAATACCGAACAATAACGCCCGCTATCTGTAACCAGTAACAACCCCACTAATCGGACGGCGCCTCGAGCTCCCCGCGCTTCAGCCGTGTGCTCTTGCGCCGCGAATAGCTGCTGGGCCCGAACGCCCGAATGGTCGAGAGTGCTCCGCACTCATTGGAGCGAGACACCTTTTGCAGCAGCGCTCGTGCCTTGGAGAGCCGCGCGTCGAACCGGACGCGCTCTCGCTCCGACCGCTGCGACAGCTGGTAGCGCTCCAGCAAGTCCACTTCGTCGGCATGTTGGCCCGACTGACGATAGAGCAGTGCGAGTCGCCCGCACAGGAAGCTGGGCATGACCTCGCTTTCATTGAGAGCAGCAGCGAGCGCGTGTTCGTACATCGCGATGGCATCAGCGTGCTGACCCTGTTCCTCAAGTAGACCGGCTTCCCTGGTCAGGACCGCCACAACGCCGGAATAATGTTCCGGTAATGCGCGATAGCCTGGCATTTGAAAGTCTCCTGCTTGTGTGGTATTGGTGAGTGAGCGTTCTGCTCGCGACCAGATCCGGCGTGCTTTCAATTGTCTCCTGAATGTCCCATACCGTGCACTTCCATGCGCCGCTGTGAGCGACGTACATGCCATCTTAGCACAGGGAATGCCACGAAAGCAGCTTCCAAAACAGTGTACGAATTCGCACATTTTTCCGCTCCTCTTAGGAGCATGGAATGGTGGAGCTCTCCAGATCGCTCATCACGGAGGCGCGGCCTTTGCGCGTGAAACGACCACCGATTTCACGTCACAAGGAGCTGCCATGAGTACGAGCGTCGAAAGTCCGTACGCCGCCGCCGACACCGCACAGGCGGAAACGAAAAGAAGTGATGTAACGGGCGCGTCCGCCACGGTGAACGCGCGCGAAGCCAACCGAGTAATGCGTTCCGCCACCATCCTGCGATCACGCGCCGACCTCTACGCGTTCTGGCACGACTTCGAGCAGCTGCCGCAATTCATGGAGCACCTCGTCTCCGTAACGCGGACCTCGAACACCACGAGCCGCTGGGCCGCGAGAGCGCCCGGTGGTGGCACCGTTGAATGGGATGCCGAGCTCGTGAATGACGTTCCCGACGAGATCATTGCGTGGAAGAGCGTCGGGAAGACCGACGTCCCCAACGCCGGCTCCGTGACCTTTACCGATGCGCCCGGCAACCGGGGCACCATCGTGCGCGTCACCATCGACTACGAGCCGCCTGCCGGCGCCGTCGGGAATTTCGTTGCCAGCCTGCTTGGTGAAAATCCCGACCGTCAGGTGCGTGAGGACCTGCGGAAGTTCAAGCAGCTCATGGAAACGGGCGAGATCACTACCTCGGCACGCCGCATCGAAGACGACGCCACGCGGACGTTCGCACAGGCATCCTCCGGAGACCTGACCTCATGAGAGCCGTGACATGGCAGGGCACCAGGAGCATGAGCGTCGAGACCGTGCCCGACCCGGAGATCGTCAAGCAGCAGGACGTCATCGTGAAGGTGAGCGCGACGGCGATCTGCGGCTCCGACCTGCATCTCTACGACCACTACATCACCACCATGCAGCGCGGCGATATCCTCGGCCACGAGTTCATGGGGGAAGTGGTGGAAACCGGGCGCAACGTCAGGAAGCTGAAGGTGGGCGATCGTGTCGTCGTACCATTTCCCATTGCGTGCGGCCGGTGCTTCAACTGTGTGCAGGGCGTGTTCAGCGCCTGCGACAACTCCAATCCCAACGGAGAGATCGCCGAAGCGCTGTATGGATCCACGGCAGGCGCGGGGATTTTCGGGTACTCACACATGTACGGCGGCTACTCCGGTGGGCAGGCCGAGTACGTGCGCGTGCCGTATGGAGACGTCGGCCCCATGAAGATTCCCGACGGTGTGCAGGACGAGCAGGTGCTCTTTCTGTCCGACATCCTGCCCACCGGGTGGCAGGCCGCGCTGCGCGGCCAGATCGAGCCTGGCGACACCGTGGCCGTGTGGGGAGGCGGGCCCGTTGGATATTTCGCCATGCAGAGCGCGTGGCTGCAGGGCGCGGCACGAGTCATCTGCATCGAGCGCGAGCCGGAGCGTATCGGGCTCGCCCGCGACATCTGCAAGGCAGAGATCGTGAATTTCGAGGACACCGATGACCTCGTCGAGCTCCTGAAGCAGATGACCGGCGGCCGCGGCCCCGACGTCTGCATCGACGCCGTGGGCATGGAAGCGCATGGCCATGGCTTCATGGCGGCGGCAGACCGTGTGAAGCAGGCGTTGCGCATCGAGATGGACCGGGCCACCGTCGTGCGGCAAACCATCCAGGCCGCGGCAAAGGGTGGCCGAGTGAGCATCATCGGCGTCTATGGCGGCGTGATCGACAAGTTTCCACTCGGCGCATTCTTCGCCAAGGGTCTCAGGATGGGAGCCGGCCAGTGCGACGTCCATCGCTTTCTTCCCGAGCTGCTGACCCGTGTGCTGAATGGCGAGTTCGATACCACGTCGCTCATCAGCCATCGTCTCACGCTCGAGGAGGCGCCCGGTGCGTACGAGATGTTCGCCCAGAAGACGCACGGGTGCACGAAAGTCGTGATGCGTCCCTGACGTGCCTTTGGTTTACCTCAAGTGGAGGCCTGGAGCCGCGGCCGCCGGCGATGTTTGCCTCGTGCGCGCTTCTCGGACTGTTTGTCCCAGTCCGTGAGCACTGCTACCACGCCGGTTACCGCGGCAAGGCCCGCAAGCAGCAAATCCAGCAGTCCGTGCGCGTACGGGGTGATCGGTCTCTTCATGGGCTGCTCGTCCTGCGCGAAACGATCTTCGAGTGAATGCCGGTATGTGCTCCACCATGCGCGGTCCAGGGTATCCGTCATCACTTCGCATACCATGATCTCGTCGCGTTGCGCATGGCCGCGGTCATCTTCCCACAGACCCTCCGCGGGAGCTCGACTGTATGACGTGACGCCGCCAAAGCGGCTCGTGAACTCGCGGCGTATTTCTGTATAGTGCCCCGCCGGAAAGTAATTTCCCTCTTCATCGTACAACGGCAGGGGCAGCTGCACGAGGTATGATGTAAGAGTGGTCATGCTCGTGTCATTCGTCGGTGCCGCGATCAGGCGAATCGTCTTCGGTCTTCTCGGCCGCGCTGTCCGCGATGTCCGCAAGTGTTTCGATGTCATCACGTCGCCGGTCATCGAACACCACGAGGGGGTCGTCACTGGTTCTATCCTTTCTGCGCTCCACGCCGCTGCGGCGTTCAGCGCCCCATTCCACATCAGACATCATCACCTAAGGGGAGCCGTTATCGGTGCGCTCCAGGAAGCGCAAAAATATTGCCCCGAACGCGGCTTGATCAGTAGTGCTCACACGCGCTCGATAAAGGGAACGAAGCCGGCCGATCTTCGCGGATCGAACAGGTTATCGCGATGGCCGTGGTGCAATGCGGAGGCACGGAAAGTATCTCCCGACATTCGCTCGCTGCGCTCGCTTCTGCGGGATGACAGCTCACTCAATGTTCCGCGCACGGTCGTGCGCGACCTGCCCTTTCACCAAGAAACCAGGTCCTTCGCGGCGCTCAGGACGACGAAGTCCGCTATTCGCACTGACCCACAGATGCCACGCAGACGAAGTCTGTCCGACGCTCAGCGCTCGCGACGATCCATCGTCTCCGACTTCCGCTCCACGTCGATCCACACCCGTTCCAGATCACTCGGCGACAGGTGCACCGGCGCCCCGGACAGAATGCCCGTCACATTCCGGAACGCACGGCCCATCCGCATCCCGCCCTTGTCGATCGTGAACTCCCGAATGGCCTTGTCATGCGCGGAGCCGCGCATCTTCAACACCGTGAGGCCACGCTTCATCTCGCCGAACATCTCCACGTAACGCAGCAGGATGATCGAATCGGTCAACGTGGAGATGTGCGTCTCCGTGATGGAGTCCCCACCCATGAGGCTCTCCGTCGTCGACGTGAACAACCCGGTGATCTCCTCGTGCTTGATGAACGACGTCAGCCCGATCACGAATTCCCGGAATGCCTTCTGCGAGCCCACGTGCTCCAGCGCCGAGAGACTGTCGAGTGCCACGCGCGCGGGCTTGAAATCGCGAATGGCGGCCTGGATGGTCACGAGCCAGTCCTCGAGGCCCGACACGTCGGGGTAGTCGCACACCACCCGCAGTGTGCCGTCGCGCTCCATCTGCTCAAAGTCGAAGCCCCACCCGATGGCGTTGCGCACCAGCTGGTCTCGGCTCTCCTCAAAGGCGAGCAGCAGGCAGCGCTCGCCCTTTGCCGCGCCGCCGTGGAGAAACTGCGAGACGGTGAGGGTTTTGCCCGTACCGGTCGCGCCGGACACCAGCGTGACGGAATCGCGAAACAGGCCGCCCCCGCACATCTCGTCGAGCGACGCATTGCCCGACGAAATGCGCACGTTCGATGACTTCATGCTCAGGTGCATCGCCGACAACGGAATCACGATCACACCACCATCGGGCACGATGGTGAACGGGTACTCGCCCTTCTGGTGATCGCACCCGCGAAACTTGAGGATCTCGATGGTGCGGCGCCGGCTTTCGTCCTCGAGCACGTTGCGCAGGATCATCACGTTGTCGGCGATGAACTCCTCCACCCCAAAGCGCGCAATGGGGCCATAATCATCGGTACGCTCGGCGGTGAGCACGGCGGTGACACCCACGGCCTTGAGGGCGGACGCAATGCGAAACAGCTCGCTGCGCACGATGGACTGATCGGAGAACTGCGAGAACACGGCACCCAGCGAATCTACGGCGACACGATCGGCCTTCACCTTGGCGACGGCGTGCTTCACGCGCGCCATCAACGCGCCAAGGTCGAAGCTGCCCGCTTCGACGGAGTCCATGTCCGGATCCGGCGACGCATCCACGAACGCGAACTTGCCCTCCGCTTCCCACTGCGCGAGATCCCAGCCAAAGCTGAGCATGTTCTTGCGGATGTCGTTGGCGGATTCCTCGAACGTGACGAACACCCCCGACGACCCGGTGGCGATGCCCGCGGCGAGAAACTGCACGGCAAAGATGGTCTTGCCGCTTCCCGCCGTGCCGGAAATCAGCGTGGTGCGATTTCTCGGGAGGCCGCCCTTGGCGATGATGTCAAAGCTCGAAATACCCGTGGCGATCTTCTCGACGCCCGCACGTGTCATTGCACGTCTCCATTGTCGCGGACCGGCTGCACCTCGAGGCCCATCAGCACCTTCTCGGTATTGGAAAGATCTCCGATCACGCGGCGCAACGGCAATGGCAGCGATTTGATGAGCGTCGGCGTGGCCAGGATCTTCTCGCTTTCCGCGAGCTCCGGGTACTCGAGCACATCGATGATCTCGAGATCATACCGCCCCTCGAGCTCCTGCTCGCAGATGCGCTTGAGGTTCGCAATGGCAGTCGCCGTGCGCGCACTTGCACTCGTCACGAACAGCCGCAGCAGGTACTTGGACAGAGCTCCTCCGGGGGGCGTAGTGTCAAGGGAATATATGGTGGTTCGCTGTACCCGTTTACGCCAGCGGCAGAGTCACGGCTAGGCCTGCTACATGCATTAGTGGCGTCCCATGAGCGATCCTACTCCATCCAACGGCCCGCCGAGCTCGGCCGCAACACTGCGGGCGGACACGCAGCTGCGTGCGATCATCGAGAGCCTGGCCGACGGCATCCTCATCGTGGACGCCGAGGGCCTCATCCAATTCGCGAATCCCGCCGCCGGCCGCCTCTTCACCCGGACGCCGGAGGCGCTCGTTGGCACGCCCGTGGGAACGCCCGTCGTCGGGGGCGAAACGACCGAGATGGAAATCGTCCGTCGCGGTGGCGGCGAAGTGGTTTACGCAGAACTGCGGGTAGTCGACATCGAGTGGGAATCACGGGCGGTAAAGCTCGTGTCCCTCCGCGACGTCACCGATCGCAAGTACGCCGAAGAACGCTCTCGCCAGCTCACACACGAGCGCGACGCACGACTCAAGGCCGAGGCCGCAAGCCGGGCGAAGTCGGATTTTCTCGCCATCATGTCCCATGAGCTGCGCACCCCCCTCAACGCGATACTCGGTTACTCCGAGCTTGTCGAGCTCGGTATCTCGGGTGAGATATCGGATACGATCCGTGACCAGATGGGCCGCGTACGACGTGCCGCCAAGCACCTGCTCGGGCTCGTCAACGACATCCTCGACCTCGCCAAATTCGAGGCGGGTCGCCTCGTCGTGGCGAATACCCCCGCCGTTGCCGCGGAGGCGGTGGCATCGGCGCTCGCACTCGTGCAGCCGCAGGCGGAAGCACGGAATCTCACCCTGGCCGTCACACCGGAAGTAAACGAGTTGCCCCCGTACATCGGTGACGAGGAACGGGTGCGCCAGATCCTGGTGAACCTGCTCTCTAATGCGGTGAAGTGCACGGATCCCGGTGGGTCCATTACCATCGACGGCGAGATGACGACCACGCCTGATCCGCGCGCACGCCTCCAACCCAGGCGCGCGCACCTGCGTCTGTCCATCATCGATACGGGCACCGGCATTGCGCCGGAAAAGCTTGCTGCGATCTTCGAGCCGTTCGTGCAGGCGGAGCAAGGGCCAACACGGCCACGTGAAGGAAGCGGGCTCGGGCTCACCATCGGCCTGCGCCTTGCCCGCGCCATGGGTGGAGACCTCACCGTGGAGAGCACGGTGGGTATCGGTTCCATCTTTACCCTGTGGCTTCCTGCGAATGACGCGAACAGCGACGTAAATGCGGCCGAGGTGGAAGGCGTGCGCCGGCGTCCGTCGCGTGCGCTGGAATCGATGCGCAATGTCGAAGGATTGATGGAGCTCTCGAACCAGCTCGTGATGCGGCTGCGTCCGCTGGTCGATGTCGTCGTCGCCCGCATTCGGGCCGACACGCAGATCGAGATCGCCTCGGGGCTGCGCACATCGCAGGTCACGGATCACCTCACCACGCTGCTCGCGGACATCGCGGGTGCGCTGGTGGTCATCGAAGAGGTGAATGGAGAGCCTTCCGCCCTGCTCGCCGATGCGGTGGAGATTCAGCGGATGATTGCCGAACGTCACGGCGCGCAGCGGGCGCGGCTTGGATGGACCGAAACATCGCTGCGGCGCGAGTTCATGATCATCCGCGAAGAGTTGGAGCTTGCGGTGATGAGCTGCATGCCCGCGGGAAAGGTGCTTCAGCCCAACGAAGCCCTCGCCATCATCGGCAGGTTCATCGATCAGGCGGAGTATCTCAGCGTGCGTGGTCTCGAACGCACCCGCACCAACTGATTTCGCCCGGCTGGCGCGAGTCCATTTCTTGCCATCGTATCCACCTCACCCCGAGGTGAACGAACGACTGATGTACGCACTCTCGCAGTTCTCACTCAGTGACATGACGCGATTCGGTATCGAGCTCAGGCGGCTCGGTGCCGATGCCGTTTCGATGGAGGAGGTCGCGAACCGCATCGTGACGGCTGTCCATCAGAAGCTGGTGATCGCTCCATCCAATGAGCGGGCGTGTGCGCTGGTGCGGACGTTCGTGACCCTGCCGTACGCACAGCTTCCGGCGGAGCAGCAGGCGTTCAGCGCCACGCTCTTTCCGGACATCGCCAGCCAGCCGGGGGTAAAGTGTCTGACCCTGCTCGCCACGGCGGGAGAGGAGGCGGAATGGAATCAGCGCACCCTGTCGCGAGGCCATCAGGCGCTGCCACTTCCAAGCGAGGAGAGTCTGGTGCGCTCACCGATGATCAGCCAGCTCATTCACCAGCTCGACGTGCCGGTCAGCAGTCTCCTGAATGCCGATTCCAGCATGCTCCTGGATAGTCACCAGCGCACCTTCAACGTGTTTCATGTGGCGAACGCGTTAGGCAGTCCCTTCATCCCCGCGCAGCAGCAGTTTGTCGTTCCGTACGGCATTCGTTCCGTCATCGGCTTTGGAGGGCTGCTTCCCCCCGGCGAGCTGTTCGCGACCATCCTCTTTACAAAGACGCCCGTGTCGCGCGATGTCGCGGAGCTGTTCAGGACGCTCGCGCTGAACGTGAAGGTGGCGCTGCTGCCCTTCGCGGGCACGAAGGTGTTCGCATGATCACCGCCGAATCCGATACGGCTGTAGAGCTTCGGCGCGCGCGCGCGCAGATCGCCGCACTCGAGCAGCTCCTCGAGGTCCATGAGCAGACGTCGCTCGAACAGACGACACGGCTCGAGCAGACGAACCGCGAGCTGGACCAGTTTGCCTACGTTGCCTCGCACGACCTGAAGGCACCACTGCGCGGTATCGCGAACCTGACGCAGTGGATCGAGGAAGATCTGGGTGAACAGCTGGCCGACGAAACAAAAAAGCACATGCGGCTGCTCAAGGTGCGCGTGCACCGGATGGAGGCGCTCATCGAGGGCATCCTCACGTATTCACGCGCCGGCCGCATGCGTGAAAAGATCGAGCGCCTCGATGTGGGGCCGATGCTGAATGAAGCCATCGAGATGCTCGCCCCGCCTGCCACGGTCACGGTTCGTGTCGAGCCCCCGATGCCCACGCTGTGCACGGAGAGAGTGCCCTTGCAGCAGGTGCTGATGAATCTCATTGGCAACGCCATCAAGTACCGGCGCGATGCAGGCGCCGTCGTGACGGTCTCGGCCCAGGCCGCCGGCGATTTCGTGCGCTTTGCCGTGAGTGACAATGGTCCGGGCATCGCGCCGCAGTTCCATGACAGGATCTGGCAGATTTTCCAGACGCTTGCGCCGAGGGACGAAGTGGAAGGCACCGGCATCGGCCTCTCCGTGGTGAAGAAGCTCGTGGAGATGCGTGGTGGCAAAGTCTGGCTCGAATCCGAGGCAGGACACGGCAGCACGTTCCGATTCACATGGCCCGTGGGCCTGGAGACGACGACATGACAGCGCCATCCGCGGACCGTCTGCTGAACATCCTGCTCGTCGAAGACGATGAAGTGGACGTGATGAACGTTCGGCGCGCCTTCAGGAAGAACAACATCGCCAACCCGCTGTTCCTCGCGGGCAACGGGCTCGAGGCACTGGATCACCTGCGAAACGGGGTAGTTCCGCGCGACCGGCGCATCATCCTCCTCGACCTCAACATGCCCATGATGAATGGCATCGAGTTCCTGCGTGCGCTGCGGCGTGATCCCGATCTCAGCCACACGCCGGTGATCGTGCTCACCACGTCTAATGACGAGCGCGACCGCATCGAGGCCTACAACCTCAACGTGGCCGGTTACATCCTCAAGCCCGTCACCTTCACGAATTTCTGCGAAGTGATGGCGGCGTTGAACAAGTACTGGGCGCTCGTTGAGCTCCCATGAGCCTGGCATGACCGACTCGGCCGCCCTTCCCACCGGGCCGCTCCGGTTGCTCGTCGTCGACGACGACGCCGTCGATCGCCTGTCGGTGCGCCGTCTGCTGGGCCACGGTGGGCTGCGCGATGCCACAATCGTCGAAGCGGAAAATGCGGAGCGTACGCGGGCTCTGCTGGGGAGTGATCCGGGCGCCGTGCACTGCGTCGTGCTCGACTATCACCTCGCCGGCGAGACGGGGCTCGAGGTGCTCGCCTACATCCGCGCGCATCATCCGCGCGTGCCCGTCATCGTGCTCACGGGCAGCAGCGATCCGGAAACAGCGGCGTCGCTGGTGAAGGCGGGGGCACTCGACTTCCTGATCAAGGACGGGCTCAGCGCGGAGCGGCTGGAGCAGGCCATCCGCGGCGCCATTCGGGTGAGCCGCGCCGAAGGCGAAGCTCAGGAGAGCCGGGAGCGGCTCTCGGCGACGTTGCGCAGCATCGGTGACGCCGTCATCACCGTGGGCAACGACCTGCGCATCGTCTACCTCAACGTGGCCGCCGAAAACCTCACCGGCTGGCGTGAAGCCGAGGCCATTGGCCGTTCGCTGGATGAGGTGGCGAGTGTCACGCGCCCCGACGATGCGGCGCCGTTCTCGCTAACAGATCACATTACCAAGGTGATCAACGGTCCCGGAGACGAGGAGCGAACTGAGCTCGCCATGACGACGCGTGACGGGCGGCACCTGGTCGTCGACCTGTGTGCAGCCCCTCTCGATGGGTCTAGCGATGTTGTTAACGGTGCGGTGGTCGCGTTGCGTGACATCACGGACCGGCGGCAGGCGGAGGCCGACGTCGAGTCGCTGAGCCGGGTAGGAAATTCACTCGCCGCGGAGCTCGATCTGGAGCGTATCGTGCAGATCGTGACCGATGCGGCGACGGCACTCACGGGTGCGCAGTTCGGGGCGTTCTTCTACAATGTCACCGACGCACAGGGCGAGAAGCTCACCCTGTACACATTGAGCGGTGCGCCTCGGGAGGCCTTTCAGGACTTCGGACATCCGCGGCCCACGCCCGTGTTCGCGCCCACCTTTTACGGCACGATGATCGTCCGCAGCGATGACATCACGAAGGATGCGCGATACGGACAGGTGGCGCCCTTTCACGGAATGCCGCCCGGGCACCTGCCGGTGCGCAGCTATCTCGCCGTGCCGGTGTACACCCGGTCGGGTGAGGTGCTGGGGGGTCTCTTCTTCGGGCACGCGACGAGCGGCGTGTTTACCGAACGCTCGGAGCGCCTCGCCGTTGGAACGGCCGCGTGGGCCGGTATTGCCATGGAAAACGCGCGGCTCTACGACTCCGAGAAGCGTGCACGTGCCGCCGCCGAAACAGCCAACCATGCCAAGTCCGAGTTCCTGGCCAACATGTCGCACGAGCTGCGTACTCCGCTCAACGCCATTGGCGGATATGCGGACCTGATCATCCAGGGCATTCGTGGTCCGGTGACCGACGAGCAGTCGGCGGACCTCACGCGCATCAAGCGCAGCCAGCACCACCTGCTCTCGCTCATCAACGACATCCTGAATTTCGCGAAGATCGAGGCAGGGCGTGTGCAGATAGAGCCTCGCATGACGTCCATGAATGCGGTGCTTGGCCAGCTCGAGGTGCTCGTTGGCCCGCAGCTCGCGGAAAAGGGACTCAAGTACGAGTATCGCTGCTGTGATGCCTCGTTTACGGCGTACGTCGATCCCGAACGGCTGCAGCAGATCCTGCTCAACCTGCTCTCGAACGCCGTCAAGTTCACGCTGCCGGGCGGTGAGATCAGGATCGAGTGCAGCGCGCAGGAGGATGCGATGGCCGTGCGCGTCTCCGATACCGGCGTGGGCATTCCGCCTGACAAGCT
>JAQBPY010000389.1 GCA_028287285.1 Gemmatimonadota bacterium
GAGCAACCTGGCCGCCTATCGCGAGGCGCAGGAAAGTCCTGCTCGACGCTGGAAGGCGTGGCTGTGCGTTCATGTACCCGGCCATCTGGAATTTCGTCGCCCGGAGCTGCTGCCGCAGAACTATGTGCCCGCGCTGCTGACGGGGCGACGGGTGCGCCAGTGCCACAACCGACTTCGCGCCGACCAGTTCCGCTCGATCGATTTTCGACGGGATGGCCTCGACGCCAACAGACCGCAGATCATGGACACGTTGCAATTCCGCCAGATCAGGCGATGGAACGCGCCGGCGACGGGAGCAGCGCTCGACTCGCTGCTCGCGCACATCGGCGACGACGTCCCGCGACTCCAGCGCCGTGGCGGTTTGGTGACCTTCATCGCCCCTGCAGGGATGCGCGGAAGGTGCGCGGTCCAGACCGAACGTACCCCAAGCCCGCCTAGAGGGAGCGGCTTCGTGTCATTACGGGCGTGCGACTCATCGAGACGACCTGCCGGAAATCTCCGGCCTCCCCTGCTACGATGGCTCACACGTGGACGTGCGCGACGCGCCGCTGGTGACGGCCAGTTGGCCCGTCTGATCGCCCTGCCGTGGTCGACGGCCTACGGCCCCTGCACTCCAGACGAGCAGCGATCTCTCCCGGCGATCAGGATGCCACGATGTCGGCCGCGTCAAGCGGCGAGGTCGCGCGGCGAGGTCGCGCTCGGACGACCATTCGTATTGTCCGTGCCACGACCGCCCGCGAGCCGGCGGCCGATGGCGATGCCCGGTTTCTCGATCGCGTGGAACGCGAGCCAGCACCCGACCGCGAGCACCACGACGGACACAGCGCACTGCGCCGCTACCGGCCATCCCGCTAGCACCACGAATCCCACGCGCAATGCGGGCAGGTGTACGAGGTAGATGCCATAGGAGTACGTCGCGATGACGTGCGCAGCGCGCGCGAACCACGAGTCTCGGGCATCCTTCACGAGCGGAATCATCAGGGCGACGACGGCGCAGTACGATGCGAGCACGTACCACCGGGCGCCGAGCTCGTGCCGGGGAAAGTAGAACAGCGTGATGTTCAGCAGAAGAAAGGGCAGCCAGATCCAGGCGGCCAACGGTTCGTTGCCGCTCGCTCGTCGGCGCAATAGCCAGTACGCGAGCGTCCCCATGAGGAAGCTGGGCACGAAGCGGAGGACGTTCAGTCGAGACAGGTAGCGGATCGGATGCGCCGGGTCGATTCCCCAGGCAAATACCGATGCGCACACGATGCCGGCAGCCAGCAGCGCAAACATGCCGGCGCGCGAATTCAGCCGCGCCACCAGAAAGCACAGTGGAAGGACGACGTACATCTGAAGCTCGACCGGAAGCGTCCAGAGGACGATCAGCACGTCGGGCCGCGCGACCAGATTCTGCGCGAGAGCGAGGTTCGCGAGCAGCGTCGAGCGGGAAATGGGCTCGTACGCCGAGTGCATGCTCGATGGCGGCACGTGAAGGACGTACACGATCGCAATGACCACCCAGGCCAGCGGATAGATGCGAAAGGCACGACGCACGTAAAAACGGCGCACCCAGCCCTGACGCTCTGGTGCGCCATCGCGCTCCATGGAGGCCATGAGCACGAGACAGGTGTGCACGAAGAAGGACTGCACCCCCGCCCCGCCGAGCCAATCGGTGAATGCGCTCGAACGACCGAGTGCACCTGCGACATGGTCGCAGAGGACGCCCAGCACGGCTGCAGCTCGCAGTACGTCGAGGTTGCGCTCAGGGAGCGACGTACGTTGCACAGGCATCGTGTTGGGTGGGTGCGGGTCGATAAGTACGCCGGGCTCCAAGCGCTCGCACGGATCGGAACGAGACGATTCCATGCCGCCGTTCGTCCTTCTCCGAACCTTGCTCAACGAACGCACCCTGCGCAGGTTGCTCGATACCGTCGTCCCTCTCGCATCGCCCTCTCCTGCATGCTTATCCACATCACTAACGGTACTCAGGCATCAGTCGTGTCGAAGGGCGCAGAGCTCGCTTGAAGCCTCTGCCTTGACGAATTCACCGTCCCTCGCCAACGCGCAACGCCGGCTCAGTCTTGTCATCGGCGGGCACGGCTGTCGTCTGAGTGCAGCGGTGTCATCATGTTTTTGCGTCAGGCTGCCCCGCGCTCACGAGGCTTACCAAGAAATGGCTCAGTCCGGAGCTCTTGCGACCGCTCTGCACTACATACCGGCGGCCGCACTCACGCTCGCGTCGGTGACGGGATGGTGCCGGGCACACATGGCTGACGCATGACCAACGAGTTGTCTCCACGCACACGGTCGGAACTACTCTGGCTGGCGGCCATTCTCGTGGCCGTCATCGTGCTGCGCGTCGTCTGGCTCGGCTCGGATCCGATGCCCGAGCTGGATCCCGGCTTCATTTCCGACGCCGGCACGTGGTGGAAGAATCCGCGGCTCCACGCTGTCTGGGGCGTGTGGACGGTGGACGACGGCAATTTCGGCATTCTCACGGCGCCGGCGTACACCATCGTGATGCGGGGAGTGTTCGCGCTCATCGGCGTGGGATACGCGCAGGCCTATGCGGCGAACGCGCTCAGCGGCGTGCTGTCCGTCATCCTCGTGTACGCGCTCGTGCGGCGGGAGGCCAGCGGCCCGTCCGCCCTCCTCGCCGCGGCGTTCATGGGTATCAATTTCATGACCGTGGCGTACGACCGCTCGGCGTACCCCGAGTCGTTCCAGGTGATGATGATGCTGGCGACGGTTGCCGCAATCGTCACCAGCCATGGACGGCCGTGGCGCGCGGTACTTGGCGGGCTCGCGGTGGTTGTCGTGCTGCTCTCCAAGCCGCCGGGACTGGTGCTGGCGCCAGTGGCGACAGCGACATGGGGCACACTCTGGCTGATGGATCGCCACGCCGGCGAGACGCGCCGGTTCCACACGCCTGATCTCGTCGCCTATGCGGTCGCCGCAGCGCTCGCGATTGCGGTCGTGGGCATCGTCTATCTTCGGCCGCATGCGCAGGACGTCTGGACGCACTTCCAGCGGCAAGTGCTGGACGGGGCGATCCTCGGCGCAAAGGTCACGACGCGCGTGACGCTGTTCGCGACGCGCCTCGGCTACCGGTTCAACGGATTCTTCCGCTACGAGCGGGTCCTGCTGCTCGTGACGGCGGCGTTCGGCGCGGCGCGTATCGCGCGAGTCACACGCCGGCCGGTCACCACCATCGAAGTTGTCTCGTGGGTGTGGCTAGTGTTGGGCATCGGCGTGATGGGGCTGCAGACGTACCAGCAGGACCGGCGCTTCCTGTTTCTCATCCCGCCCCTCGCCATCCTGAGCGCGCTGGCGCTGGCGCAGGCGATCGAGATTGGCGAGAGCGAATGGTCGTCGCCGCACGCACGGCGCATCGCTACGGGAGCCGCCGCGGGCGTCCTGGCGATCGTCGTGCTGTTCTATGCCGTGCCATTCGGTGTGTCGCGCGCCATGGCCGTCGGCAGCATGCTCGGGCAGACGTGGAACGAGGGTGTCGCGGGCGGCTTGCTCCTGTCGGTGCTGGCCCTGGCCGTCGCCCTCGTGGCGGCGTGGTGGATGCCCACACTCCGCTTCCGCGGCAATGCGCGGATCCAGGTCGCGCTGGCGGCGATCCCAGTGGTGTACATGCTCGCGAAAGCGGGATTTGAAGTGTCGACTCGCCGTCCCGGGCTGCAGAACGTCTCGCAGACGCTCGACCGGATCAGCGCGGCCTGGCCGGACTCGGAGCGCGTCGCACTTGGCTGGCCCGCAGGCACGCTCACGCTGGGGAGCCGCGTCCTTCCGGTGAATCACGAAACGAAGGGACGTCGGGGCGCCGAGCGTTTCCCCGCGCAACTGGAGCTGTACGCCGGCTCGCCGGACGGAACGGTGAAGCAGAGTCCGATCTGGGCAGTGCCCGGCCGTCCCCTGAAGGTGGATTGCGCGCAGCTGCCGATCTGGGCCGACGTAGCCGGACAGCCGCGGCTACTGGTCCACATATTCGTCGAGCCCGACCGGCTGGCTGCCTGCCAGACCGCCGTGCGCGCTCCCAACCAGCGCCTGCAATAGGACATGAGTCACCAACTCACAGAACAGGGTCATGATGCCGTCTGGCATGACAGCATGTACGCCAAACATCCGACGCCCTATGGCAGCGGTATTGCTGGCGCCATCTCCGCCGCCCGCGTGCGCACGGTGCTGCGGATGGCAAAGGTGCGGCCCGAGGACGCCGTGCTGGAAATCGGCTGCGAGAGTGGCCACCTGTTGCTGCAGGTTCCGCCGTGCCGGCTCCGCATGGGCGCCGACATCTCCCGCTCCGCACTCGACGACGCGCGCGCGAGCGCGGACCGCGCGGGTGCCGAGCGCATGGATTTCACGGCACTGAACGCCGAGCAGCCACTGCCGTTCGCGCGCGGCCAGTTCGACGTGATCATCATTTCCGAGATGCTGGAGCACGTGGAGCGGCCGCGCACCGTGCTGGAGCAGGTGCACAGGATCTGCACGCCGGCGACGCGCCTCGTGATCACGGTGCCGAACGAGCGGCCCAAGCTGGTCATCAAGGACGTGTTGCGGTTCCTCCACCTCTTCGATCTCCTCTTCCCCGGCATCGAGGAAGGCCAGAGCGAATGGCACCTCCAGCAATTCTCGAAGCCGTTGATTCGCGCTACCGTGAGGGATCTCTTCGCCGTGCGATCGCTCCAGAGCGTCTGGGGATGCCACTTCGCCGCGCTGCTCGCCATGCTCCATGACGCCGCCAGGTGACCGCACCCACAGCCATACCGGTCAGCGTCATCATGCCGGCGTACAACGAGGAAGGCGGCATCCAGACGGCCGTCGCCGCCGTGCAGGAACACGTGCTGTCACTCGTGCCGGGCGCGGAGGTCGTCGTCGTGAACGACGGCTCGCGCGATCGCACGGGCGCGCTCGCGGATGCGATCGCCGACGCCGATCCGCGTGTGCGCGTGCTCCACACGCCGAATGGCGGACACGGCACGGCGCTCATGCGCGGCCTGGCGGATGCGCGCGGCGAGTACATGTTCCTCATCGACGGCGACAACCAGATTCCGATCGAGTCGTTCCAGACGCTCTGGACCGTGGTGCAAAACGGCGGCGGCCGCGGGCTGGACGGCGTCTTCGGCACGCGCCGCGCACGCAACGACGCGTACATCCGGCGCGCGCTCACGGCGTTCATCGGGTGGTCCCTGATCGTGCTGTTCCGCATCCGGATCAAGGACGCGAACGTGCCGTACAAGCTCGTGCGGCGGACCGTGTGGGAGGATGCTCGGCGGTACATCCCCGACGGGACGCTGGCGCCCTCGCTGTTCCTCGCCGTGTACATGAAGCGCAAGCAGTGCGACCTCGCCTTCGTGAACGTCTCGCATCGTGATCGCGAGGCCGGCGAGGTGTCCATTCGCCGGTGGAAGCTGATAAAGTTCTGCGCGCGCGGTTTCCGGCAGCTGATGGAATTCCGCCACGCGATTCGGGACCTGTAGGACGACGTGCGAATTCTCGTAGTGGGAGCGGGGCCGACCGGCATCTCCGCGGGGTGGCGACTGGCCGAGCGCGGCCACGACGACTGGCTCCTCGTGGAAGGCGATGACCATCCCGGCGGCCTGGCCGCGTCTGTCGTGGATGAAAATGGCTTCACCTGGGACCTCGGCGGGCACGTGCTCTTCTCGCACTACCGCTACTTCGACCAATTGATGCGCGAGGCACTCGGCGACGCGTGGGTCGAGCACGAACGCGAGGCGTGGGTCTGGATGCGGGAGCGCTGGGTGCCCTATCCGTTCCAGAACAACATCTGGCGGCTGCCGCCCGATGAACTCGCGCGATGCCTCGAGGGCCTGGTGGCGATCCAGCGGCTCGCGGGCGGCGGTGAGCCTCCGGCGAACTTCGTGGAATGGCTTCGCCGGTCGTTCGGCGATGGCCTCTGCGAGACGTTCATGTTTCCGTACAACTTCAAGGTCTGGGCGTACGAGCCATCGCAGCTCGGCGTGGACTGGATGGGCGAGCGCGTGGCGACGGTGGACCTCGCACGCGTGCTGCGCAATCTCGTATTCCAGCGCGACGACGTGAACTGGGGCCCCAACGCGACCTTCAAGTTTCCGCTGCACGGCGGTACCGGCGCCATCTGGGACGCGCTCGCGGCGAAGCTCCCGGCCGACCGGCTCGAGTGCGGCCGGCGTCTCACCGCGGTGGATACGGCGAACCGCGTTGCGACCTTTGCCGACGGCAGCGTGGAGCGGTACGACCGCCTGTTGTCCACGATTCCGTGCGACGTGCTTCTGCGCCTGCTGGCGGACCGCCCCGATCTCACGGCGCGCGCCGACGAGTTCGTGCACTCGTCGAGCCATGTGGTGGGTATCGGCTTCGACGGAAGCCCGCCGCCCAGCTTGACGACGAAATGCTGGATGTATTTCCCGGAACCCGAGACACCGTTCTATCGAACCACGGTGTTCAGCAACTACTCGCCGAACAACGTCGCACGGCCGGGTGAACAGTGGTCGTTGATGGCGGAGATCAGCGAGTCGCGCGACAAGCCCGTTGATGCGTCGCGGATCATCGAGCAGACCATCGCGGGCTTTCGCCGGTCCGGCTTCATCGATGACTCCACACCGATCGTCACCACATGGCACCGGCGGCTGGAGCACGGCTACCCGACGCCCTGGCTCGGGCGCGATGCAGTGCTCAACGCGGTGCTGCCACAGCTCGAGGCGTGCGGCATCTTCAGCCGCGGGCGCTTTGGCACATGGCGGTACGAGGTGTCCAACCAGGACCACTCTGCGATGCAGGGTGTGGAGGCGGTAGATTGGATGCTGGCGGGCATTCCGGAAACCACCGTGTTCGGCGGCATGAATGCGGAACCACCGGCGATTGTCCCGGAGGAGAAGTAGTGCCCGTACCGTACCCGATGTACCTCACACGCTTCGAGCATTCATGACGGCGGCGCCAACCGCGGCCGCCCAGCGCCGCCTCAGTCTCGTCATCGGCGGTCACGTCGATCACGGCAAGAGCACCATCATTGGCCGCCTCCTCGCCGACACTGGCTCCCTTCCCGACGGGAAGCTCGAGGCGGTCCGCGCGAACTGCGAGCGTAACAGCA
>JAQBPY010000060.1 GCA_028287285.1 Gemmatimonadota bacterium
GAGGCCGGACGTCTGGGAAAACATGAAAGCGCCAATGAACGCAACCGCCAAAATCCAAAACACGAATTTGGCGGAGCTCCGCATTGTCTGGAGCACGAGGCAGAACTCCTTCGAGCAGCTGGGAAAAACTGGGATGGGAAGCTTGAAAAGTTACGGCACGAGAGGGGCTAAAATCAAGTGTGGGGCGCACTTCTGATTGACTTGTCCCCAGTGTAGGATATACTCAACCCTCCTTCGCACCGCCCGAGCGCAGCCACCGAGGCTTTGATGGCCAGCACCGCCCGAATCGACGAGTTGAAGAAGAAATTCGACGAGAATCCGCGGCGATATTTCGCCCCGCTCGCGAACGAGTTTCGGAAGTCCGGCGACATCGATCAGGCGATCATCATCTGCGAGGAGTTCCTGCCGCAGCAGCCTGGCCACATGAGTGGCCACATCGTGTACGGGCAGGCCCTCTATGAAGCGGGCAAGCTCCCCGAGTCGCGCGCCGTCTTCGAAACGGCACTGGGCCTCGACCCGGAAAACCTGATCGCGCTCCGGCACCTGGGCGACATCGCCAAGCTCCAGAACGATCTGCCCACGGCCCGCAGCTGGTACGTGCGCGTCCTCGAGGCCGATCCGCGCAACGACGAAATCCAGTCACTCATCGCGAGCCTGGACAGCGGAGCGCCCGCCGCATCAAACGAAGAGGAAACCGAAGAGGAAACGTTCGCGCCGCCCGTCGTCGAGGCGTCCATCGACCTCTCCCTCGTCGACACCCAGCCGCTCGGCATGCCATCGGTTCCGCCGCCGCTGTCCGAGCCGGCCACGCATGACCTCCTCGACGGATTCTCCACGTCAGGCTTCGATGCGGCTCCCGACGACGCACAAACGCATGCTCCCACGGAGGGGCTGGAGTCGACGTCGTTCGTCCCGCCTGCCGAGCCCATTCCGGAGTTCGAGGATCTCGACGCGAGCCTCGATTCCGGCGTGCCATCCTTTTCTGCGCCGGAAACCCCGGTTCAAGCACTTTCGGGACTCCAGGGCAGCGGAGGCATGGACGTCGTCGAGCCCCTTCCGCAGCACATCCTGGACGCGTCATTCACGCCCGGCTTTCCAGCGGTCGAACTTGACGACGCCATGGTTTTGCCGCCACACGGCGATCCCGTTGTGCCGGTCGCCGAAATGGCCGCCCGGGCACCCGTTGCCGAGTTGCCGGATGAACCGGAATTGCTCGATTTCGAGATGCCGGTCATGGAATCCCTGCCGATCGAGCCTGACGCAGGCGCATCGGAATCGGCGTCGCCGGAACACGCAGACGTCGAGTTCGTAGCCCCTGCATTGGCTGAGCTCGATTCATTTGAGCCCGTTGCGGATGCACCGGCGCCTGACGTCGACGCGTCCGCATTCGAAGCGCCGGTTGTGAGCGACATGGCGGCATCGCGCCCGCCCTTCGTGACGGAGACGATGGCGGAGCTGTACCTGGCGCAGGGTTTCCGCGAGCAGGCGCTCTCCGTGTACGTGCAGCTCTCGTCGGCGAATCCGTCAGACGAGCGGTTGCAACAGCTGGTGAGCGCATTGTCGGCCGCACCGGCGGCGGACGCACGCGCCACGGTGCGCGATTTTCTGGCGCGAATCGCGGCGCGGCGTCCGGGCGAGGCCGCAGTGGCGGCTGCTCCGCCGCAGTTCGATGATTTCGCCGCTGAGCCGGCGCAGGACGCTGCCGAACCGCAGCCCGCACCGACTGCGGTTGCAGAAACCGCACCGGCCGAGCCGGTACGAAAGGAAGAGTCGTCAACTGCGGCGGAGGGGTCGATCAACGCGCTCTTCGGCAATCGGCCACCAGGCACGGCCGAAGACTCGGCCGCCGCCGCCCTTGCGCAGGCGTTCGGCAGCAGCGCGCAGGAAGTGCCGTCAATGGCTGGCCGTCCCGCGCATGCTGCCGCGGAAGAACTCTCCCTGGACAGCGTGTTCCGTGACAGCCCCGCGCGCCAACCGCGCACGTCGCAGAGCTTTTCCTTCGACCAGTTCTTCTCCGGCGGGTCGGCCGCGGCCACGGGGACATCGCGCCCCAGTGGGGCGATGAAGCGGACGTCGACGGAGTTACCCATGCCGGGAGACCCGCCCGCCGAGCGCAGCGCCGACGACATCGAGCAATTCAACAACTGGCTTCAGGGATTGAAGCAGCGGTGAGGATCGCCGTACTCAACGGACCGAACCTCAACTTGCTTGGCGTTCGGGAGCCCTCTGTTTATGGCGCCACCACGCTGGCCGAAGTTGAAGCGCAGCTCACGGATCTCGGCCGTGAGCTCGGCGTGGACGTGGAGTGCGTCCAGAGCAATGGAGAAGGGGCGCTCGTCGACATCGTGCATGGCCTTCGCGGACGCGCGCACGGTGCGATCGTGAATGCGGGTGCCTATTCGCACACCAGTCTCGCGCTGCGTGATGCACTCGTCGGATGCGAGCTTCCATTCGTCGAAGTCCACATCACCAACATCTACGCACGTGAGCCGGAGCGTCGCCATTCGATGCTGGCGCAATCGGCTATTGGTGTGGTGGTGGGGCTTGGCACGCAGGGATACGGATTGGCGCTTCGCGGCCTTGTCTTGGCTCTCAACGCGCGCGGAGTGAAGACGTGAGCGATTCGCGGCCTGGAAGGATTGCCGCCCTCACCGATGCCATTTCCGCGGCGCACCTTGACGGGCTGCTGATTACCGGGCTGTCCAATATCCGCTATCTCACCGGGTTTTCCGGCACGAGCGCGCTCGTGGTCGTGACGCCGCGCGACATGGTGTTCATCACGGATTTCCGGTATCAGACGCAAGTGGTCGACGAAGTCGGCGACCTCGCGAGGGTGGTCATCGAAAGCGCGAGCCTGTGGGCTGGACTGTGGCAGCAGTTGGGCGCGCTGCCGTCGCTCAAGGTGATGGGCTTCGAGTCCGCGCACATCCAGCATCGGGAATTTCAGCGGCTGGTGGAAGCCGGCGGCCGTTGGCAGTGGCGTCCCACGTCGGACGTCGTGGAACGGCTGCGTGAGCGAAAGGACGCCGCAGAAATCGCGCGGATCGAAGAAGCGGCCGGGGTCGCGACCCGTGCGCTCGAAAAAACGCTGCCGCAGGTGCGTACCGGCATGACGGAGCTGCAGGTCGCCGGCGTACTGGAGAAATCTTTGCGCGATGAAGGAAGCGAGGGATTTCCTTTTCCTTCCATCATTGCCAGCGGCGCGCGATCCGCACTTCCGCATGCGCGCTCGTCCAGCAAACGGCTCGAGGCCGGCGACTTTCTGCTCATGGACTTTGGTGCAGAGGTGGGCGGATATTGCTCGGACATCACGAGGACCGTTGTGGTAGGCCGTGCAAGTGATGAACACAGAATGGTTTACGACGTTGTACGCGTTGCGCAGGAGCGGGCGTCGAAAGGAGTTCGGGCCGGGATGACGGGCCGGGATGCCGATGCCATCGCGAGACAGTACATTGAGCGGGCAGGATACGGTGAGTTGTTTGGGCACAGCCTTGGGCACGGGATCGGGCTCGAGGTGCACGAGGCGCCGCGGCTGGCCAGGACGGCGGACGCGGCACTGCCGGAAGGAGCGGTGGTTACAATTGAACCGGGCGTCTATCGTCCGGGCTGGGGCGGGGTTCGCATCGAGGATGATGTAGTACTCGGCGCGGACGGTCCGCAGGTACTGACGCAGTTTCCGCGCGAGCTGATCGAGCTCGGCTGAGCGCCATGGCTGACTGGGGCGCGCCTACCAATGGGCCTATGATCGACCTACGCTACGTCAAGAAACTCATCGAGATGCTCGACGAATCCACCGTGGATTCCATCGAGATCTCGTCGGACAAGGGAATGAAGATCCGCATCTCGAAGAGCCCGAGTGGGCGCGGCGCGATGCAGGTGGCTTCCCAACCCATGATGGCGCCCATGATGGCGCCGCAAGTGCAAATGCCCGCGGCGCGGCAGACACCGCCCGAAGGGGTGCCAGCGGTGGAGGAGTCCGGAAAGGGCGATGCGAAGGGGCCGGCAGGCATCGAGGTCAAGTCGCCCATGGTCGGCACCTACTACGGCGCCCCCGAGCCCGGCGCCAAGCCCTATGTCTCGGTCGGCTCACGCGTCTCCAAGGGGCAGACGCTGTGCATCATCGAGGCAATGAAAATCATGAACGAGATCGAGAGCGAGGTCACCGGCGTGGTAACGGAAGTTCTCGCTTCGGATGCGCAGCCGGTCGAGTATGGACAGGCGCTCTTCCGCATCGACGCGAATGGCTGACCCTGGCGGCAGCAGTACGCGGGAAATCGTGGCCGGCGGTGGCGCCGCCGGCAGCACGTTCAATTTCAAGGCAGTGCTCCAGCAACTCGTTCAGCGTGGTGCATCCGACCTTCACCTGAAGGTGGGACGTCCGCCAACGCTGCGGCTGCATGGCGAGCTCGTGCCGCTGGACCTGCCGGGCCTGAGGCCGGAAGACCTGAAGGCACTGGCGGAACAGCTGATGACGCCCCGGCAGGTGAAGGAATTCACCGACAACAAGGAATGCGATTTCGCCATTGGCGTGCCGGGCATCGGCCGCTTTCGGTGCAACGTGTATCAGCAGCGCGGCTCGCTCTGCTACGCCATGCGCGCCATTCCCTATCAGGCGAGAACGCTGGATGAGCTGAACCTTCCAAAGGTGCTCGAGGAGATTGCGCTCAAGCCGCGCGGGCTCGTGCTCGTCACGGGCATTACGGGCTCGGGAAAGAGCACCGCGCTGGCCGCGATGATTCAGCACATCAACGAGCACCGCCATGCGAATGTGATCACGATCGAGGATCCGATCGAGTTCCTGCATCGCGACATCAACTGTCACATCAACCAGCGCGAAGTCGGCACCGATACCGCCACGTTTGCGCAGGCGCTCCGCCGGGTGCTGCGCCAGGATCCGGATGTCATCCTCATTGGTGAAATTCGCGATCTCGAGACGCTGGACACGGCGCTCAAGGCGGCAGACACCGGCCACCTGGTCTTCAGCACGCTGCACACCACGGACGCGACGCAGACCATCAACCGCGTGCTCTCGTTCTACCCACCGCACCAGCAGGCAGAAGTGCGCTTTTCGCTGGCGAGTGCGCTGCAGGCGGTGGTCTCAATGCGGCTCGTGCCGCGCGCCGACAAACCCGGGCGTATTCCGGCCGCCGAGGTGCTGATCAATACGCAGACCGTGCGCGACCAGATCCGGGACATGGACAAGACGCTCAACATCCCTGACCTCATCAGGGAAGGGACCGTGCAGTATGGCATGCAGAGCTTCGACCAGTCGCTGATGGCATGGTACTCACAGGGCATCATCTCGTACGAGAGCGCCGTGTTCTTTGCCACCAGTCCGAGTGAGTTCGCGCTGCGGGTGCAGGGTGTTGCCGGCACGAGCGACACGAGCTGGTCCGGTTTCGAATCACCGAAGGCGAAATAATGCATCGGTTCATGGGTCGTCCAGAGCGCAGCGAAGGACCTGCTCTTGAGCGGCTGTCTTCTCATTCGACGGGCGAATGTTCAAGAAAGTCCTGATTGCCAATCGCGGAGAGATCGCGCTGCGGGTCATTCGTGCCTGCCGCGAGCTCGGGATACAGACCGTGGCCGTGTACTCCGAGGCCGATCGCGAGTCGTTGCATGTCCGCTTCGCGGATGACGACGTCTGCATTGGCCCCGCACCCGCGCGTGATTCGTATCTACAGATTCCGCGGCTGATCGCTGCGGCCGAAATCACCGGCGCGGACGCGATTCATCCGGGATACGGCTTTCTCGCGGAGAACGCGGAGTTCGCGGAGATCGTGACGGCGAGCAATCTCGCCTTCATCGGACCCACGGCCGACCAGATTCGCGTGATGGGCGACAAGGCGGCCGCCCGCAAGGCCATGACTGCGGTTGGCGTGCCGATCATTCCGGGTACCCCAGGCCCCGTCGAAGACGTGGAAGAAGCGCTTGGCTACGCGAGGGAGATGGGGTTTCCCGTCATCATCAAGGCGGCGGCCGGCGGCGGCGGAAAGGGCATGCGCGTGGCGAAGGATGCGGAAGAATTCGAGCGCTCGTTTCAGCTCGCGCGCAGCGAGGCGCTGTCGGCATTCGGCAACGGCGACGTGTACGTCGAGAAGTATCTGCAGCGCCCGCGGCACATCGAATTCCAGATCATGGGCGACAAGTACGGCAACGTGATCCACCTTGGTGAGCGCGACTGCTCGGTGCAGCGCCGTCACCAGAAGCTGATCGAGGAATCACCGAGCCCCGCGATGACGCCGGACCTTCGCAAGCGCATGGGTGATGCCGCCGTCGCGGGTGCGAAAGCCATCGACTACGTGGGCGCCGGCACCATTGAAATGCTGCTCGATGAAGATGGGTCGTTCTACTTCATGGAGATGAACACGCGCATCCAGGTCGAACATCCCGTGACGGAGATGATCACCGGTGTGGATCTCGTGAAGGAGCAGATCAGCGTTGCGTCCGGTGAGCGCCTGAGCATTCTCGAGCTGCCGCCGCTGCGCGGGCACGTCATCGAGTGCCGGGTGAACGCGGAGGATCCGAACCGGAACTTTCAGCCGTCGCCGGGCAAGATCACCACCTATCATCCGCCGGGCGGCAACGGCGTACGCATCGATTCGCATGTGTATGCCGGCTACACGGTGCCGCCATTCTACGATTCGATGATCGCGAAGGTCATCTGTCAGGGGCGTGACCGGAAGGAAGCCCTGGCCAAGATGCAGCTTGCCCTCGAGACGTTCATCATTGAAGGACCAACGACCACGATTCCGTTTCTCGCACGTGTGATGCAGAACCCGCGGTTCCAGAGCGGCGATGTGGACACGAAGTTCCTCGAGCGCGAGCCGGACCTCATGAAGGAGCCGGGATAAGTGCGCGTCGATGTCTTGTTTGGTGTGCAGCCGCTGACTCCGCAGGATGTTCAGGGGCGTGTCGTAGCCGTCATCGACGTATTGCGTGCGTCGACGACGATTGCGACGTCGCTCGTGAATGGCGCAAAGGTCATCATCCCGATGGAAAGCTCCGACGACGCCATCATGCGCTCGAAGCAGTTCGAGCGCGGGGCGTATCGGCTCGCCGGTGAGCGGCGCATGCTCAAGATGGAGGGGTTCGATCTGGGCAATTCACCGCTCGAGCACACGCGCGAGGCGGTTGACGGAAAGACGGTGTTGTTGACGACCACCAATGGAACCAAGGCGCTGCTCGCGGTGCAGGGAGCACGCGATGTGGTGGTTGCGTCGTATGTGAACCTCACCGCCGTGAGCACCATGCTGCGCACCGCGCTGCGCGGCGGAGCCGACGTTACGCTCGTGTGCTCCGGACAGGACCGCCAATTCGCGCTCGAAGACGCCGCGTGTGCGGGGCGATATGTGCACCTCATTGCCAGGCGGCTCACCGGAGTGGAGAGCAATGATGCGGCGTTTGCCGCGTCGCTCATCGACAAGAAGTACGGCGACAATCTGGCCCGGATGTTCAGCGCGGCCGCCCACGGCCGCGCTCTCACCGCGGCAGGATTCGGTGAGGACCTCATTGCGTGCGGGGCGATCGATTCCTACCCGGTCATTCCGGTGTATCAGGATCGCCAGATCACCATGCTGGGACCAGATCGCGAGCGATAACCGAATGACAGGTGGACCAGGGGTCGGGAAGACGGCATCGTCCGGTCTCAAGCGCGAGCTGACTGGAATCGCGTTGCTCCTCTTTGCCGTTTTCCTCGCCGGCGCACTGGTGACGTACGGGTTGGCCGCGCTGCGCACGGGGGTGGATGTACAGGGCAACGTGGGCTGGCTGGGATACTGGCTCGCTCGGCCGCTCGTGGCGCTCGTGGGTTGGCCCGCCGCTGCGCTCACGCCGCTCGTGCCTGCCGTGCACGCCCTGCGATTGTTCGGACGTCTGGAATCCGAAACCGATCGCTCATGGATGATCTTTTCGGCGGGTGTCGTTGCGTTGCTGCCGATCGCGGTGGCGCTGGCGGTTACACCCCCGCCGTCGGGACAGATTTCCGGCGCAGCCGGACTGTGGGGCGACTTCGTTGCCTTCTACTGGCGGCAATTCCTGGGCGGATTCGGGGCATGGGTCGTTGTCGTGCTCGCCGCCAGTGTGCTCACCGCAGTAACGCTGCGCTGGAATCCGGTGCGCATGATTGTGGGCCGCAAGACGCAGCTTCCGGTCGCATCGCTGGAAGTGCCCGCAGAGGAGCCGTACGCACCACCAAAACGGCGCAAGAAGAAAGACGCCCCCGTCAATCTCGCACTATCACTCGAGCCGCCTCCCGAAGATTTTGACGCCATCGATCCCATTGCGGCGATGCAGGCGGCGCCGTCATCCGATGCAGATGCGAAAGAGGATGCGGCCATCGAGGAGGCCGCCAAACGGCGAGGTAAAAAGAAAAAGGACGAGACGCCGAAGCCGGGGCGGGACGAGCAGATCGCCGCCGCGATCGATGCGACGGAGTTGCCAGATTCCCGGTCGGATGAACTTCCCCCCACGGATCTGCTCAACTACGTACCCGCAAAAGACAGCGACGCCGGTCGTCGTGAGCTCGACGTCATGGGTGACAAATTGATGGAGGCGTTGCGGACCTTCAAGGTCGAAGGCACGCTGATCACGCGCACCACGGGTCCCACCGTCACGCAGTACGAGATCGAGCCCGCTCCCGGTGTCAAGGTGCGGCAATTCGCGACTCTTTCAAATGATCTCGCGCTGGCGATGCGCGCGGCATCGATCCGTATCGTTGCGCCCATCCCAGGGCGAGGCGCCGTTGGTGTCGAGGTGCCTAACCCGTCGCCTGAGATGGTGGGATTCCGCGAGCTTCTGGAACACCCCGAATTCAAGAGCGCGCGCGCCGGACTTCCCATCGTCCTCGGCAAGGATCTCGAGGGCAAGCCGGTCATTGCTGATCTGGCAAGGATGCCGCACCTGCTGATTGCCGGGTCCACGGGCTCCGGCAAATCGGTGTGCGTCAACACGATCATCACGAGTCTGGTCTACCGGCACACACCGAAGACGCTGCGATTCCTGATGGTCGATCCGAAAATGGTGGAGCTCTCGGTGTACAACACGCTGCCGCACCTCCGCCACAAGGTGATCACGGACAATCGCGATGCAGCCGCGGTGCTGAAGTGGGCCGTGCTCGAGATGCAGGAGCGGTATGAGCTCCTCGCTGCGAACGGATGTCGCAACCTCCAGGATTTCAACCAGCGAGTCCAGAAGGAATCACCGCTCAAGACGCCTCGGCGAAAGGATGTCGCGTTCGAGGACTCCGTCTATCGCGGCGGTATTCTGCCGTACATCGTGGTGATCATCGACGAGATGGCCGACCTGATGATGACGGTGCAGGGCGAGGTCGAGACGCCCATCGCGATGCTCGCGCAGAAGGCTCGCGCCATCGGCATCCATCTGATTCTCGCGACGCAGCGGCCGTCGGTGAACGTCATTACAGGTTTGATCAAGGCAAACTTTCCCAGTCGCATTGCCTTTCGTGTTGCGAGCCAGATCGACAGCCGCACGATCATCGATGGGGGCGGCGCCGAGCTGCTGCTGGGCAATGGCGACATGCTCTTCATTCCGCCAGGCAAGAGCGAGCCCTCACGCTTGCAGGGCGCCTATCTGTCGAGCGAAGAGACCGAGCGGCTGATGGGGTGGTACGAGTCGCAACGCGATCGTCGTCGGGCGGCGCTCGCCGATGCGGGGCTCGTGTATGAGGCCGAGATGACGCCGGATGAGCCGGATATTCTCAAGACGATACGCGACAAGGAGGCGGAAGACCGTGCGGCGCTGGAGGGCGGGAGCGACGATGGGGGGCCGCAGGACGGTGCCCGTGACGCGCTCTTCCGCGAGGCAGCCGAGCTGTGCATCCAGAACCAGAGTGGATCGACGTCGCTGCTCCAGCGCAGGCTTGGCATTGGTTATGGTCGCGCCGCACGCGTCATCGATCAGCTGGCGGATGCCGGAATCCTGGATCCAAAATCCGGCCCCAAGGGACGTGAGGTCCGCGTCGGGCTGGAAGACCTCGATCGGATCTGCGGAGTGCGGGAGTGAAGCGGCCTGCGTTGGGTGTTCTCCTGGCCCTTCTCCTGTTCTCGTGTCGGCTCCATGCCCAGGCGACATCAGCCGACAGTATCGGATCGTTCGGGCGTCCGAATGGTGCGCTCATGCGGGCGGGCCCGCTCCAGTACACACTCTCGCTCCAGAAGAGCAGCGGCCAGGTTGTCCCACTCGGCACACGCGACGTGGTGGTCTCCGAGGTCGCGCTTGGTGGTAACGCGACGTGGCTCTTAGCAGAGTCGCGCCGCGGAACCGTGGTAGAGACAAGCGACTCCGTCTGGGTTGCACACGCTGATCTCACGCCGCTTCGCTGGACGTCCACCATGGGCCGCGCGCAGCTCGGCGCCTCGTTCACGCGCGATTCCGTGTACGGCGTGGTGTAGAACTATCAGGGACGTGCGTCGTTCGCCTTACCGCTACCGGCAAATGCTCTGCTGAGTGCCGGCATGG
>JAQBPY010000013.1 GCA_028287285.1 Gemmatimonadota bacterium
AAGATTGCCGCCCAAACGGCATAGACCGGCAGGTAATTCGTCTGCCAGCGCTCGAGGGCGCTGAATGATCCGCGTCCTCTCAGAAAGCGGATGTAGCGCACGGCGGACCACGCCAGGTTGACGAGAAGAATCATGTTCACACCCAGCACGGCAACACGATTCGGACTGAATCCGAACTCGGTGATGCGCGCGGCGATGGCCCAGAGCGCTACCGCATCGGCCAGCAGCGCACTGACCACCAGCACCACCTGCATCACGTCAAAGGCACCGGCTGGCGACCGGGGGTCCCGGGCGGAAACGGAGTAGAGCAGAAGGGCAAGAACCAGCAGGAGGAGCAGGTCGAAGGCGATGAGCATGTTCCGCTCGATGTCGACTCCGTGTCCCGTCCACAATAACGTGCCCAGGAACGTGACCAGCACGGCGGCGAACAGCGGCGTGAAGAGACGCGTCAACACCGGCGCCATGTTCTCGATCACGCTTTGCTTGGCTTCCACGAGCCAAGAGGCCACCACGACGCCCGCAACCGCTCCGCATGGCAGCAGCCACGACGCGATGAACGACTTCGCGTCGATCCCGATGGTCTTGAACATTGTCATCAGGAATGCCGTGAGGACCGCACCGCCAAGGGCGATCAGCACGTAGTAGATGAAGAGCTCTCCCGAGAATCGGATGAAGTCCATGCGGCCTGCGATCTGGCTCCAGCGGCCACCGGCGTACGCGACACCCACCACCACCCAGAGCGCGATAGGCAGGTGCAGCGCCGCGAGCACACTCGTGGATCCACGTGGGACAAAGGGGTACGCGTTGGCGAGTACGGCCGCCGCAACGAATGCCGCCGCCAGCCAACCGCCCGTGCCGGCGTCGAGCCGGCGCTTCCACGCGAAATAACCCGTCAGCAGGGGCAGGACGAAGAAACTCATGTTGCGGATGTAAAAACCCTCGTCCGTGTCCAGCTGAATTCCAAAGAGCGCCGGCAGCTTGATGGCGAGTGCCGCCGCCGCCGCGACACAGAAGGCCACGATCGCATCCCTGCGCGCCGCAGCCGGCGGCACGCCGGCATCGGTGGGGGAGATCACGAGCTGCTTCCAGAGTCGGTCCGAGTGCTCGCGCGCGAATTCCCGAGAGAGCGCATCAAGGTCGCCCATGCGCTTGACCGCTATCAGGAATGCTTCATCGGTGGCGAGCCCTGCATCCACCAGGCCCGCTACCTGCTCGCGCAGATGGTCTTCCAGCTCGGCCACATCCACGGAGTGGATTGCTTGCCGGCGGCGAAGGTAGCTCCGCCATTGGTCGATCTGCGCCTCGAGCGATGCCGCGGAATCTGGAGTGGGCATCGTCAAGCTCCCTGTGGCAGTGGTGCAGATGAAACGGAGCCGCCCTCAGGGAGGGGAAGCACGAGTGCGCCCCAGATGCCCCGCAGCGTGTTTTCCACCGCCTGCCACTGCCTTCGCTCCTCCTCGAGCTGTGCCCGGCCCTCGGCCGTGATCTGGTAGTACTTGCGACGGCGGCCGCTCCCTGCCGCCTCCCAGCGCGCTTCGACGTGGCCGAGCCGCTCGAGCCGGTGCAACACGGGGTACAGCATGCCATCTGTCCACTCCATGCGGCCTCCTGACAGCTCGCGAACGCGCTTGAGGATGGCGTAGCCGTAGCTGTCCTCTTCGACCAGGATGGCCAGGACGATCGGGGTGGACGAGGCGGCGATCAGGTCCTTGTTGATCTCCATCAGGTCAGGCCGGTGCAAGTGCTGTACATAGCAGCATTATACATTGCACTCCTATGTATCACAAGTGTGACTGCCCATAAAGCGCCATTGTTGGCACAATCCGGAACGTTGACGTGAGCGGATTCGCACGGACCATGCGTCCATGACAGCATATGCGAACCGGCTACCTCTGGCCGCGCTGGATATTCCTGCGCGGTCTCGGACTGATCTTCTTCTCCGCGTTCTACTCGCTCGCGCATGAAATTCACGGGCTCATCGGCGAGCGTGGCATCCTCCCCGCTACCAGCTACCTGAGCGACGTCAGCACTCAGCTCGGCTCGGTCCGCTTCTGGTACGCGCCCACCCTGCTCTGGATCGGGGCCGGCGACCACGCACTCACCGCGCTCATCGCCGCCGGTCTCATCGCGTCGCTGCTGTTGACGTTGAACGTGTGGCCGAGGGCCGCCGTCATTGCCTGCACAGTCGTGTTCATGTCGTGTGTCGCAGCGCTGCAGGATTTCTCGTCCTACCAGTCCGACGGCATGCTCCTCGAGGCCGGTTTCATCTCCGCGTTCCTTGCACCCGGCGGCGTCCGTCCAGGACTTGGCGCAATGACGCCGCCGTCGCGCTGGAGTCTCTTCATGCTTCAGTGGGAATGGTTCCGGATCTACTTCGAGTCTGGTGTGGTGAAACTCGCGAGCGGAGACCGGCACTGGCGCGACCTCACCGCAATGGACGACTACTACCAGAACGGTCCGCTCCCCACCTGGCTCGGCTGGTATGTGCAGCACCTTCCGCACTGGTATCACGCCGGCACCGTGATCATCACGCTCGGTGTGGAACTGGTGCTCGTGTGGGCGCTCTTTCTGCCAAGGAAGTTCCGGATTGCCTGTGCGGCCGTGGTGAGTGCGCTGCAGGTCGGCATCATCACCACCGCGAATTACGCATTCCTCAACTACCTCGTCCTGCTGCTCGGCGTACTGTTGCTGGACGACGATATCTTCGCGCGCGCGACGCTGCGCGTCCCTGATGTGGCGCCGCCTGCACGGTGGCGCGTGTGGCAATACGTCGAGATGGGCGTATTGGGCTTTGTGTTTTACGCGACGATCGTTGCCTTCTTCAATGAGGTATCGTCGTCGCCACTCTCGTTACCCGCCCGTGTGCTCGCGCCGTTTCGCATCGCGAATGCCTATGGCCTGTTTGCGACGATGACGGAGCAGCGCTACGAGATCGAATTTCAGGGCAGCAACGACGGCACCACATGGACACCGTATCCGTTTCGCTACAAGCCGCAGGACATCCATGAGCGGCCCGGTATCTACGCACCATACCAGCCTCGCTTCGAGTGGAATCTCTGGTTCGCATCGCTCGGCCCCTGGCAGCAATCGCCCTGGGTGATCTCGGCGCAGCAACGCATCGTCGACGGTAGCCCGGGTGTGATGCGGCTGTTCCGGAGTGATCCGTTCCACGGCACGCCGCCGGCGCTGACGAGAACGGTGTTGTGGCAGTACTGGTTCACGGATGCCGATACCAGGCACCGCACGGGTGCCTGGTGGCGCCGGGAGGAGCTCGGCGTGTTTACCGGTGTGGTGGGAAGTCCGCACGCTCGGCCCTGAGGGGCAGCGGTGCGAAGGGCCACTGACATGACAGCACCAATGGCAGCTTCCTCCTCCCTGTTGACAACTAGAGGAGTAGCGCGCATGTTCCACTAGACGGCTACAGGAACAGCCCATGGACCATTGCCCGTGACAACACGTACGCAGACCGATGCCCTTCGCGGCTCGCTCGATCTCCTCGTCCTCAAGACGCTGTCCCTCGTTCCCATGCACGGGTGGGGGATCAGCCAGCGCATCCAGCAAATCTCCGAGGGAATTCTCGAGGTCAACCAGGGTTCTCTCTATCCGGCGCTCCAGCGCCTCGAGAAAAACGGTTTGATCTCCAGCGACTGGGGAACAACGGACAACAATCGCCGCGCACGATATTACCGCCTTACTGCGGCGGGCCGGCGCGCGCTGGGACAGGAGCTCGAGAGCTGGAAGCGTTTCGCGACGGGGCTCGATGCAGTGCTGCGCAGCACATGACGGCGTCATGAGCTGGGTCTCCGGAGTCCGCGCGCGCCTGCGGCTCATCTTCGCGCCTCGCGCCGCCGAGTCGCGAATGAACGAAGAGATGGCGTTCCATATGGAGATGGAAACGGACCGCCTCGTCCGCGAGGAGCGATTGTCGCGCGATGAAGCACGCCGCCGGGCCAACGTGGCCTTTGGTGGCGTCACGCAACACAAGGAAGAGCTGCGCAACGGCCGCGGGCTGGCGTGGCTCGGCGGCTTGTCGCTGGACATGAAGCTCGGATTCCGGATGCTGGTGAAGTACCCGGGGCTGACGCTCGTGGGCGGCCTCGCGATGGCGTTCGCCATCTGGGTGGGCGCCGTCACCTTCGAGATCGTGGGGCTGTTCCTCTACCCCACGCTGCCGCTGCCTGATGGCGATCGCATCGTGCAGATCCGGAACTGGGACGCGGCGGCAAACAGCGCGGAGCCGCGGGTGCTGCAGGATTTCATTACATGGCGCCGGGTGCTGACATCCATCACCGACATCGGTACATACCGTGATGTCACGCGCAATCTCATCGTTGACGGTGCAGGCGATGCGCGTCCGGTCGCGGTCGCGGAGATCACGCCGGCGGCCTTCCGTATCGCGCCGGCGGCACCGTTGCATGGTCGTGTCCTGGTGGAGGCGGACGAACGTGCCGGCGCGCCGCCGGTGGTGGTGATTGGATACGAGCTGTGGCGCACGCGCTTCGCGAGCGACGTGAACGTTGTGGGGCGGAGCGTGCGTCTCGACGACATGTTCGCGACGGTCGTTGGCGTGATGCCGGAGGGCTTTGCTTTTCCGGTTTCGCATGAGCTCTGGATGCCGCTCCACGTGGACGCTCTCGCGCTGGCCCCCGGTGAAGGAGTCGATATCAATGTTTTCGGGAAGCTTGCACCTGGCGTCACGCGCAAGGCGGCGCAGGCGGAGCTGACGTGGCTGGGCCTGCGCACGGCCGCCCAGCGGCCCGACACGCACAAGCATGTGCTGCCGCGCGTGGATGCGTACGCGGAACTATTCCGGGACAGGTCGCACACCGATGTGGCGCTGCTTCTCTCGATCAACGTGTTCGCGATGATGCTCACCGTCCTGCTTTGCGGCAACGTCGCGCTGCTGCTGTTCGCGCGCGCCGCGACCCGCGAGAGCGAGCTGATCGTGCGCAGTGCGCTTGGCGCGAGCCGCCGGCGGATCATCGTGCAGCTCTTCGTGGAGGCGCTGGTGCTTGGGGGGGTGGCCTCCGCAGTGGGGCTCGCGGCCGCGCATGTGGGACTTCACCAATGGGGACGCGATTACATCGAGCTGAACATGGGTCGTCTCCCCTTCTGGGCCGATCCACACCTCTCCCTGGCCACCGTGCTGTACACGCTCGTGCTGATGGTGCTTGGCGCTGCGATTGCTGGCGTACTGCCCGCACTCAAGATCACGCGTGGGCTGGGGTCGAATCTGAAGCAGGCAACGGCAGGGGGCGGCAGCCTGCGGTTTGGCGGTGTGTGGACGGCGGTCATCATCACGCAAGTCGCCCTCACCGTCGCGTTCCCGGTGGTCGCTTACGTGGAGCAGCGGGAACTGGTGCGCATCCAGTCGTTCGACGTCGGCTTTGCAGCTGCGGAATATCTCGCGGTGCGGCTCGACATGGATGGGGCGATAGTGCCGGAGACAGATGCGGAGAAGGCTCACACAGCGCAGAACGTGAGGTTCGGGGCGGCGCTCGAGGCGGTGCGGCAGCGAGTGCTCGCCGAGCCGGGGGTTGGTGGCGTTACGTTCGTCGACCGGCTTCCTCGCGCGTCTCATCGCGAGCGGATGATCGAGCTCGATGAGCCTCCCGTCCTGAACGCGAAGGGCGTGCTGCCTTTGCGGGAGGTGAGTCTCGCCTCCATCGACCCATCATACTTCGACGTGCTGAAGGCGCCAATGCTTGCCGGCCGCGCGTTCCACACCGGCGATGCAGCGAGCGGCGTGCGGGTCGTGATCGTGGATCAGGGGTTTGTGGATCAGGTGCTGCTGGGGCGAAATGCGATTGGGCGGCGATTTCGTTTCGCGGGTTCCGACGACGAGCCGCGGCCGTGGTACGAGATCGTCGGCGTGGTGAAGGATCTCGGCATGGGCCTGGCCACCCACATGAGACGCGCTGCGGGGGTTTACATGCCGGCGTCTCTGGCAAGCGGGGGCCCATTCAACATGGTCGTGCATGTGCAGGGCGATCCGCTTGTGCTGGTGCCGAGGGTGCGTACGATCGCGACCTCGGTGGATCCCACACTCCAGGCGTCGGAACCGCAGCGCCTGAGCGACGTGGCCAGCGGAATCCTGTGGTTCCTTGGGCTATGGCTGCGGATCACGGTGGTGCTTACCGCCATCGCGCTCCTGCTCTCGCTCGCCGGGATCTACGCGGTGTTGTCGTTCACGGTCACGCGGCGCACGCGTGAGATCGGTGTGCGTGTGGCGCTCGGCGCGAACCGGCGTCGCGTCGTGACGGCCATCTTTCGGCGCCCGCTCACGCAGGTCGGTCTGGGGGTCATGGCGGGCGGCGTGCTCGTGGGCGTCGCCGCATTGATCAGGTCCGATGGCGGGCTCTCGGCGGGACAGGTTGCCCTGCTTTTGGCGTACGTGATGCTGATGCTGGGCATATGTCTGCTCGCGTGCGTTGTTCCGACCTGGCGCGCACTCAAGGTAGAACCGACGGTGGCACTGCGCGCGGAGTAGTATTTGCTACCGCGGCGTTCGGCGCCGGCTTACAGCACGAGCCGATGATCGGAAAAATAGCGCGTGAGCGAGTCCGGATCCTGCTGCTCTGCTGCAAGGGCAACGTATGTGTCCGGCCGAAGCAGGTACATCGCATCAACCGTTAGCCCCGCGTCTTCATACGACGCCAGCCACCCAAAGACATTCAGGGTGATGTTGTTACGCGTGCACCAGTCGCGAAGCGCCGCACCGGCTGTCCCATACACGTGCACCTGCCAGCCAATCGTGGCGAACGTGTCGAAGTTGTCTCCGCTCGCGGTCGAGACCCATGGCAGACGATCGCCGCCTCGCACATCTCCGGCTTTTCCGGCGCTAAGCGTGCTATCGTGATACGCGATGACAATCTGCGAGACGGCGCTGAACATGAAATCACGCGCGCGCTCGAGGCGGAATAGCGTTGGCACGACGAGCGGAACGATGCGCGTGCGAAAGAAGTCCGCCGCGCGGCCTTCTGCCGTCGCAAGTGTGAAGCCTCTGTCGGTGGTCGCAACGAGCTTGAGCGCAAACGCCCGACGCTCGGCTTCGTAAGTGTCTAGTATGGTAGCCGGAGCGCGTCCTGTTAGCACGGCCTGCAGCTTCCACGCAAGGTTGATGGCGTCACCAATGCCGGTGTTCATGCCCTGCCCACCCGCCGGACTGTGAATGTGTGCGGCATCGCCAAGCAGAAATGCGCGCGCCTTCCGAAAGTGATCGGTGACGCGATGGTGCACACGATACGTGGAGAACCAGTTGACCTTGCGCACTTCCACCTTCATGTGCCGGATGGCGTGGTCGCTGACGTCCTCGAATTGCAGGTGTTCCGGATGTTCGGCACGCTCGTCGCGCACGGTTCCAATGAGCCGCGCCCTGCCCTCTCCCTTTAGCGGGAACACCGCGAGAAAATCGGCCGCGTCGAGATCGATGTGCAGCTCTCCGTCGAGCGCCGGTCCGGCCGCGTCGACGTCGGCAACATAGAACACCTGCTGGTAGGTGCCACCGGGAAAGCCGATGCCTAATATCTTGCGCACGATGGAGCGGGCACCGTCGCAGCCGGCGAGAAATGCTGCTTCACATCGCTCCTCCTGCCCATCAGGACGGCGCAACGTGGCAATGATACCATCGCCCATATCCTGAAAGTCCGCGAGCTCCGTGCTGCGCTCCACCTCGATGTTCATCGTGGCGAGACGCTCCGTGAGGAGACGTTCATGCTGGTCCTGCGGGTAGATGAATGGCCCGTACGGTGTAAGGCCTTCGGCAAGCGTGTCCAGTGACACGCGCACTTCTTTTCGCCCTTGCACCCACAGGTTGAGGCCGGGCACTTTGTGCCCTTTCTCGAGCACGTCGTCCGTAAGATCGAGCTGCCGATAGAGCTCGAGAGTGCGGGCCTGCACGGCGAGGGCGCGCGAGGTGGTCCCAGGCTCATTGGCCCTGTCGATGATGCGGACATTCGCGCCTTGCCTGGTGAGCCACAGGGCCAGCACGAGGCCGGTAGGACCGGCGCCCACGATCAATACATCGCTGCGGCCCATCGTGTCCTCGGGGTTCGGTGTCGCCTCACATTCAAAGCATTGGACGGAATACAGACGAGCTCGAATGGTAACGCATGCCGGCAGCACGAAGGGCGCATCATGCGATGCGCCCTTCTTCCCTTCTTCACACTCCCCGGCTCGGCGTCCTGCGTTACATCCCGGAGCTGCCTCGCGATCCACCCGACGAGCCGCCCTTGTTGGACGACCCCGAGTTTCCCGACGAGCCCGAATTTCCCGAGCCGCTGTTGCCGGAGCCCGAGTTGCCGGACGAGGCACTCTTGTTGGACGAGCCGGAATTTCCGGACGACGCGGACTTGCCTGAATTTCCGGAGTTGCCGGAATTTCCCGAGTTGCCGCTGTTGCCGCCCTTGTTCTGCTGATCAGCCATGATGTCCCTCCAGACGAACTGTGAGTTTCCCGGACCTGCGTGCGCCGGGCCGTATACGTGCTGGAGACGATGCGCAAAACAGATGCCTCGAAGAACATCTTGGCCGCTTTTTTTGCCGTCCTCGAGCATTCACACTTCCAGGTGATCGCCCTCCCTGGCCACCGCCGCGTAAAGTACGGGCATTAGGAAAATCGAGATCAGCAGCCGGGAGAAGAGCCCGCCCACGATCACCAGTGCAAACGGCCGCTGCGAGTCCGATCCCACACCAGTCGAGAACGCCGCAGGCAGCAGGCCGAGCGCCGCGACGAGGCCAGTCATGAGAATGGGACGAAGCCGCAGGATTGCCGCTTCACTCGTTGCCTCGACAATGGAGCGTCCCTGCTGCCGCAACTCGTTCGCGTAGGAGATGAAGACCACGGCGGTCTGCACCGACACACCAAAGAGCGCCAGGAACCCGATGCCGGATGACACCGAGAATGCCGTCCCCGTAATCCATAGCATGAAGATTCCACCAAGCGGCGCAGAAAGCAGCACGCCCGCCACGGTGATCGCTGGAAACTTGAAGTTGTGATACAGCGAAAAGAGCAGCAGGAAGATCAGCGCAAGCGTGACGGGAATGACGACCCGCAATTGTCCGCGCGAGTTTTCGTATTCCTCATACTCGCCTCCCCACACGATGCGATAGCCGGTCGCAAGCTTCACCCGTGATGCGACCTTTTGTTGCGCCTCCATTACCGCGCCGGCCAGATCACGTCCCTCCACCGAATACTGCACGCCGATGTAGCGCGAATTGTCCTGTCTGTAAATGAAGGATGCGCCGGTGCTCATGGCGATGTTCGCCAACTCGCGCAACGGCACCTGCGCGCCACCTGGCGTCGCAACAAGGATGTTCCCGATCTGCTCCGGCGTCCTGCGATACTCCTCCTTGAGACGCACCACCAGGTCGAACGTGCGCTCGCCCTGCACCACCTGCGTGGCCGCCTTGCCACCGACCGCGGCTTCGATCAGGGCGTTGACGTCAGCGACATTCACTCCGTATCGCGCAATCTTCGCACGATCCACATCGATGGTGAGGCTCGGCTGGCCAAGCTCCTGGACAAGGGTCACGTGCGTGATGCCGGGCACTCCATCGAGCACCTTCTTGATCTCCTTGCCGCGCGCCTCGAGCACGTTGAGATCCGTGCCAAAGAGTTTTACGTCGAGCGAGCTTTTGAGACCGGTCTCGGCCTCATCGACGGCGTCCTCGGCCGGCTGCGTGTAATTGAAGTTCACGCCAGGAAACATCGAGAGCTTCTTGTCGATGGCCGCAATCAGATCCTTCTTCGACGCATGCGCGCCGTTCCAATCACCATACGGCTTGAGCCCCACGTAGAACTCGGCGTTGAAGAAGCCCGTGGGATTGGTGCCGTCGTCGGGACGTCCATGTTCCGATGCCACGATCGTGACTTCGGGGAACGTGCGCAGCGCATCGCGAATCTGCGGCACGAGCTTGGACGACTCGTCGAACGAAATGGTATACGGCATGGTCGCGCGGACCCAGAGCGTGCCCTCGTCGAGTTTGGGCATGAACTCCGCACCCACGGCAAAAAAGATGATTGCCGCGAGCACAAACGACATCACCGAGCCGCCGATGATAAGCTTCGGGCGCATCATGCTCCATGCCAGGCAGCGCTCATAGAAGCCGAGGAGCTTGCGAAAGAGGACGTTCTGCCGCTCGGACTTGCCGACCTTGAGGAACACCGCGCACAACACCGGGATGACGGTGAGTGTGATGAGCAGCGCTCCGATGAGCGCAAAGATCGTCGTGTCGGCCATGGGCGTGAACAGCCGGCCCGAGGGACCGGTCAACACGTAGATGGGCAGGAAGCTCGCGACGATGACGCCAACCGCATACACAATGGGCCGGTCGACTTCCGCCGCGGCCGATGCGATGATCTGCCGCACCCCGACGTTCTCGCGCCCTCGTTCCGACAGCTGGCGATAGATGTTCTCCACCATCACCACGGCGCCGTCCACGAGAATACCGAAGTCGATCGCGCCAATGGAGAGCAGATTCGCCGGAATGTGCTTGAGGTCGAGACAGATGAATGCGAATAACAGCGAGAGCGGAATTGCCGTGGCGACAATCAGCCCGGCACGCACGTCGTACAGAAAAAAGATGAGGATGACGACGACGAGGATGATGCCGTGGAAGAGGTTGTCACGCACCGTATGGGTCGTGAGCGCCACGAGCTCGCTGCGGTCGTAATACGGACGTACCTTCACGTCGGCCGGCAAAATTCCGTTGTTCAATTCCGCGGTCTTCGCCTCGACGCGCTTGAGCACCGTCTGCGCCTGTTCTCCCGTGCGCATCAGCACGATGCCTTCCACCGCATCGTTCTGCGACATGAAGCCGAACTGGCCCAGCCGCGGCGGATGACCGATGACCACCGACCCGACATCTTTCACGAGCACCGGCGTGCCGTTGTTCACCTTGAGCACGATGTTGCCGATGTCCTCGGTGGTGTTCACACGTCCAAGCCCGCGAACGTAGATGAACTGGCCGCCTTCCACGTAGAATCCGCCACCGGCATTGCCATTGTTCGCGTCGAGCGCAGTGCCCACGTCGCCGGCGGACAATCCCTGGCCAGCGAGCTTCTGCGGATCGAGCAGCACCTGATACTCCATGGTCTCGCCGCCAAGCGACGAAAGATCCGCCACGCCGGGCACCGACCGATATGCCTTGTCGAGCACCCAATCCTGGAGCACATGCAGCTCCATCGCCGAGCGATCGGGGCTCTCCAGCACGTAGCGGTAGACGAGTCCGGACGGCGACGTCAACGCGCTCATGCCGGGCGTGACACCATCGGGCACCTCGATGTCGGCGATGCGCTGGAAGGCCTGCTGCCGCGCGAAGTAGCTGTCGGTGCCGTCCTCGAAGGTGAGGCGTACGTCGGACAACCCGTACAATGATACGGAGCGCGACACTTTCAACTTCGGCAACCCCGCCATGCCATTTTCGACAGGCACCGTGATCAGGCGTTCCACCTCTTCCGCCGCGTGACCAGGCCACTGCGTCACCAGCTCCACCATTGGCGGAGAGATGTCCGGATACGCATCCACTGGCAGGCGCATCAGCGACCACCAGCCTACCCCGATCAGGCTGATGGTGAGCAGCAGGATGAGCAGCGGCTGCGCCAGCGACGCACGCACGATCTGATGCACCCACGACGGCGCGGCGTGCTTCCTGAATTCGTCCTCGGTGACAATGCGCCGCGTGACGCCGGGACTTTCCTCATGGAGGTCGCTCACTGGTTCCCCGCAAACTGGAGGAACAGCGCGCCATCGACGACGATCCGATCTCCCGCGATGAGACCAGACATCACTTCATACTGGTCACCGATGCGCGAGCCGATGGTGATGGAGCGGCGCGCAAAGTGATTGTTGGGGAGTGCGACGTACACGAATGGAAGGTTCTGGTCATCGCGCAGCACGGCTGACGCCGCAATCAACATTCCCGTCTTGCTGCTGCTCGCCCGGATCGTGACGTTCACCAGCATGTCCCGCTTGAGCGCGTCGCGCGGATTGGGTGTGAGCACACGCACCGCGGTTGCCTTGGAGGCGGGATCCACCAGCGATCCCACGTAGACCACGCGGCCGGCAATGGGCGTGGAGAACGCGCCCGTGACCACGCTCGCTTCTTCGCCTGGCGCCACGGCGCCAAGATCGGACTCGAACACATTCGCCATCACCCACACAGTGGAGAGATCCGCGATGGTGAAACACGCCGTGCTGCCTGCCTGGATGAGCTGGCCGGGGTTCACGAGCTTTTCCACCACGGTGCCGCTGATGGGCGCGCGGATCACGGCCTCCAGCTGGCTCACCGGCTTGTTGTCCCGCACCGCGGCAATGGTCGACTCCGAGACTCCCAGTGAGCGCATCTGCTCGATGGCCGCATCGCGGTCTGCCGCTGCTCCCGCCGCGTCCGTCTGTGCCTGATCCACCTCTCGGCGCGAGATCGCGTCGTTCTTGAACAATTGTTCATCAAGATCGGCGATGCGCTGTGCGTTGCGATACGCGGATTGCGCCTTTCTGTACGCCGCCATGGCACTTGCGAAATCGGGAGACGTCACCGTCGCGAGCGCATCGCCCTGCTTCACGTAGGAGCCGGTGTTCACGAGAATCTTCGTGATGGGCCCCGACAGCGGCGCGAGCACCTGCGTGGAACGGTCGCCGTTGAAGGCCACCGTTCCGGTCGTCTGTATCGATGCCCGGAACGTCGAGACGGCCACGTCCGCAATCTTGATGCGGCTCGCCTGCTCCTTTGTGACCGTCACGTCTCTCGCCTGCGAGGCCGCCGCCGCGGGACGCGCGGTATCTCCGCCTGCCGGTGCGCTCTTGTCGGAGCACGCGGCCGCAACCATCACCAGCACGATGGAATATTTTCTTACGCCGATCATGGTGTTCTCCGGGGGCCGAAGCGAGTCAGGGGGGTGGCAGCCGCACGCTCGAGATCGGCGCGGGCGCTGTTGGCGGCAGTGAGGGCATCGGCATACTGCGTTTCGGCATCCAGCAATTCGCGCCGGGCGTCGAGCACCTCGAGCGACGACAGGCCGCCCAGTCCGTAGCTCACCGAGGCCACGCGATACGCCTCACGCGCCGACGGAAGCAGCGCGTCCCGTATGTAGATCGCCTGGCGAATGGCGGCATCCGCATTGGCGTACGCGGCACGCACGTCCTGCGAGACCTGTGCACGCGCATCACGCACCGTCGCGGTCAGCTCGCGCTCACGATGCTGGCTCTCGGCAATCTCGCCCTTGTTGTGCTGCCAGAAGAAGATGGGCACCGGCAATGCAATGCCGGCGGAGTACAACATGCCGCCTCCGTCGGGGCCGTAGTCCTTCTGCGCCGCCAGGGTGAGGTCGGGAACCCAGTACTGTTTCGCCAGCGTCGTCGTGGCCCTGGCACCGGCCTGCTGCGCAGCGAGACCGGACAGCTCGGGCCGCATGTCGAGAGCGGCTGCCTCCAGCTCGTTCACGTCGGGAAGGGGCAGCGGCACCGAAAGCGAATCGCTGGGCACCACCGGCGTGCCGATGCGCTGGCCGATGTACCGGTCCAGCGCATTTGCCGCATTGCGAATGTCCCGTTCGGCGCCAATCAGATTGTTTTCTGCCTGTGCGACCGCGACCTGCGCCCGGGTGACATCGAGCTTGGCCGCCGTTCCCCCCTCGAAACGCGCCTGTGTTTTCTTCAGGAAATCCTGCGCGAGGTCGCGGCTCGTCCGGAAGATGTCCCGATGGCGATACGCCACGAGGAGCGTGTCGTACGCGCCCGACGTCTGTGCGGCGAGCTGCTGCCGAAGCCCCGTGTACGAGAATTCCGCCGCATGCACATCCGCCGCGCCGATCCTGTTGCGCAGACTGAACTTGTTGGGGAACGGAATCTGTATTCCCACCGCGGCATTGCGCTGCTCGGCGCTGCCGAGCCTCAGGAAGCCGGGCTGGTTGTCATATGAATACGTGAGCGCCGGATCCGGAATGGCCGCGCCCGACACCTGCCGCGCGCGCGCCTGCGCCGTCTGCTCACGCGCGATGTCGAGTTGGGGATTGTTCGCCAATGCCGAGGCAATCGCGGCATCGCGAGTGAGCATGAGGGAGTCACCGCGCAGCGGCCCGGGCGCCTGCGCAGCCAACGCCGCGGCATTGCATGCCGCGACGATGAGAGTCGTCGTGATTTTCATGAAGTCTCGCATGAGGTGATGGCACTCGCCGCGAGGTCACGCGGGGCGCCGAACTACCGAATCACGGCGAGACGGGCGGGGCTCGGGAGGTATTGGACGGAAGCAGCGTCGCGCCGGAAGGGTGCGCCACCGTGGTGCTGACGTTCGCGCTCACGACAAAGACGACGTCGGGAAGCTGTGCCCGCTCCGACGCACGGCCGTGCAGCGAGATCAGCTGGCATGCCGGGCAGGAATCGGAGTTGTGCTGGCCCGGGTGCGGCACCGAGCGTGGCCCTTCGACGTGGGCACCCAGCTGCCGTTCCGAATGGTTTTCCGCGAGCGGCGCGAGCAGCACAACGAGTTGCGTCACCATGGCCATGAAGCGGCCAAGGCGGCGGAACCAGGGTGTGCGCGCGAAGATGGAGCGGAAAGCGGAAGTCATTGATAACTGAGGAGGATACCCCGGAACGAGCAGGAGTGCCAGCGCTCTCATCGTCTACGTCCTCCGCCTTCCATGTGCTGGCTCGATGCTGGCCCTGGCTGCCGCGAGTCGTCTTATCACTCTGGCTAGCGCCTGGCCGCAAGGCTCCCGCCCATGGGTGAACGGACTATCTTTCCTGACTGCCCATGACCAAACGCGACGACGCTCTCGAGTATCATTCCCGTGGCCGGCCCGGCAAGATTGCGGTCGTGCCCACCAAGCCCCTGAATAACCAGCGCGATCTCTCGCTGGCCTATTCGCCCGGCGTGGCCGAGCCGTGCCTGGCGATCAAGGCAAATCCCGACGACGTCTACAAGTACACGGCGCGCGGAAACCTCGTCGCCGTGGTGACCAACGGAACAGCGGTGCTCGGGCTTGGCAACATCGGCGCGCTCGCCGGCAAGCCGGTCATGGAAGGCAAGGCGAATCTCTTCAAGCAGTTCTCCGACGTCGACGTCTTCGATCTCGAGGTCGGCTCCGAGAATCCCGACGACGTCATCAGATTCTGCCAGCTGCTCGAGCCGACGGTTGGCGGCATCAACCTCGAGGACATCAAGGCGCCGGAGTGTTTCTACATTGAAGAAACACTCCGCAAGACGATGGGCATTCCGGTGTTTCACGACGACCAACACGGCACCGCCATCATCTCGGGCGCGGCACTGCTCAATGCACTCGAGATCGCCGGCAAGGACATCACCCAGGTCAAGTGTGTGTTCTCCGGCGCCGGTGCCGCCGCGATCAGCACGGCCGAGCATTACGTGCGGCTCGGTGTGAAGCGCGACAACATCCTGATGTGCGATCGCGAGGGCGTGCTCTACGAAGGCCGCACGTCGGGCGATCTGGATCCATACAAGGCGCGCTTCCTCCAGAAGACGACGAAGCGCACCGTGGCCGATGCCCTCGTTGGAGCGGACGTCTTCGTGGGCCTGAGTGTGGCCGGCGCGGTCACGCGCGAGATGGTCGCACAGATGGCCTCGCGCCCCATCATCTTCGCGCTCGCCAACCCGGTTCCGGAAATCACGCCGGAAGAAGTGCGGAAGGTTCGCAGCGACGCGATCATCGCCACGGGCCGCAGCGACTATCCCAACCAGGTCAACAACGTCCTCGGCTTTCCATTCATCTTTCGCGGGGCGCTCGACGTGCGCGCCACCGAGATCAACGAAGAGATGAAGATGGCGGCGACGCGTGCGCTCGCGTCGCTGGCGAAGCAGGACGTGCCGGACTCGGTTGCGGCGCTGTACGGACTCCGCAACGTGCACTTTGGCGCGGAGTATCTCATTCCCTTCCCGTTCGATCCGCGCGTGCTGCTCTGGGTCGCGCCGGCGGTGGCATGGGCCGCGGTGGCCAGCGGCGTCGCCAAGGAGTTCATCGACCTCGAGAGCTACCGCGAGCAGCTCGAAGAGCGGCTTGGCCGCGCGCGCGGCATCATGCGCGGGCTCATGAATCGCGCGAGCCGGGATCCGCGTCGCATTGTCTTCCCCGAGGGCGAGGAGCCGAAGATCATTCGTGCCGCGGCGATCCTGGTCGACGATGGCATCGCGATGCCCATCCTGCTTGGCAACAAGACCACCATCGAGCGCATCGCGAAGGACAATCGCATCTCGCTCGAGGGCGTGACGGTTGAAGATCCGTCCACGTCGGAACGCCGCGACGGATACGCGCACTACATGTGGCAGCTCCGGCAGCGCAAGGGTCTGTCGCTGGACGAAGCGCGACGTCAGCTCTTCAACGGAAATTATTTCGGCTCGTGCATGGTCGCACGCGGCGATGCGGACGCGCTGCTCTCGGGCGTGACGATGCATTACCCGGAAACCATTCGTCCCGCGCTCCAGGTCATCGGCGCGCATCCGAGCGCGAAGCTCGTGAGCGGCATGTACATGGTGGTTACGGAGCGGCACGTGGTTTTCTGTGCCGACACCACCGTCAACATCGATCCGACGGCGGAGCAAGTCGCGCAGATCGCGTTCGCGGCGAGTCGCATCACGCGCACGTTTGGCATTACACCGCGTATCGCGATGTTGTCGTTCTCGAACTTCGGGTCGGTCAAGCATCCTGACGCCGAGAAGATGGCGAAGGCCGCGCAGCTGCTGAAGGAGCGTGATCCGTCCATCATCGTGGATGGCGAGATGCAGGCCGACACGGCGTTCGACGCGGAAATCCTCAAGCGCGACTACCCGTTCACCACGCTCAAGGAACAGGCGAACGTCCTGATCTTTCCGAACCTGAGCGCCGGCAACATCGCGTACAAGCTGCTGCACCACCTTGGTGGTGCGACGATCATCGGTCCCATCCTCGTGGGAATGCGCCGCCCCGTGCACGTGCTGGAGCGTGGCGCTGATGTGCAGGACATCGTCAACATGGCCGCCGTGGCGGTCGTCGATGCGCAGGAACGAACTCTCTCGGTGGAGCCCGCCTTTGCGGCGGCGAGTCCTTCCCCCACCATCTTCTCCAAACTCTAGTCCGGACGACGCATACTGATGGCCACTCAAACGAGCAGTCTCGCGGGTCAGGGCCTCGCGCCTGAGGGCGAAGTTCACTGGAATCTCGTGGCGCCAGAGCTCATTCAGCACGCGATCCGTCGCGGCGAAGGCCAGCTTGCCGACATGGGGCCGTTCGTCGCCGTGACGGCGCCGCACACGGGCCGCTCGCCGAACGACAAGTTCGTGGTCAGGGAGCCGGGCTCCGAGGCCGACGTCGATTGGGGCAAGGTGAACCAGCCCATCACGCCGGAGCATTTCAACAGGCTCCGCGACGACGTACAGGCGTATCTCAACCAGCAGAACGAGCTCTTTGTCGAAGACCTTTACTGCGGCGCTGATCCCGCACACCGGCTGTCGGTGCGATACGTGTCGCCGAACGCGTGGCACATGGCGTTCGTCCGCAACATGTTCATTCGTCCGGAGACGTCGGACCTCGCAGCCTTTGCACCGAACTTCACGGTGTATCACGCACCGGAGTTTCAGGCCGACCCGGCAAGACATGGCACGCGCACCACGACGTTCATCGTGCTCAACCTTGCCGAGCGTACCATTCTCATTGGTGGAACGCGGTACGCAGGTGAATTGAAGAAGTCGATGTTCACGGTCATGAATTATTACATGCCAAAGACCGGCGTGTTGTCCATGCACTGCTCGGCGAACATCGGCCCCGCCGGCGACACGGCGCTGTTCTTCGGGCTCTCGGGCACGGGCAAGACCACGCTCTCGGCAGATCCGTCGCGCTCCCTCATTGGCGACGACGAACACGGATGGTCGCCGGAGGGCACGTTCAACTACGAAGGCGGCTGTTACGCGAAGGTCATCAACCTCTCCGCCGAGGGCGAGCCGGACATCTATCGTACGACGCAGATGTTCGGGACGATCCTCGAGAACGTCGTGCTCGACGACAAGCGCAAGGTGAAGTTCGAGGACCAGAGCATCACCGAGAACACGCGCGCGTCGTATCCGCTGCCGTACATCCCGAACTTCGTTCCATCCGGCCGCGGCGGGCACCCAAAGAACGTCGTGTTCCTTACAGCGGATGCGTTTGGCGTACTGCCGCCGGTGGCGAAGCTCTCGCGCGACCAGGCGATGTACTACTTCCTGTCGGGCTATACGGCCAAGGTCGCCGGCACGGAGCGCGGAGTGACGGAGCCGCAGGCAACGTTCTCGTCGTGCTTTGGCGCGGTGTTCCTCGTCTGGCATCCCACCAAGTACGCGGAGATGCTCGGCCGCCTGATCGACGAGCACAAGTCGAATGTGTGGCTGGTGAACACCGGCTGGAGTGGCGGTGCGTTCGGCGTGGGCAAGCGCATGAAGCTCGGCTACACACGCGCGATGGTGCACGCCGCGCTCGATGGCAAGCTCGACTCGATTGCGACTCGCACCGACCCGGTATTCGGGCTTGCGGTGCCGCAGTCGGTGCCTGGAGTACCGGTTGAAGTGCTCGACCCGCGCGGCACATGGGCGGACGGCGGCGCGTACGACACCCAGGCAAAGAAGCTGGCTGAGATGTTCCGCAAGAACTTCGAGAAGTTCGGGTCGGTAGCGGAGAGCATCAAGGCCGCGGGGCCACAGGGGTAAGGGACAGAGCTCGGAGCGGTGGGCTTACCGCTCCGAGCACGTGCTGTGAGCTCCAGCTGAACGCCGGCAGCTTCCACGGCAATAGAATTGCAGCGTTCAGCGGTCGGCTGTAGCGGCCAGCATGCGCCCATGGGGAAACGTGCGCTCGAGCACGAGCTTACAGCTCCTGGCTCGTTGCTCAAGGCTGAATGCTCCAGGCTCGAGTCTTTTTTGCGCCTTCCAATCCCCACCGTCCACGCCCATTGTTGAGGATGGACGAAATCATTCGGGACCCACTCTGGAACAACATCCGTATCGACCCGCTGGCCATGCGGCTGGTCGATACGCGTGCATTCCAGCGGCTGCGCTACGTTCGGCAACTTGGCCTCGCCTACTTCGTCTATCCCGGCGCGAGCCACTCACGATTCGAGCATGCGTTGGGTGCCTACCATCTCGCGCGCCGGACACTCAACCAGTTTGCCGATCGCGGCAACGAGCCGCAGGTCGATCGCGATTCGGCCATGCTCGTCCGCTGTGCCGCGCTGCTGCACGACATCGGGCACTATCCATTCTCGCATGCGCTCGAGGAAATCGGCGCACTGCACCATGAAGAGGTGGCGCGCCCACTCATCATGGGCGGTGAGGTGGCCGACGTCCTCTGCAGCACGCTGGGCCCCGATGCGCCGCAGAAGATCATGGACTTCATCCGTGGCCGCAGCGCGAGTCCGCTTCAGGGGCTCATCTCGGGGTCGCTGGATCTGGACAAGATCGAGTATCTCAAGCGCGACGCGTTCATGTGCGGAGTGAACTACGGCGACATCGACGTGGACCGGTTGCTCGATTCACTCACGGTCGTGGATGATCCGGAAACCGGTGCGCAGCGGGTGGGCATCTTCGAAAAGGGGCTGTCGGCGCTCGAGTCGCTGTTGTTCGCGAAATACCAGATGTACCGGAACGTCTATTGGCACCATGCCGTGCGCAGTGCGACGGCAATGTACAAACGACTGGTGGACAGCGCGCTCACAGCGGGCTCCCTGAGTGCCGAGGAGCTGGCGGGTTTTACCGATGAAGGATTGCTTCACGAGCTTGGCCGGCGGGCGCCAACGCCGCTCTTGACGGCATTGCGCGAGAGGAAGCTTTACAAGCGTGCATTCGAGTGCCCCGCGGCGGACCTGCCTCCCGATATTGGCGAGTGGATTGCGGACGATCGTGCGCTCGTGGTGGCCGTGGAGGACCAACTCGCCCATGAGCTCGGGCTCCAGGCGGGTGAGCTGCTGCTCGACTATCCGACAAAGACCCAGATGCTCGGGCTCGATATTCCGGTGCGCCGTCGCAATGGAAGCGTGCGTCGTCTCACCGCGGCCGGCTGGGAGGGGGCGATCAATCTGCCCAAGCTCTCCGAGGAGCTATACGGCAGTGCGCGGTGGCTGCGGGTCTTTACGGCTGGGCGTGCGCCGATTCCCCGCGAGGCGGTACTGCGTATTGCCGGGCTATCAGCGGCCGATGCCAAGGCGCAAGTCAGGGGCGGGCGGCTGCTCTAGCGTCAAGCCGTTTTTAGTACCGCTCGGGATGACAAGTATCTGTCATCCCGCATGCGCTGTGCGCGTGTCGGGATATTCCCCAGGCTATTTGTGGCCAATCCTGCCAAAAGTTCGGGACAGTATCTCCCGACAGTCGCTTCGCGCCTGGCGGGACGACATGCGTCAGACCGCGCCCAGCTTCTCCCGCCCGTGCGCCTCGGCGAGTTTTCGCCCCAGGCCGCGGTAATACGCCGCATCGTCCGCCTTGCCTTGCGCCTCGAGCGACATCGCCGCCAGCTCGAGCGCGTACAGCAGGTTGCCCAGGTAGAGCTGGGCGATGGAAGCGACCGTCTCCTCCTCAGCCAATCGAGCGGATCTCCACCGTTTTCGTGGTATCCTCGGGCAGTGCGTCGGCCTCGACGACCTGCACGATGATCGCCGTGATATTGTCGAGGCCACCGCGGCCGTTGGCCTCGGAGATGAGCGCCTGCACCTTGCGGTCCGGCTCCGCGCGGGAGCCCAGGAGCTGGCCGAGTCGACGGTCGTCCACCATGCCGGTGAGGCCGTCGCTGGCCACGAGGAACAGGTCACCCACACGGATCTCCCCGCGGTACACGTCGGGCTCCACGTCAGGGCTCGCCCCCACGCAGCGCGTGATGACGTTGCTGTACGGATGGTACCGCGCCTGCTCCGGCGTGAGGAAGCCGGCGTCGACCTGCTCCTGGACGTACGAGTGGTCCTTGGTGAGCTGCGTCAGCGTTCCATCGCGCATGAGGTAGACACGCGAGTCGCCAACCTGGCCAATCATGTAGCGGCCACCAGATACCACGAGCACGGACGCCGTCGTTCCCATGCCCTGCTTGTCTACTTCGGTGAGCGTGCGATCATGAATGGCGCGGTTGGCTTTGCGCAGTGTGTCGCCCACCAGCCTGGCCACATCGGCCGCCTCGAGGTCGACGAGGGGCGCGAGCTCGCGGAGCACGATCTGCACCGCCATCTCGCTGGCCACCTCACCCGCCGCGTGGCCACCCATGCCATCGGCGACGATGAAGATGCCGCGCGTCTGACCCAGCGTGTAGTCGGTGGCGAAATTGTCTTCATTGCCGGAACGAATCATTCCGACGTCCGTCCGTGCTGCGTTGAGAAGCTTCACGCGTGTCCCTTCAGCAGGAAGAACGCCGCCGCGCCGACGACGACGAGGCCAATGACGATCCAGACGATCACGGGTATTCCACCACTCTTTGCCGGCTCGGAAGTCTTGACCGGCGCCGGCGGCGCTGCGGGAGCCGGTGTTCGTGCAGGACCGGGCGACGGAGCAACGGTGGATGGACGGCCAACCGCCGCAATCGCACGTGTTCCCTTGGCCTCGACTTCAGCGGCCGAGCCGCCGGCCGGTGTAAAGCGGAACTTGAGACCGCCAAAGCGAACGTCCGGCGATCCTTCCAGCTTCTTCTCTCCACTCACACGGCTGCCGCCCACGTAGGTGCCATTGGTGGAATCCATGTCGACCACATACCAGCCGTCTTCGCGCTTCTGGAGCTTGGCGTGGGTCTCGCTCACGCTTTCGTCGGACAGGCGGACGTCGCAGTGCGCCCCGCGGCCGATGTGGCCCAGCGGGGTGCGGAGCTCGTACTTCGTTCCCTTGCCCGGACCTTCGTTCATCGACTCGAGCGTGGCCATGACCGGTCGCGCGTCAGGCTGCCTGGGTGTGGACGGCGGCGTGGATATGGGGGCGGGTACGGGTGCCGCCGCGACCGGTGCCGGCACGGAGGGCGTGGCCTTCGGCTTCGCCGCCTCTTCCGGAACCAGGTCCAGATCCATCGCCACCATGTCCGCGAAGATCAGCGGCGCAGGCTCGGCCGGAGCAGCCGCGACCGGCGCAGCGGGTGGAGCTGGTGCGACAGGCGGAGCCTGGACGGGCGTGCTGATGGCAGGCGTGGGCTTCGCGGGCAGCACGTCCGCATAAAAACGAAACTCCTCGGCACCAACCCGGATGATGTCGGCACGTGCGAGGATGTGCGAGCCCTGTACCTTTTCGCCATTGACGTACAGGCCGTTCGCGCTCGTATCGCGCAGCATGTACCCCTGGTCGGCAGGCATGATCTCGGCATGGCGGCGCGACACGTCATTCTGGGCAACGACCACGTCGCAGGAGGCATCGCGTCCGAACACCAGGCCGCCGTCGGCGATGGAGTATTCCTTGCCGTCCACCAGAGAGACCAGGCGCCCGCCAGACGCCGCCGTGGCCCGAGCAGCGCCCGTCCGCTTGGCACCCACCAGTGCCGCGATGTCGCTGGCACTGACGAACGACGTAGCACCGCCCTTGGTATCGTCAGCAAAGCGGAGCTCGAGACCGGCGACTTCGATCTTGTCGCCATGCATCAGCGGCGTAGGCTCCGCACCCAGCAGCACGCCATTCACGCGCACGTGCGCGGCCTCTTCGGCTCGCCGAATGGTGGGCGTGGACCCGCCGTCGATGATGGCCTCGATGCCGACGTCGGAGTAGCCCGGCACGAGAACATCCGCGCCGGCGCCTGCGCCGATTCTGGTGGCACCCGCCTTGAGCGGGAACTGCTGATCGTCGAGCTGAAGGACGGGCATGTTTGCAATTCCGCAGGCGGACTACGGCGCAACGACAAGGACGGGTCTCGCAGCGTAAGCGCACGGGACCCGGTATAGGGGCGGAAACTATCCGGCGCTCATATGACTGGCAAGCGTGGCGGAGTCCGGTATTGGCATTCGTGCGTCCTGTCCTGCCTGGAGCCGATAGAGACGGTCATACAATCCCCCGAGCGCGCGCAAGGCAGCATGCCGGCCCCGCTCCCGGACCTCGCCATGATGGAGCACGAGAATCTCGTTTGCCTGGACGATAGTGCTCAGCCGATGGGCAATGGCGATCGTGGTGCGGCCTCGCATGAGCTCCACGAGCCCCCGCTGAATCTCCGCCTCGGACTCGCTGTCCACGGCGCTCGTTGCCTCGTCGAGCACCAGGACCGCGGGGTCGAGGGCGATGGCCCGTGCGAACGACAGCAGCTGACGCTCTCCCACACTGACGGATGCGCCCCGCTCCCCAAGCACCTGATCGAGCTGCGACGGCAGCCGGGCAATGACCCGGTCGGCGCCCACCCGCGACGCCGCGGCGAGTACGGCGGCATCGTCGATGGGGGCGTCCAGGCGCAGATTGCTGCGGACGTCGGCGGCAAAAAGAAAAATGTCCTGCTGCACGTACCCGATGAGCTGCCGCCATTCATCGATGGGGATGTCGCGAATGTCGCGGCCGTTCGCCACGATGCGGCCGCGCTGCGGCTCGTAGAAGCGCAGCAGCAGGCTCACGATGGTGGTCTTGCCCGCGCCGGTGTGCCCCACCAGCGCCACCGTCTCACCCGGACGCACGACAAAGCTGACGCCCCGGAGCACCCAGCCGGGATCAGGCTGCGGGTCGCCGTAGTGGAACCAGACGTCCTCGAAGGCGATCGTAACGGGCGCATGCTCCTTTTTTGCCGGCTTTCCGGTGCTCACGGCGCGCGACGCAGCGCCCGCATCCGTGTCGAGCAGCACGAAGATGCGCTCGGACGCAGCCATCGCCTGCTGCAGGGTGTTGAACTTGTCGGCAAGGTCCTGGAGCGGCTGGTAGAAGCGCCGGAGCAGCTGCAGAAACGCGGCGACGACACCCACCGTGAGCGTCCCCGCACCCACCTGCCTGGCGCCCGCAACGAGCAGGATGGCGAGCGCCAGCGAGGTGAGGAATTCAATCGCGGGAAAGTACAGCGCATAAATGGTGATCGACCGCAGATTCGCATCGAGATGCGCTTCGTTGAGCGTCGCAAAACGTCGGGCTTCGCCCTCCTCGCGCCCGAACAGCTGCACCACGCGCATGCCGGTAATGCGCTCCTGCAGGTACGCGTTGATGCGGGCGAGCCGCGCGCGAATCTCGCGATACGTGACGCGTACCTTCTTCTGGAACACGTGCGACGTGAGATACACCAGCGGAATCACCGCGAACGCCGCGATGGCCAGACGCCAGTCGGTCGCGACCATGAGCACCGCAATGGCCACGAGCGTGAAGAGATCGCCCAGACCGGCCACGACGCCTGCGGTAAAGAGCTCGTTGAGTGACTCCACGTCGGACGTGACCCGCGTGACGAGCCGCCCAACGGGGGTCCTGTCGTAATACGCGATGGACAGGCGCTGCACGTGCTCGAACAGCTGCTGCCGCAAGTCGCGCATGACCTGTTGGCCGAGCATCGCGGTGAGCATCGTTTCGCCGTAGGAACAGATGAAGGCGAGGAGCAGCGAGGCCGCGTACACCAGGGCGGCGCGGGTGGCCATGCCCGCATCGCGCGCCGGAAGCGCGACGTCGATGACGCGCTGGGTGAGGATGGGCCCTACGAGCTGCAACAGCGCTTCGAGCACGAGGAGCACGAGCGCGCCCGCCACCAGGGCCTTGTACGGTCGCACATACGCGGCAAGGCGGCGCACGAGATGACGGTCATACCGCTTCGTGGCGCCTTCGTCGTCGTGGTGTGGTGAGAGGGTCGCGGCCATGCGGGAAAAGTATCAGGCGTGCGACATTCGGACGCGCGCCCGATTCGTGGTATGGCCGTTGCATTTGTGAGCCGCGCTACACTCAACTTTTGTGGAGGTTGCGGACATGAGTATCCTCGCCTGGATCGTGCTCGGACTCATAGCGGGCGCCATCGCCAAGGCGCTGATGCCCGGCAAGGATCCCGGCGGCATCCTCGTGACGATGCTGATCGGCATCGTCGGGGCGTTTGTCGGCGGGTTCATCGGGAATGCGATCACCGGTTCCGGGCTCAACGGGTTTTCCGTCTGGAGCATCCTGCTTGCCGTGGTCGGTGCGATGCTGCTGCTCTGGGTCTATCGGCTGACCACGCGGCATAAAATGGCTGTCTAGCGACCGGTGTGTTCCGCGGGTGCCGGTTTTTATTCGGTGCGGTGGTGGCTAGATTTCACCGTGCATGAAAGACAAGATCGTCGTCCGCGGCGCGCGGCAGCATAACCTCAAGAACTTCGACCTCGAGATTCCTCGGCGCACCTTCACGGTGATCACGGGGCCCTCGGGGTCCGGCAAGTCCTCGCTGGCGTTCGACACCATCTACGCCGAAGGCCAGCGGCGGTATGTCGAGTCCCTGTCCTCGTATGCGCGGCAGTTTCTCGAGCGCATGGAAAAGCCCGACGTCGACTCGATTGACGGGTTGTCTCCCGCCGTCGCCATCGAGCAGAAGAACCCCACAAAGACGTCGCGCTCCACCGTGGGTACGGCAACGGAGATCTACGATTATCTCCGCCTGCTCTGGGCTCGTGTTGGGCACACTTTCTGCCCCATGTGCGGACGCGAGCTCAAGCCTGACACCGTGCAGTCTGTTTCGGACGTCGTCCTTGTTTTGCCCGAAGGGACGCGGTTCTCTGTGGCCGCACCGCTCAAGCTCTCCGACGAAGTCACGCACGAAGTCGCCGTGGAGAACCTGCGCGCGCAGGGCTTCGTGCGCGTGAGCCTGGATGGCAAGGTCATCCATCTCGATGAGCTGGACACTGCGCCCATCGACATCACCTTCGCGAAGGAGGTGCTCGTCGTCATCGACCGGCTGGCCGTGTCGGCCGACGCACGCGGGCGCATGGCCGACGCGCTGTCCACCGCGTTTCGCGAGGGCGACGGCGACGCCGTCATCCTGTTCACGGAGTCCATCGTCTCGCCCTTCGACGGACGCAACGTCTCGCGTCTCCGCTTTACGGAACGCTTCGAGTGCCCCGATGATGGCACCATTGCCCCCGCGCCCACGCCGCAGCTGTTCTCGTTCAACTCGCCGCGCGGCGCGTGTGAGCAGTGCAACGGATTCGGCGCTATTCTCGAGTACGACGAGCGGCTCATCGTTCCGTACCCCGAACGTTCGCTGCGTGAAGGCGCCATCGATCCGTGGACCAAACCGCGCTACGAGAACAAGCGTCGCACGCTCGCCGAGTTTGCAAAGAAGGAAGCCATCCCGATGGACGTCGCGTGGGAGGCGCTGCCCCGGGTGGCGCGCACCAAGCTGCTGACGGCGAGCACCCGTGGCTTCAAGGGCATTCTCAAGTTCATGAAGGATCTCGAGGAGAAGCGCTACAAGCAGTACATCCGCGTGTTCCTGCGGCAGTATCAGACGGCGCAGGAATGCCCGAGCTGTCATGGTACCAAACTGCAGCCGCAGTCGCTTCAGGTAAAGATTGCCGGCCGCACCATCGCGGAAGTCTGCGAGTATCCGGTTAGCGTGCTCACCACCTGGCTCGATGCGCTCGATCTGTCCGCCTACGATCGCGAGATCGCGGCGCACATCCTGATCGAAGCGCAGGATCGTGTGCGTTTTCTCTGCGACGTCGGACTGAATTATCTGTCGCTCAACCGCGCGACGCGCACACTCTCCGGCGGCGAAGCGCAGCGCATTGGTCTGGCGAACTCATTGGGATCGCGACTCGTCGATACACTGTACGTGCTCGATGAGCCGTCCATCGGGCTGCACTCGCGCGACATGGACCGGCTCCTCAAGCTGCTGCTCCGCCTGCGCGATGGCGGCAATACGGTGCTCGTGGTGGAGCACGATCTCGATGCCATTCGCGCCGCCGATTACATGGTGGAGCTGGGACCCCACAGTGGCGAAAAAGGCGGGGAGCTCGTCTTTGCCGGACCCATGTCGCGCGTCAGCGAGAGTCCGCTCACCGGTCTGTATCTCAGCGGCGAGCGCGAGATTCCCGTTCCGCAAACGCGGCGGCGCATTGGCCCGCAGTGGCTCACGCTCACCGGCGCGCGCGAGCACAACCTCAAGGGCGTTGACGTCCGCATTCCCCTCGGCACCGTCACGGCGGTGACCGGCGTGTCGGGCAGCGGCAAGAGCACGCTCATTCACGATGTGCTCATGCGCGCGCTCGAGACAAAGCTCACCGGCGAGCACTCGGCAAAACAGCACCTGGGCGAGCGCGTTGGCGGCTTTGATTCGCTCACCGGGTACGAGGCGCTGGACGACGTCGTCCTCGTCGATCAGAGTCCCATTGGTAAATCGCCACGATCCAATCCGGTGACGTACGTGAAGGCGTACGATGAGGTCCGCCGCATCTTTGCGTCGCTGCCCGAGTCGCGCGCGCGTGGATATACCGCCGGCACCTTCAGCTTCAATGTCGCTGGCGGCCGCTGCGAAACGTGCGAGGGCGCGGGTTATCTCGAGGTCGAGATGGTGTTCATGGCCGACGTCTTCGTTCCCTGCGACGACTGCGCCGGCAAGCGGTTCAAGCCCCAGGTGCTCGAGGTCAAGTATTTCGGCAAGAGCATCACCGATGTGCTCGAGCTGACCGTCGATGCGGCCATT
>JAQBPY010000028.1 GCA_028287285.1 Gemmatimonadota bacterium
GCCGTTCGCGGGGGTGATGAAGCCAAAGCCCTTCGTGTCGTTGAACCACTTCACGGTGCCGGTCGTACGCATAGCTGAACTCCTCAATGATGTTTGTGGCCGGTGTCACGATTTCTATCGAACAACCGGCTACATGTTGAACGTGATCGAAACCCTCACGCGGGGGCTCGCCCTACCAATACGGCACTGTGCCGCAAAAGCAGCGACGCGGGCGAAAAAAAAGGGACCCGCGAAAAGCAGGCCCCTGATCCGTTGGAACAAGTCCCCGGGCCGAAGCACGGGGTGCGTCGCTGAAATAAACAGTAGCACATTCCTACCGAAAGAGCAACAGTGGCTTACGCCACGGCTGCCTCCGCTATCTCCATCAGGGTCGGTTTTGCCACCGGACCCACGTCTCGCGGGGCTGCCGGCATCAACGCGATCTCGAACGCTTCGTCCAGGGTGCTCACGGGATGAAAGGTCAACTGCTTCCGCACCTCTTCCGGGATGTCCTCCATGTCCGCCTCGTTGTCCCGTGGCAGGATGATGGTCGTGATCCCGGCGCGATGCGCGCCCAGCACCTTCTCCTTCAAGCCGCCAATCGGCAGCACCCGCCCACGCAACGTGGACTCGCCAGTCATGGCGACCTCACGCCGCACCGGACGTCCCGACATCGCACTCACCAGCGCCGTCGAGATGGCCACACCGGCACTCGGCCCATCCTTGGGGATGGCGCCCGCCGGCACGTGCACGTGCACCTCGATGGACCCGAGCCGGTCCTCCGGGATCTTGAGCGCCGACGCATGCGTGGCCGCATAGGTGAGCGCGGCGCGCGCGCTCTCCTTCATCACGTCGCCAAGCTGGCCGGTGAGAATGAGCGAGACATTCCCCCAGCCGCTCACCTGCACCTTGTCGTTCTCGCTGTCCGACGAGCGGACTGCTCCCTGCAGGCGGCGAATGGCCGCCTCCACGAACATGATGTCGCCGCCCATGGGCGTGTAGTACATACCGGCGGCGACGCCAACTTCGTTCTCCTCGTTGGCATGCTCCGGATGAACCCGCGGACGCCCCAGCAGCTCGCGCACGTCTTCCACGCTGATGGAGAAGTCATCGGTACCACCTGAGGCGAGCTTCCGCGCCACCTTGCGTGCCACCGCGCCAATCTGCCGCTCCAGGTTTCGCACGCCGCTTTCGCGCGTGTACTTGCTCACGATGCTCATCACGGCGTCGTCGGTGAACACCACGTTCTTGCTCTTGAGCCCCGAATCCTCGAGCTGGCGCGGGATCAGATACTTCTTGGCGATTTCCGCCTTCTCACGCTCCGTATACCCGGCGAATTCCACCACTTCCATGCGGTCGAGCAGCGGGCCGGGAATGTTCTGGATGAAATTCGCGGTTGCGATGAAAAGCACCTCGCTCAGGTCGAACGGAATGCCGAGATAGTGATCGGTGAAGCTGTCGTTCTGCGCCGGATCGAGCACCTCGAGCAGTGCGCTCGCCGGATCGCCCTGGAAACCCTGGCCGAGCTTGTCCACCTCGTCCATCAGGAAGACGGGATTGCGCGTCTTGGCCTGCTTGAGGCCCTGGATGATGCGGCCCGGCATCGCGCCCACGTACGTGCGCCGGTGACCGCGGATGTCCGCCTCGTCGCGAACGCCGCCGAGCGAGATGCGCACGTACTCGCGACCGAGCGAGTGGGCGATCGATTTGGCAATGGACGTCTTGCCCACACCGGGCGGTCCCGAGAAGAGAAGAATCGGCCCCTTCGCCATGGCGCGGGACTTTGCCTCCTTCTTGTCCGTGACGATTCGGTGCTCATCCGTCATGCCGAGGGTGGGCGTCGCATCCTCCTTCTCGACCTTGAAGGTTGCCACCGGGAGCTCGCCTGTCTGTTCGAGCTCGTTCGCCATTTCCTGCGCGCGCAACTGGCGCACCGCAAGGAATTCCAGCACACGGTCCTTCACGTCGGGCAGCCCGAAGTGCTCTTCGTCCAGCACCGACTGCGCCCGCATCAGGTCGAGGTTGTCGTCGCTGCGTGAATTCCACGGCAGCTCCGCGACCCATTCGAGATAGGTGCGGATAACCTGCGCTTCCATCGACTCCCGGCCCGCCCGCTCCAGTCGTCCGAGCTCACGCTCGACTTCGGTGCGCGCGGTAGGTGGAAGCTCCAGCTTGTCGAGCTTTCCGCGGAGCTCGCTGATCTCCTTGCTCTGATCGTCGTCGCCCAGCTCCTTCTGGATGGCCTTCATCTGCTCGCGCAGGTACATCTCGCGCTGGCGCTCGCCCAGCTCTTCCTGGACTTGCGACTTGATCTCCTCCTGCATCTCGATCATGCCGATCTGGCGCTGGACGTGCACGAGAACACGGCGGAGACGGTCTTCGACGGAAAGGTTCTCGAGCAGTCCCTGCCGTTCGGGCACCGGCAGCTCGATGTAACCCGCCACGAGGTCGGCAAAGCGGCCGGCGTCGGTGACAGCGTCGAGGACCTGGTGCACGACTTCTTCCGGGAGTCCGCGGCGTTCGCCGAGCTCCGCGGCGCGTTCCCGGATTTCCTTGTAGAGGGCGACGAAGGCTGGGTCGTTTTCGTCGAGCGGCTTCATCTCGTCGAGCGGCGAGACGACGGCGCTCAGATAGTTGTCGGCCGGGTTGGTGGCATATTGGAGCACCGTGGCGCGCTGCTCGCCCTGCAGCAGCAGCTGGACGCCGCCCAGCCCACGCTGGATCTGGCCGATCCGCGCGATGACACCCATGGAATAGAGAATTTCTGGCGTGGGCTCGTCCGTGTTGTCACGTTGAGCCACGGCGAACACCAGACGGTCGCCCTTGAGGGCGGCCTCGATGGCCCGCAAGGTTCCGGGGCGTCCGGCCGCGATGGGCGCCGTGAGGCCGGGGAAGATGACCGTTCCACGAAGGGGAAGGACCGGGAGCGTCTGACGCTGACCCATGTAGCAATTCCTGGTATGAGGGTGGCTCGAGGGAAATACCAGCGATCAGGCGGTCCCGGAAGCCAAGGTACACCCTGAGGGCACACTCCATTCCACCGCGGATGCGACAGCCCGGCAGCGTTTGACACTTCTCACCGTCATCATGACGTAGTGTCACTGCCGCTGTGGCGGTTGTCCTTTCCAGCTTTGGTCCGCCGTGCTACAATGTCCCCTGCAAGCCTCACCCTGACTACCCGTCATCGAGTGCCCGACCCGCTGGCCACTGCTGCGGATGACGAGCTCCGCGCTCATGTAGAGCGCGCGCTCTCCGCTACCTACGAGCTCGACTGCGAGATCGGTAGGGGCGGCATGGGCGTGGTCTATCGCGCCATGCACCGTGGCCTCAAGCGTCAGGTCGCCATCAAGGTGCTCCCGCCCGAGCTGGCGTTTCGCTCCGATATCAAGTCGCGCTTCCAGCGCGAGGCGCAAACCGCGGCGGCGTTGTCGCACCCGAACATCGTTCCCATCTACACGGTCAGCGACAAGGACGACGCGGTCGTCTTCTTCGAGATGGGCTACATCAGCGGCGACAACCTCGCCAAGCGCCTGCACGAGCGCGGTGTGCTCACCATCGAGGAAACCCGAAAGATCCTGCGGGACGTGGCGGACGCCCTGTCGTACGCGCATGACCGGGGGGTGGTACACCGCGACATCAAGCCCGACAACATCCTGCTCGACGCCATCTCCGGCCGCCCCATGGTGACGGATTTCGGTATCGCGCGTGCGCGCGACGGCGGTGGCGACAGCCGCCTGACCGCCACCGGGATGGCGATCGGCACGCCGGCATACATGTCGCCCGAGCAGGCCGCGGGCGACCGGGAAATCGACGGCCGGAGCGATCTCTACTCGCTCGGCATCCTTGGCTACCAGATGCTCACCGGCGAGCCGCCGTTCGTGGCGAGCAGCATGCCGGCCATGCTGGTGAAGCATCTGTCCGAGGCGCCCATTCCGGTGCAGCAGCGCCGTACGGACGTACCGTCCGACCTCGCGCGCATCGTGATGATGCTGCTCGAAAAGAATCCCGACCACCGGTTCCCCAACGCGGCCGCGCTCGTGTCGGCGCTCGACACACGCGAGACGCCGGCATCGCGTGCTCCCGCCGCCACGCAGCCCCAGGCGGCGCCACCGGCGACGTCGGCGGGACGCCCGCCCAGCTATACCCCACTGTCGGATCGTCCCTTCCCGCAGGCGACATATCCTGTGGACACCCGCGGCATGGTGGGGCACGATGCCACACCGGACGACCTGCAGCGGTGGGAAGCGGAGCCCGTCCGCATCTTCAGGAAGAAGCTGGCGCCATACCTGTTCGTGAACGGCGTGATCGTGCTGTTCGCGATGTTCGGCAACGGCGGCTTCCTCACCTGCACGGTGCTCTGGAGCATCTACATCGCGTTCAAGTACGCACGCCTGTGGAGCGAGGGATACGACTGGCGCGACGTGTTCAGGCAGCCGCGCCACCGCGAGCTCATGGAAGTCATCGAGGAATTCACGGATCACGTCCGTGCGATCTTCGATTCACAGATGCGCGCGAAGCTCACGGAGCAGCGCCGGCAGCGCAAGCTTGCCGCGCGGATGGCACCTCCGCCTCCCATGATTGCCGGCGGTACGGGCGCTCCGCGCTTTCCCGCCCGCGTCCCGGAGGGTCCGCATGGCGACCGTGTGCGCCAGGCGTTCGCCGATCGCGACGAGATCTTCCGTCGCCTTGCGTCCATCGGAAACGCACTTCCCACCGCGCAGCGCGATGAGTGCGGGCGATCGGCGACGGCTCTTGCCGACAAGGTACAGTCGCTCGCCGTGGCCCTCGAGGAATCGTCACGCATGGACATCTCGGGTGCACGACAGCAGCTCGAGGGTGAGATCAGCTCGCTCGAGAATGCGGCCAATCCGCTCGAGCGGGGCAGTGAAGACAGGGTGCGGCGGCTGGCGTACCTCAAGCGCCAGCGTCGCACGCTGGTGGACGCGGATCAACGGCGCGAATCGCTCACGGGCAAGCTCGACACGTGTGCCCTCGCGCTTCAGAACATGCGCTTCGATCTCATTCGCCTGGGCGCGAGTCCGCAGCACCAGCACATCACGTCGCTGGCCAACCAGGCAATGAAGCTGGCCGAGAACGTGGATGATGCCGTGTTCGTGGCAGACGAGATGGGCCGCATCAATGGCCGTCCGTCTGGTGCCAGAAACCCGGAGCGGGGGTGACGGACCTGCTGCTCGATCGCCTCGTCGTTGCGGTCGGCACCCGGTTTCTCATCGACGCGGAGATTGGCCGGGGTGGGATGGCGGTCGTGTATCGTGCTACCGACACCTTGCTCAACAGGCGCGTCGCGATCAAGGTGCTGCCCCCGGAGCTGGCGTTCAACGCGGACGTGCGCGAGCGCTTCATGCGTGAGGCCCAGACGTCGGCGCAATTATCGCATCCGGGCATCGTTCCCATCTATACCGTCGAGGTGCGCGAAGGGATCGTCTACTTCATCATGGCGCTCGTCGATGGCGAGAGCCTTGCCGAGCGGTTGCTTCGCGAGCCGCGGCTGCCAATTGCCGAAGCGAGACGGCTGCTGTCGAGCGTCGCGGATGCGTTGTCGTATGCGCATTCGGTGGGCGTGGTGCATCGGGATGTAAAGCCGGACAACATCATGCTGGAGCGCTCCACGGGCCGAACCATGGTCACGGACTTCGGCATCGCGCGTGCCGCGCAGGGCGACACACGACTCACCGTCACCGGTGTGGCCATCGGAACGCCCGCCTACATGTCGCCCGAGCAGGCGCTCGGCGAGCGTGAGCTCGATGGACGCAGCGACATCTACTCGCTGGGAGTAATCGGTTATCAGCTGCTTGCCGGTGAAACGCCATTCAGGGCCTCGAACACTCCGGCCATGCTGGTAAAGCATGTGTCCGAAACACCTCGGCCGCTCGCGTCGCTGCGGTCGGACATCCCGACGGGACTCGCGCAAACCATCTCACGCGCGTTGGCAAAGAAGCCGGAGGACCGATGGGCAGATGCCGCCGCCTTTCGTGATGCACTGCTTGACACGCGTGAGGTTGCACCGCCACCTGAGCCGTGGCAGCCGCCGGCTCCGCTCGCGCCACGGTATGTAGATCCAACCCAGCCGCGCGACGCACGCCGCGACATGTCGTACATGGAGCCATCGCGCCCGGTGGAGATGTGGGCGCCGCCGGTGCCGGACCTCCCACCCATGCCAGCCGCGCCGATGTTTGGAAGCCGGGCGGAATGGCGCGACTGGAAGCGGTCGCGCAAGCGGTGGGAGCAGGCCCAGCGCCATCAGCTTCGCGTCCTTGGCAAGCGCGACGACGACCGGGCATATGCGGGGCTGACCATGGAGGAACAGCTCACACGGTATCGCCGCCAGTCCATCGGTACGTTGGCGACCGTGGGGTCTCTGGCCGCGCTGAACATCTTCACGTCGCCGCACTTTTTCTGGTTTCTGTTCCCGGCGGTGCCCATGATGATCGGGGTGCTGTCGCGCGGAGTGAAGCTGTGGTCCGACGGCGTGCCGGCGAACAAGCTGTTCCGGCGCGGCAAGATCGACACGAACGCCGCCCTCAAGTCGCTCCCATCGCGCATGTCGCCGCAGGAGGCAGCGGAACGTCTCGCGCCGCGTGACGTGCTCGAGGGTCCCTATGGCGGGCTCGTGCGCCGCGCGGCCGATGATCACTCCGCCGTGCGTGAAACACTCGCGCGACTCCAGCAATCGGAGCGCGACATGATCCCGGATGTCGCGCCAACGGTGGATGCGCTCGCCGAGCGTGTGGGCGCCCTGGCCACCACACTGCATCGCCTGGATGAGGATGTGGGTGGCTCGTCGCTCACGTCGCTCGACTCCCGCATTGCGACGCTGCGGGCCGAGTCGCGTGGGGGTGCCACTGCTGAACAGGAGCGGCGGCTGTCGCTGCTGGAGCGGCAGCGGGCGTCCATCGGCGAGTTGTCCGAGCGGCGCGCCACGCTCGCGTCGCAGCTCGAGAGTGCGGGGCTGGCATTGCAGAATCTTCGGCTCGACCTGCTGAAGCTGCGGTCGTCCGGTCTGGAGAGTGCGATGTCGGATGTTGCGTCGGCCACGCAGGAGGCGCGGGCGCTATCGCGGGAGATCGGGAATGCCGTGGACGCGGTGCGAGAGGTACGGCGGCTGTAATACTCCTTCAAACGCTTCAGGTCGCAACCTCGCATTGCTCAAGGGGTAGATCGCTGATGTTTCTTCGACGTGTGGTGTTTCTCGCTGCGATGGTCCTTGCCTCATCCCCCGCCTGCGCGCAAATGAAGCCCGCGGCCATGGCACCCGTCCCGCGGCCCAGGGTACTTCGCGGACTTTACGTCAACCGCTGGGCCGTGCTCGACGATCGCATCCGGGAGATGATCGGCATCGCAAAGCGCACCGAGGTCAATGCGCTCGTCATCGACGTGAAGGACGACCGCGGGTACGTGCTGTACAAGTCAGCGGTTCCGCTCGCGCAGCAGATCGGATCAGACACCATCAACCCGGTGCCCGCGGCACAGATACGTGCTGTGCTCGACAGCATGCGTGCGAATGGCGTGTTTCCCATTGCCCGCATCGTCGTTGCCAAGGATCCATTGCTCGCCGGTGCAAGGCGGGAATGGGCGGTGCAGCGCGCAGACGACGGCACGCCATGGCTGGACGGCGAAGGCAAGCCGTGGCTGGATGCACACCATCGCGAGATCTGGACGTACGCGGCCGATCTCGCGGCCGAAGCGATCGCGCTCGGCTTCAGCGAAGTGCAGTTCGACTACGTGCGCTTTCCCGATGACCCTCGCCTGCTCAGGGAGGCTGCGTTTCCGCTCGCCAAAAGCCGCCCACGCGCGCGCGTCATCGCGGAGCAGCTCGAGTATCTGCACAAGCGCATTGCATCGCTTCGTGTGCCCATGTCGATCGACGTCTTCGGCCTGACCACCACCGACCCGGGCGACATGAACATCGGGCAGCAGTGGGAGCAGTTTGCACCGCACGCGAACATCGTGCAGCCGATGACATATCCGTCACACTATTCCACGGGGATGTACGGACTCGAGAATCCGAACGCGAATCCATATGCGGTGATCGATCACGCGCTGAAAGATGCGAAGGCGCGGAACGCGCATGTGAAGCATGCACCGGAGATCGTGCCGTGGTACCAGGATTTCTCCATTGGCGAGCCGCCATACGGTCCGGAGCAGGTGCGTGCCCAGATGCAGGCCGGCTACGACAATGACATTCGCAGCTGGCTGCTGTGGAATGCGGGCAGCACGTATACGATCGAGGCGCTCAAGCCGGAAATTCTGAGCCCGGCCGAAGAAAAAACAGTCAGGAGCAAGAGGCCTTAACTGCAGTTGTCATCATGTGCGGTATCGCTGCACGTTTAGCGTAAAGGACGGAATAGTATCTCCCGACACGCGCACAGCGCGTGCGGGATGACAATATTGAGGTGTCATCTTGTCCGGAACAGCAGCGACCAATTGTCATCCCGCGGGAGCGGAGCGGCTGTCGGGAGACATTGCCCCACCCTTGTGGCACGTCCGGCGCAAAGAACGGGACGGCATATCCCGACACGCGCCCAGCGCGTGCGGGATGACAGATGGAGACTGTCATCCCGCAGGAGCGAGCGACTGTCGGGAGAAACTGTCCCACACTTATGGCACGTCCCTCTCTCGGCAAAGCTCGGCATGCTCTGCGGTCAATCGTTTCGATTCACCAGTGAACGCTGCAGCAACCCGGCAATGACTTCGGCCACCTGACGCGGCGCGTCTTCCGGCGTAAAGTGCCGCGCATCTGGCACGATGTCGAACGTCGCCGTGGGAATGGCCGCAGCGAGACGCGAACCCAGCGCGACAGAAAGAAACGAATCGTGCTCGCCCCAGATCACCGCCGCCGGCACACGGATCTCCCCAAGCCGATTGCCGAGCGCCTGCGTCTCACGCGCATCGAGCGCCGCCAGGTGCTGCAGGAACACACGCCGGCCGTCGTCACTGTTGAACGGACGCTGATACTTGTCGATCGCATGCGCCGAGCGGGACGAATCGTAGTAGCCGCGCTCGAGATCGGCGCGGACGATGGGCAGCAGCCAGCGCGTGGGCAGATGGCGCACCAGAGGCAGCAGCGTCCGCGCAACGCGGACGTCGCGCGTGGGCCAGCCCTTGAACGCCACGCTGTCCACGAGCGCCAGCCGCGACACACGATCCGGCCAGTGAACGGCAAGCGACTGCGCCACACCACCGCCGACGTCGTGCCCCACGACACACGCATTGGCGATGCCCAGCGCGTCCAGAAGTCCCACGATGCGGTGTGCGTGCGCGTGGAGGGTCAGCGCATGTCGACCTGGCGGATCGCTGCGGCCAAAGCCAAGCAGGTCCACCACCACGATGCGATGGCCGGCAGGCATCTGTGCCACGACCTCGCTCCAGAGATGGCCGGAGGTGGGGAAGCCGTGCAAAAACACCACCGGCTCGCCTGCTCCCCTCGTGCCCGCAGCATAGTAGTACAGCCGCGCGCCATCGATATCGATGAACTCACCCCGCACGTGCGCGGGGCTGGCAGTTGGCGCGGGGAGAACGCATGCGGGCAAGATGCGGCAGCGCACCCTGCGCCGACAAGCAAGGTTCAGTGACTGAAATGAAAAAGGTGGCGACGCATTCGCGTCGCCCCCTTTCACCC
>JAQBPY010000076.1 GCA_028287285.1 Gemmatimonadota bacterium
GTTCCTCGAAGAGAAGAACAAGGTCAAGGTGACCATGATGTTCCGTGGTCGCCAGGTGGCCCATCCCGAGCTCGGTCAGGCCGTGCTCGATCGGGTCAGCAGTTCACTGGCCGACATCGGCAAGATCGAAAGTGCCGGCCGGCTGGAAGGGAAGTCCATGACGATGATTCTCACGCCCAAATAACGAGCTGGTGCCATGCCCAAGATGAAGACGCACAAGGGCGCTGCGAAGCGCTTTCGAGTTACCGGCTCCGGGAAGGTGAAGCGCTACAAGGCGTTCAAGAGCCACATCCTCACCAAGAAGACATCCAAGCGGAAGCGCAACCTGCGCCGCGCCGGTCTGATCGCGACCAACGGCGAGCAGAAGCGCATCAAGCGCCTCATTCAGGCCGCTTAATAGGAGCCGACCATGCCACGCGCCGTATCGAACGTCCCGCGCCTCAAGCGGAAGAAGCAGATCCTCAAGCACGCCCGCGGCGCCTTTGGCGCCCGTTCCAAGCTCTGGAAGGCCGCGAAGGAAACCGTCGAGCGCGGATGGGTCTATGCCTATCGCGATCGCAAGAACAAGAAGCGCGATTTCCGCAAGCTCTGGATCGTCCGCATCAACGCGGGCGCCCGCATGCACGACATGAGCTACAGTGTATTCATGAACGGCCTCAAGCTCGCCGGCATCGAAGTCGACCGGAAGATCCTGGCCGACATCGCGGTCCGCGACCCGGTCGCGTTTGCCGCCATCGCCGATGCGGCGCGCGCTGCGCTGAACGCTGCGTAAGTCGTTTCTCTTCGCAGGCACTCGGCGGCGGCGCGACCTTCACGGTTTCGCCGCCGCCGATTTCTTTACAGGCATGTCATCCCGCAGGAGCAACGCGACTGTCGGGAGATATCATGAAGTTCCATGCGCCTCGCTCGCTCTGCGGGATGACATCATCACCAACGAATGATGACGATCGACGAATTCCGAACTCGCGTAGAATCTCACAAGGCCGAAGCGAGCCAGCACATCCTGGGCGCACTCGATGCGAATGCCCTCGAGGAGCAGCGCACACACGTGTGGTCGCGAACGGTCCAGCAATCCTTCAGCAAGGCCCTTGGCGAGCTGCCCGCGGACGACCGGCGCGAAGCAGGACGCCTCTTCAATGAGCTCAAGGTCCACGTCGAAGCGGTTCTCGAATCGCGCCGAGCAGAGATCGCATCATTGCAGCATGCGCTCGATAAACCGAAGCTCGACCTCACCATGCCGGCGCGTGCGCGCTGGCGCGGCGGCAAGCATCCCGTCACACTCGTGATCGACGAGATCGTCGCCATCTTCCGCGAGCTCGGCTTCACCGTCGCGCTGGGCCCGGAGAGCGAGTCGGAGTGGTACAACTTCTCCGCACTGAACTTCCCGGCCGATCACCCGGCGATGGACATGCACGATACGTTCTACCTGGGCGAAGGTGCGCTGCTCCGCACGCACACGTCGCCGGTGCAGATCCGCACGCTGCAATCGTCACCGCCGCCCATTCGCATCCTCGCGCCAGGCACCGTGTTCCGCCGAGATCCCTTCGACGCCTCACACGCGCCGGCGTTCGCACAGGTCGAAGGGCTTGCCGTTGACGAAGGAATCTCTTTCGTCGACCTCAAGGCGACGCTGACACTGTTCGCACAGAAATTTTTCGGCAAGACGCGCACGCGCTTTCGTCCGAGCTACTTCCCGTTCACGGAGCCATCCGCGGAGATGGACGTGGAATGCCGGCTTTGCGGCGGCCGCGGCTGCTCGGCGTGCAAGGGCACGGGATGGATGGAGATTCTTGGCTCGGGCATGGTACATCCGTCCGTGCTCGAGGCGGCGGGCATCGACAGCGAGCGCTACACCGGGTGGGCATTCGGCATGGGACCAGGACGCATCGCGATGCTTCGGTACGGACTGCCTGATATTCGGCTGCTTTACGATTCCGACATCCGCTTCCTCGAGCAGGTGGCGGAATGAACGCGTCCGTTGCGTGGCTGAACGCGTTCGTCCGCGGATCGCACACGGCCGAACAGCTGCGTGATCTCATCACGGCGCACACCGCGACCGTCGAGGAGATGATCGCGCTGCGCGACGATCTCGCGCCCATCGTCATCGCGCGCGTCGTCGAGGAAGCGCTGCATCCGGATTCCGATCACCTGCACATCACGAAAGTGGACGCAGGCACGGGCGAGCTGCTCGACGTCGTGTGCGGCGCGCCCAATGTGACGGCGGGGAAGATGTACCCGTTCGCGCCCACGGGCACGACGATGCTCGACGGCAAGAAAATCGAGAAGCGGAAAATTCGCGGTCAGACGTCGAACGGCATGTTGTGCTCGGCACGAGAGCTCGGACTCGGCGAGGAGCATGAAGGCATCATGGAGCTCGACCTCGACGTCGCGCCTGGAACACCATTTCTCCAGGTGATGCCTGTTGGCGATTCGCGGCTCGTGGTCGACGTGTTGCCCAACCGTCCGGACCTGCTCTCGCACCTTGGCGTCGCGCGCGAAGTCGCCGCGCTCACTGGTGCGTCCCTCGCCTTTCCGGACATTGGCGTAAGCGGCATCGAGATCCACCAGCCAAAGCGCTTCCGCAGAGCGGGTAATGCGGGCGGCATCGTGATGCATCTCGAAGACTCGAAGCTCGCCACGCGTTACATGGGCGTGGTGATTCGCGGTGTGAAGGTCGGCCCGAGCCCCACGTGGCTCGTCGACCGTCTCACTGCGGTGGGGTCGCGCTCGATCAACAACATCGTCGACGCATCCAATTACGTGCTTCACGAGATTGGCCAGCCAACGCACGCGTTCGATTTCAACAAGATCGACCCCGATCCAAAGATGCCGGAAAAGACGATCGTCATTCGCCGTGCGAAGGACGGCGAGACGCTCACGACACTCGACGGCGCGAAGCGCATTCTCACGGCCGACATGACGGTCATCGCCGATTCGTCGAATCCCATCGCCCTCGCCGGCGTGATGGGCGGGGCAGATACGGAAGTCGACGACCATACCACCGACCTGTTCGTCGAAGTCGCGAATTTCGATACGGGCCGCACCCGGCGGACACGGCGCGCGGCGGGTTTGTCGACCGACGCGAGCTATCGTTTCGAGCGTGGTGTCGACGTGACGCTCGCCCCGATGGCACTCTATCGCGTCACGTCACTGATCATTGCGCTCGCCGGTGGAACGGTCGCTGAGCCGCCCATCGATCTCTATGCGGGTGATGTGCCCCGCGCGCCCATCGTGCTTCGCACATCGCGCGTCGCCCGCGTACTCGGCGTTGCGCTTGAGGCGTCTCGAATCGCGGAACTGCTCACGGGTATCGGGTGTGTCGCGAACGTGGAAGCGGGCGACGCTGCCATTCATGTCATCGCTCCGACGTGGCGGCAGGACATCACCGCAGAAGTGGACCTCATCGAGGAGATCGCTCGTCTCCACGGATATGATGCGCTGCCAGGCGACATTCGGCCATATCGCCCTGGAACGACCACGGACGCTCCACTGTGGACCACTGCGGCGCGGTTGCGTGATACCCTATCTGCGGCAGGCTTGCTCGAGGCGCGGCCCACGCCCTTCGTGTCGGGCGGAGAGCAGCATGTGCGCGTGTTGAATCCACTCGCCGAAAACGAAGGATATCTGCGGCGTACGCTGCTCGAGTCGCTCGTGAGGCGCGCGGAGTACAATCTCACGCACATGCAGGGCAACATTCGCCTGTATGAAATTGGGGCTGCGTTTGAGCGCGGCGAGGATGGGCTTCCCACGGAGACCACCCGCGTGGCGGCATTGATCATGGGCGACCGCGAGCCAACGCACTTCACGAATTCAAAGCCGGCCCAGATGGACGCGTGGGATGCGAAGTCCCTTGCGGAGCGTATTGCACACGTGGCGGCATCAGGAGCGGAGCTTCGCCCCGGCAACGGCAACGATGACCTCCTGTGGGAGATAGTCGTGGACGGACAGGTGCGCGGTCACGTCTCGCGGGTGACACTCGATGCGCCAGTCTGGGCCTCGCCCGCGTTCGGTATCGAGCTCGAGTTAGGCACCATGTTCAATGGCGATCTCGCCGCACCAGGCCAGCATGCGCATGGCGCCGCTGTCGAGATGCCAAAGCGGCCCGTGACGAAGTACCGTCCACTTCCGGCAATGCCGGCGTCGGAATTCGACCTCGCACTCCTGGTTCCGGGCGGCGTGAACGCGGCGGACGTCGAAGGAACAATCAGGAGGGCCGCAGGCGAGCTGCTCGAGCGGCTCGTGGCATTCGACGTGTATGACGGTGCAGGGGTCGAGGCCGGCCACAGATCCGTGGCCTGGCGGTTGACCTTGCGCCATCCCGAGCGCACTCTACGAGACAAGGAAATCGAGGGGCGCCGCTCCAAGATCTTGTCCGTGCTCCAGACCGAGCTCAATGTCCGACAGCGTACGTCCTGAAGTCGCCGCATTCCGTGAGCTCGAGACGCTCGTCCGTCACCTGGGGGACGAGCTCGCCGGTTTTCGCAGGCGCGCCCTGCTCGCGGAAGCACGCGTCCGCGAGGTCGAAGTGCAGGGCTCCGCGCCCGAAGCGCTCGAGCACCGCGCGCTGGCCGATCGGGTCACCCAGCTGGAGCATGAGAACGCCGCCCTCAAGGGCCGCATTGACGCGGCGACGGCCCGCACCAGGCAGATGCTCGACAGGGTTCGCTTTATCCGACAGCAAGCTCAGGCGGGGGCCGAAAAGTGAGCGCCAACAAGAAAACGTCGATGAAGGTGGAGATCCTGGGCGAGGCGTACGTGCTCAGGACCGAGGCTGCGCCGGAACATACGAAGGCCGTCGCAGAGTACCTGGACAAGGCCATACGGCAGATTCTGTCGGGTGGTACGGTAATCGAAGCCAATCGTGCGGCGATCCTGGCCGCTCTGCAGATCACGTCGGAGCTGTTCCTCGCGCGCGAGGCCAACGGGACCCTTGTCGGCTCCATGCAGGGCCTCTCGGCCGACGTGCGCCGGCTACTGCCGCCCGGCAAGCGTGAGGGCGCCCTTATCTAAGAGCTTGCCGCCCGTTCACCCGGCCCGTAACTTGGAGCCGTAGCCGTAGCTGGCCTCGTATTGTGATGCGCCCTTTGTAGTTAGCTCGCTCCATGTCGCACCCTACGTCGGTGCGTCCTCGAGTGTTGCGCTGCCTGGCGGCGCTCCGCGGGACTGGCGGTGGTATCCTTTCTTCCGCGGCCCGCCTGCGGTGGAGCATAGATCAAATGGACCTCATGGCAATCATTGCCGCGTTAGGCGTGTTCGTTATCGCCTCTCCGGCTTTTTTCTTTTTTGGCCGCAAGACCGGCGTGGACGCCGGAAAGCGTGCCGAAGTTGAGCGGCTCGCGGCGTCCAGGTCGACCGCCGAGGAGACCGCCAAACGTATTCTGACCGATGCCGAACGCGAGGTCGAACAATCGCGGAAAAGCGCCGTGATCTCGGGCAAGGAAGAGGTCATGAAGCTGCGCGAAACGGCAGAGCAGGAGCTTCGGTCGCGTCGATCCGCGGTGGAGCAGGAGGAGCGGCGCGTGAGCGAGCGGGAAGGTACGCTCGACCGGAAGCTCGAGATCGTGGAGCAGCGCGACCGGGAAATCGGCAAGCGCGCCAGTGATTTCGGACGTCGCGAAAAAACGATGCAAACGCGCGAGGAAGAGCTCGAGAAGCTCATCGCCGACGAGCGTCGCCGGCTGGAACAGATGGCGGGCATGTCCGCGCAGGACGCGAAGAACGAGCTCATCCGCAGGCTCGAGGAAGAGGCGCATGCGGATGCCGCCAACCTCCTGCGCGAAATTCGGGAAACCGCCCGCCGAAATGCGGAACGCGAAGCCAAGAAGATCGTTGCCCTGGCGATCCAGCGCATCGCGGCCGACACGACGGCAGAAACGACTGTGTCGGCGGTCGCGCTTCCCAATGACGAGATGAAGGGGCGCATCATCGGGCGCGAAGGACGAAACATCCGGGCGTTCGAGCTCGCCACCGGGGTGGACGTCATCATCGACGATACGCCGGACACGGTGGTGGTTTCCTGCTTCGACCCCGTACGGCGCGAAGTGGCCCGGCTGGCACTCGAAAAGCTCGTGTCGGACGGTCGTATTCACCCCGGCCGCATCGAAGAGGTCGTCAATAAGTCCAAGAAGGAAGTCGACGCCGCCATCATCGAGACCGGTGAGCAGGCCGCATACAACACGGGGGTCCATGGCCTGCATCCGGAGCTGATCAAGCTCATCGGGCGCATGAAGTGGCGTACGAGCTACGGGCAGAACATCCTCCAGCACTCGCAGGAGGTGGCGCATCTCGCCGGTATCATGGCCGCCGAGCTTGGCCTGGACGTGGCCATGTCGAAGCGTGGCGCACTCCTGCACGACGTGGGCAAAGTGCTCACGCATGAGCACGAAGGCACGCACGTGCAGCTGGGCGTCGAGATGGCGACGAAGTACGGCGAGAATCCCCTGGTGGTGAACTGCATCGCCGCGCATCACGACGACGTACCGCACGAGACGGAAGTATCCGTGCTCGTGCAGGCAGCCGATGCCATTTCCGGCTCGCGGCCCGGGGCGCGTCGCGAGGCGTTCGAGACGTACGTGAAGCGTCTCGAGGGGCTGGAAAAGATCGCGTCGAGCTACAAGGGTGTGGAGCGCGTGTTTGCGATACAGGCGGGACGCGAGGTTCGTGTTATCGTTGTGCCTGACGACGTCGACGACGCGCGGATGACGACGCTCTCCGAGGAGATCGCGCGGCGCATCGAGGCGGAGCTCCAGTATCCGGGGCAGATCAAGGTGGTGCTCATTCGTGAAACGCGGGCGGTGGATTTTGCCAGGTGATTCTGCGGCAAGGCTGATTGATGGTGTGGGGCTCGCGAAGCTGATTCGCGGAGAGATTGCGGCTGACGTCGCCGTGCTGCGCGGCAGCGGCGTCACGCCGGGGCTCACGGTGGTGCTCGTGGGAGATGATGCGGCCAGCGCCGTGTACGTCGGCGCCAAGGAAAAGGCGTCTCGCGAGGCGGGCATGGCGGGCGAAACCATCCGGTTGCCGTCGGCCACGACGCAGGCGCAGCTGCTGGCGCTCGTTGAGCAGCTCAACGCCGATGCATCGGTGCACGGCATTCTCGTGCAGATGCCGCTGCCGTCGCATATCGATCCCGACACCGTCATTCGCCACATCGATCCGGCCAAGGACGTCGACGGGTTTCATCCGATCAACGTGGGCAAGCTCCTCATCGGGCACACGGACGGGTTTGCGCCGTGTACTCCCTCCGGCGTGCAGCGAATGCTCACGCACTATGGAGTCGAGACGCGCGGTGCCGATTGCGTGGTGATCGGCCGCAGCACCATCGTGGGCAAGCCGATGGCGGCGCTCATGGTGCAGGCCGGCGCGGGTGCCGATGCGACGGTGACGATCTGTCACAGCCGCACGAGGAACCTTGGCGACCACACCCGTCGTGCCGACATCCTGATCGTTGCGGCGGGACGGCCGCGCATGGTGACGGCGGACATGGTGAAGCCGGGTGCCGTGGTGATCGACGTCGGCATGAACCGCATCCCGGATGCGTCGACGAAATCGGGGACGCGACTCGTGGGCGACGTGGACTTCGAGGGGGTGCGGCAGGTGGCATCGCTGATCACGCCGGTTCCGGGTGGTGTAGGCCCGATGACGATTGCCATGCTCCTCCGCAATACGGTGCGCTCCGCGCAGCGCACGCTGGTCGCGTGATGCGTCGCGGGTCGCAGCCAGGTGGCGAAACGCCGTCGCTGTTCGACGATGGGCCGCGGCATGATGACTGGCTGCTCGAGGAAACCGGCGATGAGTTTCCGGGTGCCAGTCCTCGTGCCGCGATTGCGGTGTCGACGCTGACCGAAACGGCGAAGGACGTGCTGGAGGGGGCCTTCGTGCCGCTGTGGGTGCGCGGCGAGGTCACCGACTTCAAGCCGCACCGGAATGGACACTGGTATTTTTCGCTTCGCGACCGCACGTCGCAGCTGCGGTGCGTGGTGTGGGCAAGGGACCAGATTGGTATACCAGCAGCGCCGGACGATGGCATGCAGGTGTCTGCGCTCGGGCAGCTCGGTGTGTACGCCGCGCGTGGGGAGATGCAGTTCACCATTCGCCGCATCGAGGCGAAAGGAGACGGGCTATGGAGCAAGGCGCTCGAGGCCACCCGCAAGCGGCTCGAGGCAGATGGCCTGCTTGCGCCTGGCCGGAAGCGTGCATTGCCGCGCCATCCCCGTCGCATCGCCATGGTCACGAGCACGAGTGGAGCGGCGCTGCGCGACGTGATGGCCGTGCTTCGCCGGCGTGCGCCCGGCGTGCAGCTCGTGGTGGTGCATGCGGCTGTGCAGGGCGACACGGCGCCCAATGAGCTCTGTGCCGCGCTCGCGCGCGTTGCACGGTGGGGACGCGCGGACCTCGTGATCATTGGCCGAGGCGGCGGATCGCGCGAGGATTTGTGGGCCTTCAATGACGAGCGTGTGGCACGCGCAGTTGCGGCGTGTCCCGTGCCGGTTATTTCTGCCGTGGGGCACGAGATCGACATGTCGCTGTGCGACCTCGTGGCAGACCTGCGCGCCGCCACGCCGTCGGCAGCCGCGGAAGCCGCAGTGCGGACGCGCGAAGAGCTGGCGTTGGGGCTCGTGGGTTTACGGCGACGTCTGCTGCATGCGATGGCCGACCGGATGGACGAGCCGCGGAGCCGCGCGGCGTCGGCGGCGCGGGATATCGCGGTCATGACCGGTGAACATCTCCGTGCGCGCGGCGAGCGCATGGCGGCGCTGTCCGGACGTCTCAATGCGCTGAGTCCCCTGGCAACGTTGCAGCGCGGCTACGCCGTGGCGACGGATACATCAGGGCATACCCTTGCGTCGGCCGGTGATTTTTCAGCCGCCATGCCCTTTACGCTGCGGCTGCGGGATGGTCTGGTGAGCGCAGTCACCACCTCGTCCGGCCGGCCGTCATGAAACTCGAGCAGCGGTTGAGCCGTCTCGAAAGGATCGTGACGGAGCTCGAGAATGACCAGATCGACCTTGCCACTGCGCTCACGCTCTTTGAAGAGGGGGTGACGTGCTTGCGTGATGCAGCCGGTGCGTTGGCCGAGGCGGAGACGCGCGTCAAGAAGCTCCGGGAGCTCGCGGACGGTGCATTCGTCGTCGAAGCGCTCGATGACGATGCCTGACATCGCGGCGCCACGCGACGGCGCGCTCCTGAGCGCCGAGCGCGCGGCAGTTGGCCAGGCGCTCGCGGATCTGTGTGAGCGGCAGCTCTCGAATGTCCGTGCTCCCGTCAGTGACGCCATTCGGTACAGCCTCCTTGGCGAAGGGAAACGCATGCGCGGCACGCTCTTTCTCTGCGCGTTCGAGGCGGCGGGAGGAACGGGCAATGCAGCGCCACTCGCCGCGGCAATCGAAGTGGTGCATGCGTATTCGCTCGTGCATGACGACTTGCCATGCATGGACGACGACGACGTGCGTCGCGGACGTCCCACGGTGCATCGCGTGTACGGCGTGGCCACGGCGACACTGGCCGGCCTGGCGATGGTTCCGCTGGCGGCCAAATGTGCGTCGGAATCGGCGCGGCTCCTCGGCCTCGGCGACGCGGCGGTGAGTGCGATCGTGGCGGAACTCATGCGTGCCTCCGGCGCAGGCGGGATGATTGGCGGCCAGCTGCTCGACCTCGAGGGCGAAGGGCGGCCCCTCGCGCTCTCCGAGCTGGAGCGAATCCACCGGTCCAAGACCGGTGCCCTGATCACCGCTGCCGCGATGCTGGGTGGACGGGCCGCGTCGGCAAGCCAGGGGCGGCTGGATGCCCTCGCGAAGTATGGTGCCGCGGTGGGACTGGCGTTCCAGATTGCCGACGACGTCCTCGACGTCACCGCCACGACGGACCAACTTGGCAAGACGGCGGGGCGCGATCAGGCGCTCCACAAGAGCACGTATCCCGCGCTCCTTGGCATCGAAGGGGCAGTGGCACGCGCGGCGGCGCTCATCGACGAAGGATGCAATGCGCTCCAGGCGGTTGGGCTCCTGACACCGGATCTGGCGCATATTGCGCGTTTCACCGTCGAGCGCACCTCATAGATTCAGAGACCGACTATGTCCATCCTCGATCGAATCCAGTCTCCGGCCGATATCCGCGCCCTCACGCGCGACGAGCTACGCATCCTTGCCTCGGACGTTCGCGAGCGCATGGTCGACGTCTGCTCCCGTACCGGTGGTCACATCGGCGCCGGACTCGGCGTCGTCGAGCTCACGATCGCGCTGCACCAGGCGTTCCATACACCGCGCGACCAGCTGGTCTGGGACGTTGGCCACCAGGGCTATCCGCACAAGCTGCTCACGGGGCGCAACACGCGGATGGAGTCGTTGCGGCAGGAGAGCGGACTCTCCGGATTTCTCAAGCGCTCCGAGAGTGAGTACGACACGTTCGGCGCCGGACATGCTGGTACGGCCATCTCCGCGGCGCTGGGCATGGCTGCGGCGCGCGACATCAACGGCGAGGAGGACCTCAAGGTGGTCGCCATTCTTGGCGACGGTGCGCTCACGTGCGGCCTCTCATATGAGGGGCTGAACAACGCCGGACATTCGGAGCGCGATTTCGTCGTCGTGCTGAATGACAACGAGATGTCCATTGCGCCCAATGTGGGTGCCATGCACAAATATCTAACGTCCATTCAGCGAAACCCGCTTTACAATCGCGTGCGCTCCAAGCTTGGCGAGATCGTGGACCGGACGGGTCCGCTGGCGTACGTGGTGCGGAAGTGGGAGGAGAGCATGAAGTCTTTCCTCACGCCGGGGGTGTTGTTCGAGGAACTCGGCTTCCGATATTTCGGCCCCATCGACGGGCATGACCTCGATGCGCTCGTTGATACCTTTGCCGCCGTGCGCGAGATGAATGGTCCGCGGCTCGTCCATGTGATCACGCAAAAGGGGAAAGGCTTTCCGGCGGGCGAACATGCTGCCGGAGAAAAATGGCATGCACTGCCGCCAGGGCACGATCCGTCCACGGGCAAGCAGCTCAAGACATCGACGGCGAATGCAGCCTACACCGCGGTGTTCGGAAAGGGGCTCGCGGATCTCGGTACCGAAGACTCGCGTGTCGCGACAATCACCGCCGCCATGCCGAGTGGCACTGGCGTTGCCGCGTTTGCCAAGGCGCATCCGTCGCGGTTCTTTGACGTCGGCATCGCGGAAGGACACGCGGTCACGTTTGCTGCCGGCCTGGCCACGCGCGGCGTGCGACCGGTGTGTGCGATCTATTCCACCTTTCTGCAGCGCGGCTACGACAACATCATCCACGACTGTGCGATTCAGTCGCTGCCGGTGGTCTTCGCGATGGACCGCGCCGGCCTGGTGGGTGAAGACGGTGAAACGCACGCGGGGCTGTACGACATCGCGTACATGCTGGCCGTACCGAACATGACGGTGACCGCGCCCAAGGACGGCCGCGAGATGCTGGCGCTGCTTCGGGCCGGCATCGAGCACGAGGGTGGTCCATTTTCCCTGCGGTATCCGCGTGATGCAGTGCCCCACGCCGTACCTGAGATGAAGGACATTCCGGCAGCGCCATATGCCACCTGGGAAGTGCTGCGCCAGGGAGCCGACGTCGCCATTCTCGCGGTGGGAACGATGGTGAACACGGCGCTGACCGCGGCGGAAACGTTGGCAGACGAAGGGCTCGACGTGACGGTGGTGAACTGCCGGTATCTGAAGCCCTACGATGAGGTGACTCTCGCCGCCATCCTCGCGCATCACAGGCAGGTCCTCGTGGTCGAGGAAGGCACCGTCATCAACGGATTCGGCTCCTACATGGCCACCGTCATAGAGCGGCAGGATCCGGGTGTGCGTGTCCACACGCACGGTGTGCCGGATCGTATCATCTACGCGGCGGCACGTACGAAGCAGCTGGCCGCGCTTGGTCTCGACGCAGCCGGTATTGCGGAGCGCGTACGCGCCCTGCACGAGAGCGAGGCACTTGCCGGGTGATCAGACTTGGCGTTGCGGGACACCTCGGCTATGAAGGCCTCTCTAACGTTCTTGCGACGTTGCGACGACTCGCTCCGTCACTCAACCTGACGCTGTCGTATGAGGAAAGCATCCTTGGCTTCGCCGGTGAGGGCGCACCGTGCATCGTGGATGGCGAGGTGGATGCCATGCTCACCCTGGGCGGCGACGGTACGCTGCTTCGAGCCGCGCGTCTCGTTGAATCGCATCCGGTGCCCATACTCGGCATCAATCTGGGCCGTCTCGGATTTCTCACATGCAGTCCCGCTTCGGGGCTCGAGGACGCGCTGAACCGGTTCGCGCGCGGTGAGTATGTGGTGGAAGCGCGGATGTCGCTCGACGCGCGAGTAACAGGCCGTCACGGCGAAGAGAAGTTCGCGTGGCGTGCGCTCAACGACGTGGTGCTGCACAAGGGAGGGTTCGCCCGCGTGGTGACCATGTGGGTGCAGGCCAACGGCGAAACGGTGGCGCATTACTCCGCCGACGGCATCGTGATTGCCACGCCAACGGGTTCCACCGCGTACAACCTTTCCGCGGGGGGCCCGGTCGTCTATCCCACGCTCGAGACCATCCTCGTGACGCCGGTGAGTGCGCACACGCTCGCGCTGCGGCCGCTGGTGCTTCCGCCAACGTCCGAAGTGACGGTGCGTGTAAATGATGGTCCGGACGAGCTTCTGGTAACGGTCGATGGCCAGGTGGGGGCTACCTTCTCCTCTGGGGAAACGCTCGTGGTGCGGCGCTCTGCGCAGCCGGTGCCGGTGGTGCGTTTCCCGGAATCGAGCTTCTTCGCAACCATGCGCGAGAAGCTGCACTGGGGAGGGCTGCTGGAGCGCGACGAGCGTAACCCATGCTGACTGAGCTTCGGATCAGGAATTTCGCGATCATCGAATCACTCACGCTGCCGCTGGCGCGCGGGTTCAACGTGCTGTCCGGCGAGACCGGCGCAGGCAAGTCGATCATCGTGGGTGCGCTCGGGTTGCTGCTCGGCGAGCGCGCGAGCGCCGACCTCATTCGTACGGGCGCGGACCGCGCGACGGTAGAAGGCGTGTTCGACATCGCCGACCATCCGGAGATCACCACGCTGCTCGACGAGCGAGGCATCGATGCGGAAGAATCCCTCGTGGTGCTGAAGCGCGAGATCATTGCGGCAGGTCGCGCGCGCGCCTGGGTGAACGGGACAACGGTGAGTGCAGCGATCCTTGCCGAGGTTGGCCGGATGCTCGTGAATCTCCATGGGCAACACGAAGCGCAGACGTTGCTTGAAGGAGAGGCGCAGCGGCGAATTCTTGACGCGTTTGCCGGTTGTACCGAGCAGGCGGTTGGTGTTCGCGATGCGCATACGGCGCTGGCGACCGCACGCCGCGAGATTGCAGACCTGCGCCGCCGCCGCTCCGATGCAGAGAAACGTGCCGATTACCTGCGCCACGTGGTACAGGAGATCGAGGGTGCGAAGCTCAGCGAGGGCGAGGACGCACGTTTAGAGGACGAAGCCAGGCGCCTCGAGAACTCGGAGGAGCTTCGCGAGCTTGCGACGGGAATTTCCTCTGCGATAGAGGGAGATGAAGACACGCTGCTGCTCCGTCTCGCAGCAATCGAGCGGTTGCTGGCGAGCATCCAGCGCGTCGATCCAACGCTAACACGCCTTCAGGAGATGTACGACACCGCGTATTACAATCTCGAGGCCCTGGCGCGCGAGCTGACCGAATATGAGGCATCGGTGGAGTTGGATCCGGCGCGCCTGGATGAGGTGCGTCGTCGCCGGGATCTGCTGTTCAAGCTGACCAAGAAGTATGGTGCCACGCTCGCCGATGTCATGGAGCAGGGAAAGTCGGCGCGTGCCGAGCTCGATCTCGTGGATTCGGCCGACCTCGACCTGCGGCTGCTGGAGGAGACCGAGCGCAAGGCGCACGTGACGCTCGACGAGAGAGCGAACGCGCTCACGGCGGTTCGCAGCGCGGCCGGTGACCGGCTGGGCAGGGCAGTGGACGAAGTGCTTCCGGACCTGGGCATGAACGATGGCCACTTCCATGCGGCGGTCCTGCCACTGCGCGAGATTGGACCGGATGGTGCGGAAGCCGTGGAGTTCCGCGTGTCACTGAATGTGGGTCACGAGGAGCGTCCGCTCGCCCGAGTCGCATCAGGCGGTGAGCTCTCGCGCGTGATGCTCGCCCTCAAGACGATTCTCGCTCGGCTGGATCGGGTGCCCACGCTCATCTTCGATGAGGTCGATGCGGGCATCGGGGGGCGCGTCGGGCTCCAGGTGGGAGAGACGATGCGGCGTGTGGCGAGCTACCATCAGGTCTTCGCCATCACTCATCTGCCGCAGATTGCCGCACGCGGTCATCACCACATCCTGGTGAGCAAGGGTGCGCGTGGCGGCGTGACGACTGCGGACGTCGTGGTGCTCGAGGGCGGTGCGCGGGTCACGGAAATCGCGCGCATGCTGGGCGGCGATCCGGAGAGTGAGGTCAGTCGCGCCCATGCGCGCGAGCTGCTCGAGAGTGCCGCGACGGCTGTGCCCGAGGCGGCGCGGCAGATCAAACGAAAAAAGCAATCGTCCTGAGAGCAGGTCCTCCTTTACTGATCGCGCAACCGGAAAAACAGCCGCACCTGAATCTGATCGCGGCTGAGCTTCGGCGCCCCGGCATCGCCGGTAATGGTATCCAGGTGCGAGAACGATATCTCCACCGGAAACCCCGTCTTGCCGCGCGCGGTAGACTCGACCGTCGAATAGCGGAATCCGAAGCCCAGGCGCTGCACCATGTGCGCACTCCCTACCGAGCTCGCGGCGATCAACGCCTCACAATTGGCACATGGAGTGACGGAAGCGGGAGCGTACGTGGCCGCGCCCGTGCGCTCGAATCCATACAGCCCATCCACTGAAAACCAGTCGCCAATGAGGTATCGGGGGGTAAGATCAAGCCCGATCGTTGCGCCTGCCGTGCGCTGGGTGAGGCCGAACACAGGGACCGGATACGCCGCCTCCGGATCTCCAAACAACGGCGCAAATACCGTCGAGGCGAACGGCTGCACGTATCGCACGCCGACTGTCGCGCCCAGGCGGCCCGAGATCACGTCGAGTGCAGAGTGCGCCTCGACCGCAGCTCCAACGTCCGACAGAACGCCGAGCGTGGTATGCAGGGTGTCCGCAAGCGGCGACGCGAACCGGAAGGACCCGCCAATCATCATGCGCGATTGCATGTGACCCGGTGGAAGCGTGTCGTGCTGGAAGCGGTCGAACAACAGAAACTGCGCTCCAAACGACGGCGCATTGATCCGGGCGGCCGGATTGATGGTGTAGATGGAGTCGAGGCCACCGCCAATTGGCCCCTGGAGGAGGCCGGCAGACTTGCTCGTGCCCTGCAGATCGATGTACGTGAAGGGCGACGACGACGTAAACACGCCGGACACGGCTCCTGCCCCGGCACCAAGGTATGCCTGTAAACGCGTGTTGATGGCCGTTCGCTGTGCATCGATCGCGGTAGCCAGCGTGCTGCCGGATCGTGGTGCAACCAACGTCGTGGACGTATCGGTGCCCAGGCCACTTCTCACGGCGTTCGCGAAAGCGAGCGCCTGGGCACGTGCGCTCGCCGCATCCGATGGATTGGCGTTGACGGCACCACAACCCGACGCAGACGGATTGGAAGGGCAGCGCGTAATCAGTGTGCCAAGGCTGTCCGCCGCCTTGCTGAGCGCCGCGTAAACCGCCTGATTCGCATTTGCCGCTTCAGTGCGTGACCGAGACGGGATGAAGGTCACATTGCCGCCGGAGTCCTTGTTCACCACGAGGGAATGCGCACGCCGCGTCTGGACGACCGGAATCAGGATGCCGATGCTGAGCCGGCGGGTGAGTCCGTACTCCAGGGCGATTGGCGTGGTCACTGTTCGTACGTTGCTGATCGCCGCAAGGCGCCCCAGGGTGAGGCGTGTACGGGGATCGTTCGACAGCGTCTGCAATCCGGCTTCCGCCGGCAGGAGCGCCGGAAACTGGCGCGGGCCGAGCGAGTCCGTGGACAGCTCATCGCCGAGCGCGCGCGTACCGGATGCGGTGAACCGCTCGTCGTATCGCCCCCAGCCATTGGTTACGTTCACCCGCAGCACACCCACCGGAATGGGTGCGGCGTCGACAATGTGCGAGAGCGTGACCTGCGCCGGCAGGGCGGGCGCGACGGCCCAGAATGAAAGGGCCGCGGCCAGGCGGACGACGGGGCGCGATGGCAAGGCGAGCAAAGGCATGGGTCGGAAGGTTATCATTGGTGCGCACGACCATCAACTTCACATCGCACGCTTCGTGACACACATCGCGCTTCCGAACGTTCCCTGGCAGTTAACCGGCAACCATTGGCTGGCGTTGCCGTGCATCCATCCTGCCGACGGCGCCATCCATTGCGTGAGCATGCTGCACCGCGGCGCGCGCGCTGCCGTGGAGTTCGCTGGCGATGCAGGATTCATGGAGGGAAAGGGCACCCCCCTCTTCAAGCCGGTCATCGAGATCGACGGCGTCACGCAGGATCTCACCGCGGGCACCATGGCGTGGGAGCGTGCCGCCGCGTGGCTCCCGACCTTTACCTGCACGCTGGGCGACCTGGTGGTTCGCGGGACGATCTTTGCCCCCTACGGCCGTGATGCGGACGTCGCCGGAGCGGTGTACGTGTTCGGCGTGGAGAATCGCGGTACGAGCGAGCACACCATCGTGGTGCGCATGCAGGGAACGCTCGGCTACCGTCAACTCCGGGTGCGTACCGGCCGGCCAGCCGAAGATGCATCGCGCGTCTCCATGAGCGCGGCGGGTCTGGTTCTCCTGGAAGGCTCGGCGCAACCGGGACTCGTCGCGCTGGCCCTTGGCGCGGACGGCGCTGCAGACGTCCACGTCGACGGAAATCATTTTTCCGCGGCACGCAGCATAGACGTGGCCGGAGGCGCAACCGCACAGACGGCGTTCTATGTTGCCGCCGGACCGGAGCGGGACGGCGCCGAGGCCACAGCGGCCGTCATGCAGCGGCGTGGATGGCGGGCGTTGCTCGCGGGCACCCGCGAGGCGCTTCAATCGCTCGAGCAGAGCACCGGTATCGAGGCCATTGACCGGCTGATCAACCGCAATCTGTTGTTTGCCTACTTCTATGGCGTGGGACGCGCGCTCGACGACGCACATTACTACCTGGTTCGCACGCGTACGCCGTGGCACTCGGCCGGCGTGACGGTGCGCGACTGGCATGCGCTCATGTGGACCCTGCCCGCCATTCAACTGGCGGATACCGGACTCGCTCGCGAGCTCTTGATGCGCATGTGTGAATTGCACGCCTACGCGCCGGGCCGAGGGGTGCATTATCTGGACGGCACGTTGTTCGAGCCAGGCTTCGCCATTGAAGGTGTGGCTGCGTACCCCATTGCGGTGGACCGCTACATTCGCGACACCGGCGACGACGCCATCGTCGACGAGCCCGCGATTGGTGATGCGCTGTATCTCTCGAGCGACGACTTGCGGGACAGGCGCGACGCGCGCGTTCCGCTGTATTCCACGGATGTGACACCAGCGGGTGACCCGGCCGTTTATCCGTTCACGCTCCATGGCAATGCGGCCGTTGCGCAGGCGCTGGATATCCTGCGTCGCACGCTCGATGAGCAGACGTCGCGCGACGTGGAAGACCCGGCGGCGGTGCGCGCCGCCATCAAGCGCCACTTTGCGCCGGACCGCGATCCCAAGGGAAAGCTCGCTGCTTCCATCGACCTCGCCGGCCATCGCGCCGAGGATGACGTGGCGACGGCGAGCGCGCTGTGGCTTCCGCTGTTCGAAACGCTCGACCGGCAGGATTCGCTCTACCGGCGTACGGTGAAGGCCATTCCGCACACGGTTTCTGAGCTCGAGCGGCAGATTGCGCGCCTGCTGGGTCCTGACGGAGGTGCCGTGCTGGAATGGTTGCGGCGGGCGCCTCTGTACGGTGGTCTCGCGGCCGAGATGGTGGATGAAAATGGTGTGGCCCTTTCCAACGGTGGTGATGCCGCGCTCTCGGGACTCCTTGCGTCGACCGCCTGGCACGCCGTACACGTGCTCGGACTCAAAACATGAAACCGCTTCCACCGCATCTGGCAACGCACTATGTTGGAGGCACGCGGGAATAGCTCAGTTGGTAGAGCACAACCTTGCCAAGG
>JAQBPY010000108.1 GCA_028287285.1 Gemmatimonadota bacterium
GGAATCTGGATGCACGCGCCGACGCCATCGCAGCGTACCTAGCCCCCGCATCCGCATGAGTTTCGTGGAGATTGGGCCCCCGAACGAGCGGCAAGGCGAGTACATCCGCACCGACCTGTACGTCTGGAATTGCGGTGACCCGGACTGCGACTGTTCACAGGTGGTGTGTGAGCGGCGATATCAGAACCGGCTTGCCGACGGCGCCATATGGACGGTCCTGATCTGGAAGGGGGAGTATTACGCCGAGGGCGAAGGTACGCCCGAGCACCACGGCCCGGAGCTACTACAGGCATTGCGCGAGGTGCGAGAGCGATACCCCGACGAGAAGTGGGGCACCATCGTGACGTTGTAGAGATGATCGAGTAGCAGCGATAGCGCGGGGCGGCTCCTGCGCGAACTAGAGACGGAGGCGCGCGCCTCCATCCCCGACCTCTCGTCGGGCGTTGGAGGCGCGCTTTCGTATTCCGGCATTCCGCAATGATTCACTTCACAGTCAAGCGATCGGGTCCGACGCTCAAGGGCGTGATGAAACAGATCCCGTTCGCGGTCGCGAATACGATCAATCGCACACTCGAGGAAGGTCAACAGGCGATGCGCGATAAGCTGCCCAGTGAGTTCAAGCTGCGGCGGCCGGTGTTCATCTCGCGACTCGTGAAGATCGAGAACGCAGATCGCGCTCGCAAAGATCGGCTCATCGGACGCATGGGCATTCAGGGCAAAGGAGCGGACCTGCTCACGAAGTTCGAAAAGTTCAGCGTCAAGCGCCCCATAGGCGGCGGCAAATCGATCGCTGTGCCAGTCGATGCCAAGACGCGTGCGGATGGTGTCTTACGCGCCGATCAGCGACCACGGCGTCTTCTCGCATCGAAAAGCAATCGCACCTTCGTCGTCGCAACGCGAGACGGTAGGCGTCTCATCCTTCAGTCGATGGGGACGAAGAAGAACAAGAAGGTGCGTGAGCTGTTCTATCTCGTCCGGCAAGCCAAGCTCAAGCCTCGACTCAACTTCGTTGCGACTGTCGATCCTGTCTTGCGCGCGCGGCTGCCCATCAACTTCCATGGCTTCCTCGTGTCCGCGCTCAGGAACGCGAAGCAGTGATCTACAATGACTGGAACGACTATCGATTGCCGTTTCGGCGTCGAACATTCGCGAGCGACGCGGCATTCTTGCGTGCCATGGCAGCACTTCAGGAACGGGGCTGGATCGGCACCTTCCTCTTCGAGAGTGTCGATTCGGCGGCTGTCGAAGAGGCAGGCGCAGCTACGTGTCCCCGACAGAGTACGTCGCATTGCGTGACGCCAGGGGGGGTTAGGTCGGTCATTTTGGGTCCTCCCGGCCCGAATATTTGCGGGGAACGGACGACCCCAAGCTCTGCCTATACAACAGGGTCGGCAGCAGTGGCATTTCCATTCCATCGCTCTGAGCGCATCTGAGCGATGGCTGGAGAGCGGTACGTCGATCGCGCCGAGATTGCCTTCCTGATGGAAGTCGACGTCCGCACCATCACGAATTGGGTGCGGTCCTCCGACTTTCCGAGCCGCGTGAAGGGCAAGGAGCGCTCGTTTCCGGTGCTCAAGTGCCTGCGCTGGAGGACCGATCGCGACGTCGCCGACGCGGTGACGGCCATCGCGCCGCCACCGCCGGATAACCTCTTCGAGGCCGAGCAACGCAAGGCGATTGCCGACGCGGAGATGGCTGAACTCCGCGTGGCGAAGTTCAAGAGTGAGCTCGTTGACTCGAGTGTCGTCGCCAAGGAGATCGACCGCGCTTTCAACCGCGTCTCCGCGCGCCTGAAGTCGACGCCCGGCGAATTCGCGCCGCAGTTGCTGCAACCGCTCACGATGCCCGAGGCGGTTGCGATCCTGCGGCGCCTGGTGGCCACGACATTGACGGCGCTGCAGACGGATTTCAACACCGACGAGCGCGACGATCCGGAGTCCGCCGGCGATGCGCCCGAGGAAGGCGCTGCATGACGACGCTCGTGCTCGACGGCCTCCGCACGCTGCGCCGGCTCATTCGGGAATCCGCGCGCCAAGCCTTTCAGCCGCCGCCGGTGCTCACCGTATCAGAATGGGCGGACGGCTCCCGCATTTTGCCGGCGACGAGCGCGGAGCCGGGGCAATTCCGCACCGACCGGCTCCCGTACATGCGCCGCATCCAGGACGTGCTCGGCGACGACACGACGCGCGAGGTGGTCTTCGCGAAGTCGGCGCAAATCGCGGGCAGCACGGTCGGTGAGAACTGGCTCGGGTTCGCGATCGACCAGGATCCGTCGGGCATCATGTGCGTGTGGCCCACCGAGAAGAAGCTTCAGACGTGGAGCCTCACGCGTCTCGACCCGTTGCTTCAGGATTCCCCCTGTCTCGCGCGACTGTTCCCGAAGACCGGACGTCGCGACGCCGGCGACTCGATGGCGAAGAAGATCTTCCCCGGCGGGTTCCTGCTTGCGATCACCGCGAAGTCGACGTCGGACCTCAAGTCGACGTCGGCGCGCCGCGCAGTGGCCGAGGAGCTCGACGAGTGGGAGGTGGATCTCAAGAACCAGGGCGATCCGCTCGAGCTGCTGCGCGTCCGTCTCCGCACGTTCTGGAATTCGAAGCTCTTCATCGTGTCGACGCCGACGACGATGGACGCGTCGCGCGTGTGGGACGAGCTCTCGCATTCCACGTGGGAGGAATTCTGGGTGCCATGCCCGCACTGCAACGAATTCCAAACGTTGAAGTGGCGCGACGGCGATGAGGATCCCGACGAAGCCGGCAGTTATCGGCTCATTTGGGAGAAGGATGCCGAAGGTTTGCTCATACCCGGCACGACGCAGTACCTCTGCCTGCACTGCGCGTGCACCATCGGCGAGCATTTCAAGACATGGATGATCGCCCGCGGCGAGTGGCGCGCGCGATTCCCGGCCCGCGCGACGGTGGGTTTCCATCTCAACACGATCTACTCGCCGCTGTGCGCGTGGGACGACATCGTGATGGCGTTTCAGCGCGCCGCGCGGTCCGACGAAAAGCTGAAGACATTCGTCAACACATTCCTCGGCCTACCCTACCGTGGAAAGGGCGAGGCGATCTCGGCGCACTATCTGTCCGCGCGCGCCGAGCCATACCCCACGGCCGGATCCGGCGACGACACAATCGAGGTGATTCCGTCCGGCGTCGGCTTGCTGACCGCGAGCGTCGACGTGCAGGGCGATCGCATTGAGCTCTTCATCTGGGGATGGGGCGCAGGGTCCGAGCGCTGGCTCATCACGTGGGAGCAGATCCAGGGCGACCCGGGCAAACCGGACGTGTGGCTCGAGCTCGAGCGCCGACGCCGCCAGCCACGGCCGCACGAGTCGGGTGCGACGCTCAGCATCGCCGCGATGTGCGTAGACGCCGGCTATCAGACCGACATGGTGCACTCGTATTGCAATGCGCACTCGGTCGATGACCGCGTGATCGCGATCGTCGGCCGAAGCGGAGCAGGGAAGAAGCTGCTCACGCCGCCGGACAAGCAGAAGTTCAAGCGCGCGGGAAGTCGTCGGCCCACGCACGTCGTCGGCACGGACTCGGGGAAGGCGCTGATTGCGTCCGCGCTGCGCGTGAAGGAGCCCGGGCCCAACTATGTGCATTTCCCAGCATCGGCGGATCCGGTCTTCTACGACCAGCTGACATCGGAGCGTCTCGTCACGCGGTACACCAACGGCCGGCCACAGAAGGTGTGGGAACTCATCGTCGGTCGGCGCAACGAAGCGCTCGACGGTGCAGTGTACGCGGAGGCTGCGCTGCTGCTCCTCGGCGTCAACGTGCGCAAGCAGCTCGCCGACGTCGTGAAGAAGGTGCAGGAGATGGGCGCCGCTGCCGCGGGCGCTCGCGTTCCAACCACACAGGCGCCGGCGCCGCGCCGCGTCTTCTCCAAAGGACTCAATTCATGAGCCACGCAGTCTCACCACTGCTGCACCGCATTGCGCGCGATCGCCGACTCACCTCGCGCGATCTCCAAGTGTGGATCGCCGTGGCAGCCGTCCTGAGCGTCGAAGAGTTCATCTCTGTAAAAGCCAGCGGGATCGCCGAGGATCTGCAACTTCATCAAACGACAGTCTCTCGATGCCTCCATCGACTCGCTGCTCTTGGGTACATCGACCGCGGGAGGCGCGGTGGCCAGCGCGGAGCGATGCGCCTTCGATTGCCACGCGCGCTGTGAATCGGCGAAAGAAATTCCTCGTTATGCAGATCTGCAGATACTCGCTATTGCGCGGCTCCCGCTGACGCTGTTAAGCTGACCCTCGATAGCGCGGGGCACAGCCCGGCGCGAACTAGAGACATGAGGCGCGCGCCTCCAACCCCGGGATAGAGCCCGGCGGCTGGAGGCGCGCTTTTTTGTGTTTCCATACGCGAGCAATGTGACGGAACTGGAGCGGTTGACCGAGGAGCTGGCGGTGATTCGAGGGGCGATCGCGGCGATCCGTACCGGTAGCCAGTCGTACTCAGTCGGCACCCGATCGTTCACGAAGGCGGACCTGGCGTCGCTGTGTGAGCAGGAGACGTTGGTCAACAGCCGCATAGGTCGCTTGTCGCGTGGCGGCATTCGCATCCAGCAGATCATTCCGCTCTGATGCCACGCGCCGCGGCCGCCCGAGCGCGAAACGCGCGAAGTGAGAAGGCGAAGGCCGCCACGCCTGCGTCACGATCGGGCGCGCCGCGCGTGAAAGCGAGCGCGGGAATCTTCGGTGTCGGCCAGTATGAAGGCGCGCGCTCCGATCGCGGCTCGATGAAGAACTGGAACCCGCGCGCCGGTAGCCCTGACGCGGACACCGTACCGGACCTGCTGCCGCTGCGCGCTCGCGCGCGTGACCTTGCCCGCAATGCGCCGCTCATTGCCGGCGCGCTCGAGACGAAGCTCACGTGCATGATCGGGCCGGGCCTGGTCCCGCATCCGCGCATCGACCGGAAGTTCCTTGGTCTCGATGACGTGGCCGCAGACGAGTGGCAGCAACAGGCGTCGCGTCTCTGGTGGGCGTTTGCCGGCAACACGCGCTGCGACGTCCGCCACCGGTCGAACTTCGCGCATATCACGCACGTCGTCGCGCGCAG
>JAQBPY010000112.1 GCA_028287285.1 Gemmatimonadota bacterium
AGCTTCTTTGCCGCGGCCACGACGCCCGCCGTCATTCCGACGAGCGCCAATAGCAACGCAACCGTGGCCCACATGCCAAAGGCACTCGCCACGCGTACGCGGATGATCTTGTCCTCGTTGTCCAGACGACGATCGGTCCCGCGCGAGATGACGCGCACTCGATTCTCGTAGTCTCCGACAGGCACGGATCCCTTCGGCACGAGCGTCAATCGCACTATTTGGCTCTCGCCCAGACCCAGGCGAGTGATTTCGGCGGGCTCCGAACGTGCATTCCATCCGGACGCGGGGTCGACTGCCACCGTGAGCCTGTCCAGCGCACGGCTCCCGACATTGCGGACGGTGACATCCGTCATCACAGAGTCCTTCGGCGATGTTTCGTAATAGAGACTGGAGGTGCGCAATTCCACCCGGGCGACGCCGCGCGGTATCAGCTCGAGGTCAGCGCGACTCGGGGTCATACGGATACCGTGTGCGACGGAGTCACCCGGCGTCGCTGTGACACTGAACTTGAGTGCGACGTCTGGCGCGAGTGCGTCCTCGGATGCGGAGGGAAGCGTGAGGGCAAGCTGAAGGCGCTTTGTGTTCTGTCCATCGGGAAACCGCACCTGAATCACACGTGCCTTGGAGTCCGGATCGCGAAACTCGTAGCGCACGGCGCGCGGCAGCCCTTCCGTCCCGAGCCGCATTGCCGCTGTCCCGCCGTTACTCCGATCCAGCACAAGGTCGTAGGTAACAGGTGCCCCGAAATCACCTTCCAGGGAGAACTGTGCAGCACGCAACGAGACGCTGCCGCTCAGCCCCGCATTGTCCAACCACACTCGGCGCTCTTCCACCTTGTCGGCATATGCCATGACGATGACAGCATCGCTCACATCCTTCAACAGAGTGAAGCGAATGTCGCGGGTTTCGCCGATTCTGAGGTTCCGAACCAACTGTTCGTAGGGCCGAGATATTACCACGCCTGATAGTCCACTCTCCGATTTGAGGCTCACGAACACCGTGGGAATCACGTCCGGTTGCAACGCTGCCTCGAGGCTGGTATCGATGAGAGCACGCGCCTTTTCGTCTGCGGCGGATTGCGCACTGACGCTTTGAACTCGCACCACTACGGCGAGGGAGCCATCAGCGTATCGTTGTTTGGTCGCCTGATTGATCACCAAGTGCGCCGCAGCGAGGAGCGTTGCCAGGGACTGTTGCAGATAGTCCACGCGAACGCGTTCGAACGCCACGCGTCGATCGGACAACTCCGCTGGCGATAGCATTCCTCGGTCTGCCAAGGCACGCGCGCGATCGTACTCCTCGGTTGCCTTCCTCAGCTCCGCCCGCGCGCGCATCATGCCGAGATAGCGATATTGGTCGTCGCGTGGATTGAAGTAGGCCTGCTGCGCGCAAATATCCGCCGTAGCGTGCAGACATAGCAGCAGCAAGAGCATGCGACGCACGTTCAAATCTCCACGACGAGATATGCGTACGTCGCCACCACTATCAGGCCAATGCATTCCACGGCGAGCAGGCACAGATCGGGTGCTGCACCGATGACGCCTTCCAGGAGTGCCGGTGTACGATGGGCGAATTTCGGCAGGTCGTCGTAGGCCGGGACCCGTTGTGAGGGATCGCTCTGATCCGGCCAGTATGTGATGCGCTCGTAGTTGAGGTTTGCCGCGAAGAGCTCGACGCCAAACCGTCTGTCGAAGGTGGCTGCCTCGAGCGCCTGTTGGGCACCGGTGACCTCTTGTCTCCACTGTCGGTGCATCTTCGTTCCGGTGCCCGCAAGCGCCGTCGCAGCTCGGAGGAATGTGACAGCCGGCGAAACACTCCCGACCGCCGCAGCTACCCATGCCTGCCGTTCTTCCTGCCTGATTCGAGCGCCATTCAGGCTTTCGATGAGTTGGCGCTTGCGCGTGGCCATCGATTGCTCGATCCGCTCTCCGGCAATGCGATACTGCTCTCGTGTTGCTGGAGCGAGGATCCCATCGACTGGCACGTCACGAGAACCGGTGACGCTCTCCCACACTTCCGCCAATCGTTCCGCGCGCTCCTTTTCGAGTTGGCGCATGCTGCCGACGATGCTCGCACGCGTCAGCTCGGCGGGCTGCACTGGGCTGATCGCTGCGGCCGCGAGTGACGCACCGCTTGGTATTGCCAACGTGGAGCAGACCCAAATCACAAGCAGCGCGACGAGTGACGTTCTGGATTCCCGCGTCAGCGCGCTCGCAGCGATCCCGAGCGCGAGCATCGTTGCGAGATAGAGCAAGCTTGCCATGATCACGCCGATCGTCGCCACGACGAAGTGCGTTTCGAAAACTGGCAGCCCTCGTATCCAGAGCACAACATGTGACGCAGCTGCGCCACCCAGTAATGGAACGACGAGGCTCGCATATGCACCAACAAACTTCCCGGCGAGTACCTCCGCACGCGAGATGGGATGAGCCAGGATAGTACGCATGCGACCGCTTTCGAGCTCGCCGCTTACACTGTCGAATGCGATCAACACCGCCAAGAGGCCGAGGATGGTCTGCACGATCGAAGTCGTGTCCATGGCTCCGACGCTTGCGGACTGCGCATTCGGGATGTCGGCGGGCGGTCCATCCGCGATTCCTTCAGTGGAAAACTGCCAGTACGCCGGCATGCTGCCGGCGACGCCGAGTGCCAAGGCTTCTTCTGCGAGCGGGTGCCGTATTGCCCTCAGCGCTGGGTCCGGGGTGACGACTCCCGACCGCCAGCCGAATCGCGATGCGCCTTGATCGTTCTGCGAGCCGGCGCGATCGCTGGCAATGATGCGCTCCGCGTCCAATTGCTGCGCAAAGAGCTCCCGCGATCGGTAGCGCGAGACATTCACATAGGTCGTGGCGGGCAGAAGCAGCACGCACAGGAGGGAAAGCACGAAGAATCGCGTGCTTCGTACGTGCTCGAGGAGCTCTCTCCGCGCGATCCAGAGAATCATGCAGCACCCGCAATCCGAACATACTCGGCTTCTACATCGAGACCCGCGATTTGTTGTCCTTCGAATTCCGCAACCAACTCGCCGGTGCGCATGACGTAGATATGATCTGCGTCAGACGCGGCCCTGAACACGTCGTGTGTGCTCATCAGCACCGCTGCGCCTTCGTTGCAAAGGCATCGAAGGTTGGCAAGGAGCTCCCGTGCGGAAACGGGATCGAGGCCGGTGGTTGGTTCGTCGAGAATGATGTTGCTCGCGCGTCGGGCTAGCGCAATGCCAAGACCGAGTTTCTGGCGCATACCCTTGGAGTACTCTCGAACGGGCCTGTGCATTGCGTGGCCAGGCAGGCCCATTCGTTCGAGCAACGCTGCCGATTCGGCTTCTTTCAAGTGTGTCGAGGAGCCGAGTCCTGCGAAGAAGGTCAGGTTCTGTATTCCCGTTAGCGACGGGTAGACCGCGAGCGTTTCGGCGAGGAACGCGAGGTTTCGTTTAGCGTCAAGCGGAGCGGTCGCGACGATATGCTCATCGACAGAGGCGGTTCCCTCTGTGGGGCGTATAAAGTCGAAGAAGCAGTTTATGGTCGTGCTCTTGCCGGCTCCGTTCGCGCCAAGAAGCATGACGAGCTTACCGTTGGGCACAATCAGATCGAGGTGTCGTACCGCCCACCGATCTCTGGCATATGCCTTCCCAAGTCGCGTCGTCGCTAGCACGACATGGTTCTCGTTTGGGGGCTTGTCATTTCGGCTGGTCGCTCATGCGCAGCGCGACGAGCGCAGGATATCCCTGGAGACCAACAAGAAAGAACGCGCGCTCTCCGCTTGTCTGTATCCCAACGACTCGGCGACTGGCCAAACGAGTACCACGGTACGCGCCTGTACTTGCCTGGTATTGGTCGATGAAGGATCCCTGTTGCCGAGTTGCGCCCTCGAAGATCATTTCGATGGCATCGCCATCAGCAGAGAGATCGCGTACGGCCACATGTCGCGCATCGATGTGCGATACGGTATTGGCCGCACTGCCCTGCGTGGTCGTTTTCGCATCGACGCCCGGGATTGCGACCGACTCTACATAGGGCGCAACCCACTCAACAGACTCTTTTCGTAGCGCGGCGAAACCCTGTCCGAAGGCGAGGCTCACGATACATCGGTTGGCCGACGCGCCAGCGAGGAGCAGCTGGGTCTGCATCGGCGTCATCTCGCGCAGTTTTTCCCACGGCAGCTCAAGTTGCTTTTGTGTGTGCCCTGCCGCGTCTACTATGCTGAGCGGGAATCGCTGCCGCATATACGCGATCAGAAAAGTCGAGTCGTCGAAGGCACAAATCTGCCGGGCGATGTTTCCATCGATCAGCGATGCGGAGGACATCAGTCGGCCACGACGATCGATGCGCACCAGCATCCCCGCTGCGTCGAGCGCGGCCACACCACCGCCGGGCAGTCCGGTAATGCTGCTCGGCGCCCTCAGAACCCCCGGGGTGCTTGCTGTCGTCCAGTTGGTTGCGCCCGTACGCTGGTCGAAGGCGACGAGCGCATTCGCCGCCATGTCGCTCACGTACACCTGTGTAGAGT
>JAQBPY010000129.1 GCA_028287285.1 Gemmatimonadota bacterium
GATAACTCAGAATTATCTCCACTACGTATCGCATGCCCGCTCATGAGCTCGAAACCATCCTCATTTTATCGGCGAACCCTGGCGATCAACCGCAGCTCAGACTCGATCTCGAAGTACGGGAAATTCAGAACGGACTTCGCAACTCGCAAAAGCGCTTCGACGTGCGACATCATCCCGCCGCACGTCCAATCGATCTCCGCCGCGCGCTGCTCGATCATCAGCCGACGTACGTTCACTTCTGCGGACATGGAGCGGGTGTCGCCGGGATTGTCTTCGAAGGCCAGCTGGTCGGTGCCGAGGCCCTGGCCGGTTTGTTCAAACTCTTCTCCGATCGTATCAGATGTGTGGTGTTGAATGCGTGCTATTCCTCGATCCAGGCGCACGCGATCGGCAGGCACATCGACTACGTCATCGGCATGCGGACCGAGATTGAAGATGCGGCAGCCATCGAATTTTCGACGGCGTTCTATGATGCCGTTGGCGCCGGCCAATCTGTGGAATTTGCGTTCGAGCTCGGCTGCAACGCCATTCAGCTCGCAGGAATTCCCGCTCATCTCATTCCCGAATTATTGATTCGGCCCAGCCAGAGTCTGGCGCATCGGGACATTGCTGATGACCATCCCACGGAGCATCTCTCGCATGCCGACTGGGATGGAGCGCCCGCCGTATCCCTCCTGTATGGCCGAGAAGCCGATGCGGAAGTGCTCAAGTCATGGATCATCGGCGAGGCATGTAGAGTCGTCTTGATCACCGGTCTGGGCGGCGTCGGGAAAACGGACCTCGTAACGTGTCTGAGCCGCGGTGGCAATCGTACCGCGGCAACGTCCACAACACTCGGGGCCGGAATTCATGGGCACTTCGACGCGGTCATCTGGAGGTCGCTATTGAATGCGCCACCACCCGACCTGTTGCTCGCTGATGTCCTGGACTTCTTGTCAGGTCATCAGCAAGCCTCGCAGAAGGGTGTGTATCACCAGATCGAAAGGGTGCTCGAGTGCTTGCAGGACCGACGATGTCTGGTGATTCTGGACAACATCGAGGCCGTACTGAATCCTGGAGATCCGGCGGTGCGCTATCGTCCTGGATATGAGATCTACGGGACGTTTTTCGAGCAAGTGGCCAAATCGAACCATCAGAGTTGCCTCCTGCTGACCAGCCGAGAGAAGCCGCGCGCGATCGCCGATCTGGAAGGAACGCGAAAACCGGTGCGCTCGTTGGCTCTCTCTGGTATTGGGCATGTCGAGAGCCAGAGTCTGTTTGCTCAGATTGGGTCTTTCTCCGGCACCGTGGTGGACTGGGAACGTGTCGTCGCGCTCTACAACGGCAATCCGCTCGCGCTGGAGCTCGCCGCCCGTCACATCGATCAGGTGTTCGGCGGAGACCTGAATGCTTTTTTAGGAAGCGGCCGGCCCGTTTTTGCCGACATCGGAGAGTTGCTCGACTGGCACCTTGACCGCTTGTCACCAGCGGAAACGGAGCTCGTACACTGGCTCGCGATCGAGCGCGATGGGATTAGCCTGGCACGACTTTCGGAGAATCTCGTATCACCGATCTCCCGAGCGAACGTCACGTCCAATCTCCAGAGCCTGCAGCGGAGAATTCCGCTGGAACGCCCGGCGAGCAGCTCGTTCACGCTGCAGCCGGTGCTCATCGAGCACGTCACCGCCCGTCTCATCAACAAGATCGTGATCGGCCTTGAGGCCGCGATGGCCGCACTGATGCCATCAAGCCGGCAACACAATTCTTCACATGACACGGCCGCGGCTCTCGATATGCTGAACCGGTATTCCCTGATCAGGGCGACCGCGAGTGACCACGTCCGTGAGAGCCAGCGTCGCATCATTCTCGCACCCATTGCGGAGCGAATCGGGGCAACATACGGGAGAGCACTGCGATCGGCTATCGAGTCGATGCTGGATGTATGGCGGAACGACGCAGCCAATGGTTACGCGGCCGGAAATATCCTCAATCTCGTTGGATATCTTGGCGTGCCGACCCACGGACTCGACTTCTCACGCCTCGCCATCCGGCAGGCCTGTCTGCATGAGGTGAGCCTTCATTCCGCAAACTTCTCGTTTTCGAAGTTCCAGGACACAACGTTCCGACATCCGTTCGGCACGATCTTCAGTCTTTCCTACAGTCCGAATGGCCAGATCATCGCGGTGGGAGACGACAATGGAGAAATCTTCCTGTTTCGGACCGACAACGGGCAATTCGAGATGCGATGCCTTGGACACGCAGACGTTGTCAGCGCCGTGCGATTCAGCCCCGACGGACAGACGATCGCGAGCTCGAGCTTCGACAACACGATCCGGCTCTGGAACGCGCGGGATGGCCGCTGTCTGAATGTGTTGCTCGGTCATCGTGGGTGGGTATACGGTCTTGCGTTCAGCCCAGACGGGCGGATACTCGCCAGTACGAGTGAAGATGGCACATGCCGTCTCTGGGATACGCAAACCGGACAACCAATGCCCGGGCGGCTCGATGACTCGGCCTTTTTCGCGGCCGTTGCATTCAGCCCCGATGGATCAACGATTGCCGCCGCCGGGAGTCATCACGCCGTCAAGCTGGCTCACGTTCCGGATCTCGAGGATCCCGTCGAGCTCACGCATCATTCAGGGCGCCTTCGTGCGGTTGCTTTCTCGCGTCAGGGCGATTTTCTCGCAAGTGCGGGCGAGGATCGCGAGGTCAGCCTCTGGCGACCAGACGACGGATCACACATCGTCGCTCTCGCAGGCCATGGAGATTCTGTTACGTCCCTCTCATTCAGCGCGGCGGGCGACATCCTTGCGAGCGCCAGCATGGACCACACGGTTCGGCTTTGGAGCACGATACGGCACGAATGCGTCGGGCAACTGCGCGTCGCCCCCGCACGAGTGTGGGCAGTTGAGTGCAGCCCAACGGAGCGAATTCTCGCGACGGGCAGCGAAGACGGTGTGGTCCGCCTATGGGACATAGACACGTGCGAGTGCCTGACGGTCCTCCGCGGCTATTCGAACAAGACATGGTCGTTGGCGTTCATGCCGGAGCGGTTCCGCCTCCTTGCCGGAAACGAAGACGGCATAGTCCGCATCTGGAACGTCGAAGACGGGCGCACCACGATGGAATTCCACGGACATGCGAGCAGGGTGTGGGCGGTTGCCAGCAGCGCAAATGGCCGTTGGGCGGCAAGCGCGAGCGATGACCTGACCGTCCGTCTCTGGGATAGTCGCTCCGGCGTGTGTCGGCATACGCTGCGTGGACACACCGACTGGATACGGACCGTTGCATTCGATCGCCTGGATCAGGTGCTCGTCAGCGCGGGCGAAGACGGTCAGGTTTTCACGTGGGATGTCGCAACGGGTCGCCAGATTGCGCAAATGGAAAGCAGCATGACGCGCGTTTTTGATGTGGCTTTCCGGAATGATGGCGAGTGCCTCGTCGCAGGCGGCGCCGAGAACGCGATTCATCTGTTCGGCGCGAGGAACGGGAGACCTCTCGGCGAACTGCTTGGACACGACGGCTGGGTGAGCGGTATAGTCCCGCTCGATTCGGACGAACAGAAATTCGCCAGTTGCAGCGAGGATGGAACTGTTCGATTGTGGAACCTCTTACGCCGTGAGTGCACCGCTGTTCTCATGGTGAATTCAAAAGTGTGGTGCGGAGCGTACTGCAATGACGGCAAATCGTTCGTCACCGGAAGCGACGACGGTGTCCTCCGTCGATGGAACACTGAGACCGGGCACTGCGAGTTCGAATCGCGCGCGCATCAAGGCGCCGTTTGGTCGCTCACAATCGATGCCGCGGCGGACCAGGTGGCGACGGCCGGGAACGATGGAAGCATCCGCATATGGCGATTGACCGATCTTGCGCGCGACCCGTCAGTCGGCGCCATTCGTCCGAAGCGTCCTTACGAAGGGATGAACATTACGGGAGCGAGCGGACTCACCGCAGCGCATCGTGAGGCACTCTTCGCACTCGGCGCTGTGAGCCTGCCGACGGCTTCCTGATTGCGAATCGATCACGCTATCCGAACAGGGCGTTCAACTTTCTCGCCAAGGCGTCGTTCGAAAAGAAGCGCTGTGCGACTGTGTGATTGTGCGCGATGATTTCCGCACGATATGCGGTATCTACCAACACACGCATCGTCCATTGGACGAACGCATCTGGAAAAGGGTCGCTCGGCAAACTGGTGCGATCGATGAGCAGGAGCGGCGCAACGGCTCCACGGCTTCCATAAACCTCCTGATAGAGTTCATACGTCGTCGCGATGAATGGAACGCCCATCGCCATCGCTTCTCCCGGTGGAAGGCCGAATCCCTCGTAATCGAAGCTCGTGAGAAACGAACTGATGTCGCATTCTGCCAGGACATCCGAGATGGAGAACTGCCCCGGCATGTTCGCTGGCTGCGTCGGGTCGAACATTGGAAGCCCGTCTGCCCATATCACTTGTCCGGCAATCGAAAGGTGTCCTGCGAGTAACTGCAACCTTTCGAATTCGGCGGGGTCTTCCTGCGTCGGGCCGGTGACGAAAAGAAATACCTTGCGTGTATTGCCAACGCGAATCAGACGAAGCTGAATCTCGTGCAGGAGTCGAAGGTCACGTTCGATCGTCTTCTGCGGCACAACTCTGGTGCAGCGGGCGATCACATATGCCGAATCCGGAATCCCGTACGCCGCACGGAGCGACCGCGGATGACGCCGTGCATTGTCCGTAAAGAATGGATAGGGAATGACATGATACGTGACGGATGGGGCCCACGCTTGCATGCGTGTCCGCATCCACTCCGTTGTTACGACATGGTGGATATGCTCATTCGCTTCCGGACGGCGTACACCTGGATAGGGGTAAGAGCCATAAAGATGCGGCTCGACAGACCACATCAGGTCGTGGTCTCGCCAGAACACAAACTTGCCGAACTGCCGTAGCGCACCGTATTCCGCAATCGCGAACAGTACCGCTTCTGTAAATAGAGGGTTGTCCGGAAGGGTGCCGTTCTCGATGACGACGATGTGGACGTTCTGTCTTACGAACGTCTCTAACAGCGATCGCGAGAGGGTACGGACGACATCGTCGTATGCGCGCGAGTCTGCGATCCGCTTCCCGGCGACGACATCAGCGAAGGCCTGGTCGATGAGCGCCGCGTCATATGCCACCGTGAGATTATCGCGGATGCAACGAATCGGCTCGATGAAGGCAGGGAGCTGAGCTCGACCAAGATCCTGCTTCCTGCCAAGAGTGACATCGTAGCCCAAATCGAGAAGGACGCGCAGCCTGTTGCGGCCCAACACTACCGCAAGATTTACGAATTCGTTGACAATACCCGAGATTGCGAGGCCGTCAAAGGAGATTCCCAGAATGCTAGGTGAGGCAGCACCAGCAACAGCGTCCATGATAATTCTGAGTTATCATGCCGAGGCCGCCTCTATCCCAGACGCGCGAGCGTGTTTGCCTGCGTCAGCCGTTCGCGGAGGGACGCATTGCTGACATGGGTATAAATCTGCGTCGTTGCGATGCTCGCATGGCCGAGCAGTTGCTGAACGAGACGGATATCCACGCCCGCTTCGAGCAGTTGCGTGGCAGCAGTGTGGCGCAACATGTGGGGTGTGACATGTCGGACCACGCCTGCCTGCGTCGCAAGCCGGGCCAACCTTGCCCTGAGATGCTCCGTCGACATCGGCGTTCCGTCCGCCCTCAGTAGGAGATGAGTTGACACGGACCGAACCCGATGTCGCGCCTGAAGAAATCGCTTCATCAGCGCCGTTGCCTGCGCACCCGGAAGGTAGACTCGGCGTTCTCGGTTGCCCTTGCCGCGTACATGGATCGATCCCTCATCGAGATCAACATCGGTCAACCGTACATCGATCAACTCACCAACCCGAAGGCCGGTGGTGAACAGCGTTGCGACAACGAAGTGCATCAGGAGCGCGTGATAGGGCCGATGCTGGGGAATGACGTCCGAGAGACGTTCTCTGGCCCGCAAGAGCGCCCGCATCTCTCCTTCCCGGAGAGCCCGAGGGAGCCGATGCGGAAGGCGGATGGACAGTTTGAGGCGATGGAAAACGCTCAGGGGAACAAATTCCTCCTCCTCGAGCCATCGGAAAAAGAGCCTGAGCGTGGCAAGTCGACGCTTGATCGTCGTCTGCTTCAACTCTCGCACGCTGCCGAGTGCATTGACGTAGCTGCGGATGGCATCGCGATCGATCGCTGAAACATGAGTCTGGCGTCCAACAGTGGCGGCGAAGTCCTTGAGATCGCATTCATAGGCGCGCACCGTGTGACTCGACAAACCACGGATGCCGCCGCAGTGGGCCAGGAACGCGACAGTTGCCTTTGCGACTTTGAGAGCTCGTTCATTGTGTGACATTGATCGGACATGAGGATTGGAAGGATCTTCGCTGGTGGCCGGGCCCTCAGTAGGTTCGGCTTCACGCAGCCCCGCGCACCAGTCCGGAGTGCTGCGTTGCCAATCAATGTCCAAATTTTCGAAGTCGTCCGCCTCTTGCGTGAGCCGCCACTGAGCGGTGGCACGGAATACAGGTGGGGATGGAGCTCCCAATCCGGCATTGTTCGCCCGTGATCACGCGAGCGGTCAACCAGTGCTCATCATGAATCATGCAGGCCGCCTTCTGAAAGTCTTCCCGGAGCGGCGTCCGTATGTGACACGAATCAGGGAATCGCGCGCCGCCGGTGAACTCGACACGGCCATGCCGGTATGCTCGAATGCGCAACGAGCGGGGAACGGGGCTGCCGAAGCGATCGGCGAGATGCAGCTTCACCCGGCAGTAGCCCTGCGCAAATCCGCCTCCGGCAGCATATCGGCATACGCGTCGCGATGATCGCCGCGTTCAGGAGGTACCGCCACGATGCGCGGGATCCACCCACGATGTCGTACACGACACCGGCCGGCCCACGAAGGGACATGTAGTCGACGCCTTCGACACCAGCATACGTGTAGCCCACTACTGCACCGTCCTGATCGGCGACGAGGACGATGACATCTGCCTCATCGAGCTGCGAACCGAGGAACGAGCCGTATCCTTGTTCGGTCTGTGGAGTAGCCGCGAGAAAGCGCTTCGTGTCAAAGTCGTGGTGCAGCCGCACGAGCAGCGCACCAAGACGGCCGATCGCAGGAATGTCTAGCGCCGTCGCCGTGCGGATGGTGACGTTCATGTGTCGAGCGCGTTGAAGGTGGGTACGTGACCGTGTTCCACGCGTTGCAAGTGCCCCCACACACGAGCGACAAGGTACGACACATCACGTTCGCGGAGGAAGGTGAGATACTCGTCCCACACACGCTCCGAGAGAATCGAGACGACGTAATCTCCGTCGATATCGCTCGAGTCCCAGGCGAGACGGCCGCCGTCGACGAAGGACATCAGGAGGACATCATGTGGCAGATCACTCACGGACGCATCAGCGATCCACCATGGCCATCTGCTTTTGGTGATAACGTGGCCCCGCAATCATTTCCGGTGCGAGCGCCGCATCGAGCGTGGTCATCTCGGCCGGCGTGAGCTTCACGTCGGCGGCGGCGACGTTCTCCTCGAGATACGTCCGTCGCTTGGTTCCCGGAATCGGTACGATGTCGTTGCCCTTGTGCAGCAGCCATGCGAGTGCGACCTGCCCCGAGGTCACTCCTTTCTGTTCGGCGAGCTCGCGGACGGCTCCAGCCGCGCGCACGTTCGCGTCGAAGTTCTCGCCCTGATAGCGCGGATCGCCGCGACGGAAATCGCCCTCGGGATATTCTTCTGCGCGCTTCACGGCGCCGGTGAGGAAGCCGCGGCCGAGCGGCGCGAAGGGCACGAGGCCGATCTGCAACTCGCGGAGCACGGGGATGATGCGCGCCTCGAGGTTGCGCTCCCACAGCGAATATTCGCTCTGGAGCGCGGAGATGGGATGCACCGCGTGTGCCCGGCGAATGGTCTGTTCACCTGCCTCGGACAATCCGAGGAAGCGCACTTTCCCTTCGCGCACGAGCTCGGCCATGGTGCCGATGACATCCTCGATGGGTACGTCGGGATCCACGCGGTGCTGATAGAGGAGGTCGATGTGATCCGTTTGCAGACGCCGCAGAGAGCCTTCGACCGCTTCGCGGATGTGTGCGGGCCTGCTGTCGACGCCATCGATGGCGCCCTTGTCGTCAAAGCTGAATCCGAACTTCGTGGCGATGATCACGCGGTCGCGCCCGCCGTTGACGGTCGCGAGCGCGCGCGCGAGGAGCTCCTCGTTCACATACGGGCCATACGCTTCGGCCGTGTCGAGGAAGGTGCATCCGAGCTCGATGGCGCGGTGAATGGTGGCAATGGATTCGTTCTCGTCGCGGTCCTCGGCGCCGTAGGCATGGCTCATCCCCATGATGCCGAGTCCGAGGGCGGGGACGGCAAGGCCCTGGGTGCCGAGTGTGCGTGTGGTCATCATCGTGCGTAGTCCTCGTCGCTGATTTTCTCCATCCAGTCGACGGCCTTTCCGTCGAGCGCTTCCTGAATCGCAATATGCGTCATCGCAGTGGTTGGCGATGCGCCGTGCCAGTGTTTCTCGCCGGGCTCGAACCAGACGACATCGCCGGGCCGGATTTCCTCGATCGGGCCACCCTCGCGCCGCACGAGACCAGCACCGAAGATCACGATCAGGGTCTGTCCGAGCGGATGGGTGTGCCATGCGGTGCGGGCATTCGGCTCGAATGTGACGGCGTTGCCGGCGGCACGGGCCGGCGCCGCGGCGGCGAACAGCGGATCGATGCGGACGGTGCCGGTGAACCAGTCGGACGGACCTTTGGCTGAGGGCTGCGAGCCGCCACGTTTGATGTCCATTGGATGTCTCCTGTCGTGAAGTGTGCGGGGGTTGTGCAAGCTCTTGCACAGTGTGGGCCGACGGGTCGAGTGCTGCCGGAGCAACGCGGGTGGCGCTGTCATTCCGTGGGAGGATTCGGGCCACGGGTATCGCACAGTGTTTCCCGACACTCGTTCGCTGCGCTCACTCATGCGGGATGACAGGCATTGCGAGGGCTATCAGATATTTGTCATCCCGCAGGAGCGCAGCGACTGTCGGGAGATGCTGGCCACAAGTATCGCACGGTATCTCCCGACATTCATTCGCTGCGCTCACTCATGCGGGATGACAGGCATTGCGAGGGCTATCAGATATTTGTCATCCCGCAGGAGCGCAGCGACTGTCGGGAGATGCTGGCCACCAAGTTCCGCACGGTATCACAAGTGCACGGTCAACCGCGCGCCGCGACTCGTGGCGGCTGCTCCATTCCATGGCAGAAGGGTCAGACTTACCGGGACGCACGCACCACACGCGGTGACCGCAAGGCGTGCCATGGCGACCTGCACAGAGGAGCATTCCACACTGGAATGTTAGACTTTTCTAATCTTCGACATGCACGATTCT
>JAQBPY010000135.1 GCA_028287285.1 Gemmatimonadota bacterium
TGCGGCAGGACGGCTACTTCGACGCGGACGTGGTGCTCGAGAAGTGGAAGGAGCATCAGTCGGGTGCGCGAAACTGGCAGCACCTGCTGTGGAACATCCTGATGTTTCAGGCATGGCTCGACGCGCAGTAGGAGCACGGCCGCGCGTCGCGCATTTCACGGTGGCGCCGGAGTTCGTCGATCGCATCATGGTGCACGACCTGCGGCGCCTTCGCGACCACGAGGACGTCACCGTCATCTCGACGGACGGCCCGCCACTCGATCGCGCGCGCGCAGAGGGATTTCGCGTGCTCACGATCGAGGCACAGCGCAAGATTCGGCCGTGGGCTGACCTGCGCGCGCTGTGGATACTGTGGCGGCTGTTTCGTCGCGAGCGGTTCGATCTACTCCACAGTTACACGCCGAAGGCTGGTCTACTGGGCCAGATGGCAGGGCTGCTCGCCGGCATACCGCGACGCATTCATGGATGCCGCGGTTTGCTCTATGGACCTGCCGTCCCCCGATGGCAGCAGCTGATCTTTCGAATGACCGATTGGCTGACCAACCGCATCGCGCACGCGACGCTCTACCTCAGCTCGGCCGACATGCGGTTCTCGATCGAACATGGCCTCTGTCGCGCGGCGAAGGCGCACCTCATCGGCAGCGGCATCGACCTCGAGCAGTTTGCGCCCTCACCGAAGATTGCCGTGGAAGCGGCGGCGTGGCGGCGGCAGGTTGGCGTCGAACCGGATAAGCGGCTCGTGTTGTCGGTAGGACGTTACGTCGCAGCGAAAGGCTATGCGGACATTGCACGGGCGGCGGCGTTGCTGCGCGCCCGTCACCCCGAAGCGCGCTATGTGTGGATCGCACCCGTGTTCGCCGGTGAAGACGAGGTGCTCTCGCTCGATCTGCCGAGCGAGATGGGAGTGGGGGACATCGTGCAGTGCCTTGGATATGTCGAGAACATGGCGCCGCTGCTGGCGGCCGCGGACGTCCTCGTACACGCCAGCCACCGGGAGGGTGTTCCCCGCGCGCTGATGGAAGCGGCCGCGATGGGCACGCCCATCGTGGCCTCCGACATCCCTGGCTGTCGAGAAGTCGTGCGCCACGAGGAGAGTGCACTGCTCTTTGCCGCGCACGATGCGCAGGCCCTCGCGGACGCGCTCGGCCGCGCGCTGGACGACTGGCCCGCGACGTCGGCGCGCGCAGCGCGTGCTCGTGCTGTCGTGCTGTCGGAGTTCGAGCAGGGCGCGCTCTCCCGGCGCGTGTGGGCCCGTCATGCCGCATTGTTGGAGGAAGGGCCCGGCGCCACAGCCCCTATGGCGTAAGATGCCAGCCGACCTCACGCTGTCGCCGCACCGCGGCCGGTATTCCGACCGCAACAACGTTCGCCAGGACTGATCCCGTCACCACCGCACCCGCGCCGATCATCGACCAGGCGCCAATCCGCGCGCCAGGAATGGCCACAGCGCCCACGCCCATTTCGGCTCCCTCCTCGAGTACGACGTTCCCAGCGAGCGTGACCCCAGGCGCGAGTGTAGCAAAGCGCCCGAGTACACAGTCGTGCGACACACTGCATCCATGATTGAGATGCGCAAAAGCGCCGATTTCGGTGTCGATGGAAATGCGGCTGTCGGACATGACCAGGACGCCTTCACCCAAGCGGGCCCGCCGTGAGACGATCGCCGCTGGGTGCACGAGCGCGGGCACCTGCACATGGTGCTCGGCCGCCCAACCCGCCACACGCGCCCGGGCAGCAGGGCTGCCGACGCCGATCGCCAACGCGAGGGTCGAACCTGATCGAAACTCGAGCCAAAAGCGATCACCGAGCACGGGATAGCCGTGGACCTCCTCCGCAGGCTGTAGGCGGTCGTCGAGAAAGCCCAGGATCTCGAAGCGTGACTCCTGCGCATTGATCGCTTCCAGCACCTCGAGTGTTTCGCGCCCGTGGCCGCCCGTGCCCAGCACGACGATGTCCATCATTCGCCCATGAACTCCGTCATCGTGGCGGCGCCCTCCTGCGACACGCCGGCGCCCGAGATCACGCTCCACCCCGTAAGCGCAAGGATCTTGAGGTCCAGACCGAGCGAACGATGCTCGACGTACCACTCGTCCAGCTCGAAACGCCGTTGCCACGAGGTCGTGTTTCGCCCGTTGATCTGTGCCCATCCCGTAATGCCGGGCACCGCGTCGAGACGGCGTCGTTGCGAAGAGTTGTACCGGTCGAGGTAGCGGAGTGGCAACGGCCGAGGCCCAACGAGCGACATTTCGCCGGCTAAAACGTTCAGGAGTTGCGGCAGCTCGTCGAGGCTCCAGCGGCGGAGCACGCGTCCGACCGAAGTGAGACGCACAGCGTCCGTCGACGGGTCCCAGCGCCGTGAGCGGTCCGCGCGCATCGTGCGAAACTTGAGGAGAATGAATGGTTGTCCATCGAGTCCAGCGCGCTCCTGCCGGAATAGCACGGGAAACCCCATCGTCAGCGCGATGACGAGCGCAACCGTTCCCCACACCGGCAGCAAAATCATGATGCCGACTCCGGCGACCATGATGTCGATGCCGCGTTTCGCGTATCGGTATGCGAGATTCATCGGACGCGATACTCGTTTCGCTGCGTGGATACCTAAGCGGGGACAATGGGTGGTGAGCCAAAGGCAAGAATCTATCCCTCGCCGCCAGCGCAAGCATCTGGTCCTTCGCGTCGCGCCGGACCAATACATCGCCGATCATCCGTGCCCGATCCTTACCGCGGACGCTCACTTCACGCCCTTGCTTCGGGTCACGCCCATCGGCCATTTTGCGGGCATGCCGCCATCAGGAGCCATCGGGTGTTCCGCGGGACGGACGCGCCAGCGCACAGCGCTGCGCAGCGGCCAGTCGCGCGGGAGAATCATCGGTCTGTCGTAAC
>JAQBPY010000155.1 GCA_028287285.1 Gemmatimonadota bacterium
AGGCGGCCGTCGATGGTGCGAAGGGGCGCAATCGACACGTGCACGCCAATCGTCGATCCGTCACTCTTGAGATGCACCGCGGGGACGTCTGCTATTCCACTTGCCGACTCGAGCGCAGCACGCAGGAGCTCGCGAAACGACCCTTCGTCTTCGGAACGAAGAAGCGGCAGCCGCTTCTCGATCACCTCGACCGACGTCCACCCGAACAATCTCGCGGCCGCGGTGTTCCAGATGCGTACCGTCCAATCCGGCTCGAAGGCGACGATCGGCAGCGGCGACGCCTGGAGGAAGGCATGCAATGTGGTCGCCGTTTCATCTTCCACGCGCGTATCACGAGCGCCCGCACCACGCAGCTCGATACGCCGAACCGTGCTTCCGTCCTTCCCGGCGCGCATGCTGAAGTGATAGCCAAGGAGCTGGCACAGTGACCGGGCAACGGTGAGGCCCAGCTCGAGCGCGGTAGCACGCTCGACGTCGGCTGACGCTGCCGCGGACGTCTCATCATCATCGCGTGAATCGCTCACTTCAATTGCGCCCGGTGCCCCCGACTCATCGTCCACGAGCAGGGTAAGGCTGACCTTCACCCCGCCCCCACGCTTGATGGCGTCGTCCAGCAGGTAGCGCAGGATGCGACGCAGCGTTGCCGCATCGGTATCCAGCATGACCGTGGCGGGCGCATCGACGACAAGGGCAACGCCCGCCCGTTCGGCGTCACTGCCGTACAGGTCTGCAACCTCGCGCAGGAGCGATGCGAGATTCACCGTCATCAGGTCGAAGTCCACGCGGCGCGACTCGATGTCTGCGTACGCGAGCACGTCCTCCACGAGCAACAGGAGGCTGCGTCCCTGCGCGCCGATGCGCTGCACGAAGTTGAGCTCCGTTGGCGACAGTCGCCCGTCGCGATTGTGCGTAAGGAGGTCCGCAAAGCCGATGATCGCCGCGAGCGGCGTCCTCAACTCGTGGCTCACGCGATCGAGAAATGCCGTCTTCGCCCGCGTCGCCGAGGCTTCGGTCCGCCGCGCCCGCTGCAGGAGCTCCGCCGATTCCACTTCGCCTGTCACGTCGCGATAGATGCCGCGCGTGCTCACCGGCCTGCCATCGACGAAACGGCAGTTGGCCTTGCCGCGCACGGCGACGTGACGGCCGTCCTTCGCGGTCACCGTCATCTCGCTTTCAACAGCACCCTCACCCGAGATGCAGCGGACGAACGCATCGCGCGCGGCCTCGCGGCAGTCCGGCGTCACGACGTCCAGCATTCGCAGCTCGGTCACCTCCTGCGCGGTATACCCAAGCTTGTCCCGCCACGCCTTGTTCGCGTAAAGGATGCGCCCGTCGCTCGAGAGCATGTGGACGAGGTCCGTGGCCGATTCCAGGAAATCACTGAAGCATGCCTCACTCTCTTCCGCGCGCTGCATGGTGTGGTGCTGCGGCCCAATGTCGTGGAAGAAGACGGCAATGCCGTCACCCCATGGCCGCGCGTGAATGCGATACCAGGTGGAGAGTCCCTCGTACCATGCGTCGAACGCGACATCCACGCGCTCGTGCATGGCACGTTCATAGGCGCATTGGAACGGATCGACCTTCAGGCCGGGAAAGAGATCCCACAACACGCCACCAATCATCTCACCGCGCGGCCGCTGCACCATGCGCTCCGCCTCGGCATTCAGGTACGTCAGCGTGAAGTCCGACGAGAGCAGCATGCAGCCCTCGGGAATGCGCTCGAGTACCTGCGTGGCCGCCGCCTCGGGGCTCGACTGACTCGCTTGCAGCGTGCGCGTGGTGCGGCGACTGTCGGCGTACAACAATGCATTGTCAATCGCGAGCGATGCCCGCTCGGCCAGCGCTTCGGCGAGCATGCGCGTGCTGCCGCACCGGGATGTTGCCGGTGTTCCGCTCACGCACTCCAGCACACCCAGTGTACCGGCACGCCCCAGCAGTGGAACGTAGAGCGCCTCCGTACCGCCAAGATGGCGTGTCAGCTCGTCGCTTCGCGGGGACGTTGCCGTCCTGAAGATCTCGTCCGCCACGTTGTTGGCAACCACCTGCGTAAGACCTGTGCGCCATGCACGCGATGCAGGATGCGCGTCGCCAGGAATGCCACGCTGTTCCACGGCCTGCGCAAGAATGCCCTGCTGCAGGGGATTGGCGTGCGCAAAGCTGCAAAATGAGAGACCGCCCCGCTCATCGGGGAGATGGACGACGCACCACTCGCCCAGCGTGGGGACGGCGAGGACGGCAAGATGGCGGCACACCATGCCCATCTCGAGCGACGACGACAGAATTCCCGTTGCCTTGTCGAGAAAGCGGGCGGCGTCGACAATCTGTTTCTGTGTCGTGACGTCGTTGATCAGGGCGAGCCTGATCCGGCTCCCGAGACCTGGAACGGACGTGGTCCGGATTTCAATGTCGAACACGGTGCCGTCGCGGCGCACGTGGCGCGACACCTCGAAGACATTGTGCCCGGCGCGCAACGCAGAATGCGAACGCCAGAATCCCCGGCGCTCCTGGTAGCGAAGCTCCGGCATCGTACGTGCAAGAATTTCGACGCGCGAATAGCCGTACAGCGTAAGCGCGGCATCGTTGGCGGCCAGGATGCGGAGGGTATCCACGTCGAACACGAGCATGGCGGCCGGGGCGCCGCTGAACAGCAGCTCATGACGGTGCTCGGACTCGCGTAGCGCCGAGTCGAACAACGAGTAGCCCGTTGTCGTGGTGCCTTCCACCCTAAAACATCTCCCGTACCAGAATCCGGCAGGACTTACACATCTGTTTAGGGGAAAATGGGTACGAATACGTACCGAAGCAAGCGGGCGCTTCCCTTTCTCCTGTAAGCCGCCTGAGGGGGTTATCGTCCACTCCGCAAGGGCCAATTGTCCCAATAATGGTACAGCTTTCTTCCTTACACTGCGATGACAAATCTGTAACACGTTGTCCATACGTGCTTTACGACGTCGGCTAACCGTGGCGCCGAAGCTGCCTTGTGCCATGCCATGGCCCCACCCTCCCGCTGGCTCATTGTGATCTCGGCGTCGTTGCTCTCCGGATGTGCACAAGGCTCGCTGGGTGTTTCGCCGGGTACGGTGCTGTCCACGATCATTCTTGCCGGATCCCGGATTCCCTCGTCCGACTCGCGTACCACCACGATTCCTGTCCGCATTCCGCGCTCGCCGGCACCGAGCGCCATCGCGTCGCGCGTGCTCAATACCGCCAACGACTATGTGGGGGTGAAGTACACGTGGGGCGGCAACACACCACAGTCGGGCTTCGACTGTTCTGGCTTCACGAAGTACGTGTTCGCCAGGCAGGGCATTCAGCTTCCGCGGACCTCGCGAGAGCAGGCGCGCGCCGGTGTGAAAGTGGCGCCCGATTTCAAGGTGTTCCTGCCCGGCGACATCCTCCTGTTCGCCGAACGGGGCGAGGCGATCTCACACGTTGCCATCTATGTTGGCAACGGAGAGATCATTCATTCGTCTTCAGGTTATGGTGGGGTGAATTACCTCGACCTGAACACGAGCGCCGGCGACTGGTACGTACAAAGTCTGGTGGCAGTGCGGCGGCTGGTATCGAACGGCCGCAGTCTCGTGCAGCCGCTTTCCCTGCTCACCATTCCCGGATTGCCGTTTGATCCGCCCGACAGGGCGCCGAGGTAGGCGCCTTGCCGCGAACCATGAATGCGTCCGATAGCGAATTGACGGGCAGCCCTTCGCTTCACCCAAGCTTTCAATGGGCTGGCGCCTCACACTTTCATGAGCGCACGCCAGCCTCGGCGCCCGCGAGAGCGGCGGCGAGGCCTGATGCATCAGCCGAGGTGGCAGAACCCATCAACACACGCCCGCCTCCGCCTTTTCCGCCGCCCAGCGCCGCCAGTGTTGCATCGAAAGCTGGCTTCAGATCCAGCGCAACGCCTTCCGACCTGGCGAAGATGAGCTGCGTGCGCGCACCTGTTATACCGAACAGCGCGATGACGTTCGGCTCCGCAGTCAGGCGAAGCGCCAACCCTTTCACGTCGTCGACAGGTCGTCCGCTGAATGATCGGGTCACGATTCGCAGCGCACCGTTTTCGGTGGCTGCGGCAGCGAGCTGCACTGCTTCCTCATCCAGATCACGCTCGTGATAAACGGCAAGTGCGCGACGTGTCTCCACGACTGTTGCTGACAACTTTGCCACTGCGCCGGTGAGCTGCGCGGGCGCACAGGTGAGTGCCGCCGAGAGCTCCTGCACGATGGCGTGCTTGCGCGCGTAGTCTGCACGGGCGCGGTGGCCGGCAAGGAATTCAATGCGCGTCCCGCGCTTCATGCGCTCCACGCGAAGCACGGAGAGCAAGCCGACTTCGCCGGAGCGTGCGACGTGCGTGCCGCCGCATGCAGAGAAATCAAAGTCGCCAATGGCAACCACTCGCACCGGCCCGTCCACGTCCGGCAGCTTCCTCAACGCAAGCGCCTCGAGCTCGGATGCAGAGGGAAACCACGTCCGCACGGCGACGTTTGCACTCACGAGCTCATTGGCGACCTCCGCCGCCTCCGCGATGTTCGCTTCCGCCAGCGTGGCCGAATCAAGATCGATGGACACCGTTTCCACGCCGAGGTGAAAGCCGATCGTGGCAGCGTTCGCGGCGCGAATGAACGACTGCGACAGGATGTGCTGTCCGGTATGCTGCTGCATGTGGTCGAAGCGGCGCACCGCATTGATCGTCGCCGCGACCGGCCCCGTGGGAATGGGCGCATCGAGCGTGTGTATGATCGCGCCATCGGACGAACGGATGCCGACGTCGACCACGTTCGCTCCGCCAAGCGTGCCGGTATCGTGTGGCTGGCCACCGGATGTGGGATAGAACCACGATGCGTCGAGGATCGCGGTGTTGCCGGCCGCCTCGACGACGTCTGCGTCGAATTGCCAGGTGTAGGAGTCGTCGTAATATCGGCGAATCATCATCGCGTCCTTGCCGCGTGTGCACAGCAATGTCTCACGGCTCTCCTCGAGCGGCGTTCCACCATCGGCCTTGCATGCACAGGCTATGCATTGGCCCGAACAAGAGTGAGCGAAAACGTACTTCCGGCCCCCAGCACACTCGACACCGTGAGCGTGCCTCCCATGGCTTCCGCCAATCCGCGCGAGATGGCGAGGCCGAGCCCCGCGCCTTCCTTCGGTGCGTTGAGTGAGCGGCCAAGCTGCGTGAACGCGGTAAAGATGGTTTCGACCTTGTCGCCGGGAATTCCCACGCCGGTATCCGTCACGGTGATGACGACGCTGGCCGCGTCGCTCACGCACGCCAGGGTAACGTGTCCGCCAGCCGGCGTGGCGCGCATGGCATTGGTGAGCAGGTTGACCAGCACCTGGACGATGCGGTCCTCATCGCCGAGAGCGTAAAGGTCCTCGGCACATGCCTGGTACGAGAATTCGACTTCCCGCGTCGTCATCTGCGGGCGCATCATCGCTTCGAGTGCCCCGAAGATCGCTGCGACGGAGACGGGGTTGCGCTCGATGTCGAGCTGGCCGGCGTCGAGCCGCGTAAAGGAGAGCAGGTCCTCGATCAGCACGCTCAGGTGCTCCTGGTTGCGCGAGATGCGCTCGATGTCCTCGAGCATCGTCTCGGTCATGTCGCCGCGCAGGCCAAGCCGCCAGAGGTCCACGTATCCGCGCATCGCATTCAACGGCTGCCGCAGCTCGTGCGACACAGTGCGAAGGAACTCGGTCTTGGCCGCGTTGGCCTCCTCCGCGTCGCGGAGCAGGCGCGCGTTGTCGAGCGCGACGCCAGCGCGAAGGCCCAGGTCCACTGCGAGCCGCAGATCCGCATCGGTAAAACGCCGCTCCGATTCCGACATCACCAGCGTAACGGTGCCCAGCACGCGCTCGCGGGCCACGAGGGGCACGATGATGATGGAGTGGATGTTCAGCTCCCGGAGCCTCGCTTCATGCTCCTTGTTCTGCGCGCCCGCGGTGAGCATCGCGTCCGGGACGTCGGCAATGAACAACGGCTGCCGGGTGCGTATCACTCCAGGCGTTCCCGTATCCCTGGACCAGTCCTGCGGAAAGTCCGTGGTGAGTGTTTGTGCGAGCGAGACCTTGGCGGGATCCTGATGCACGACGGCCACGCGCTCGATCTTCGGCGGCCATGTGTCGCTGTCAGGCTCGGCGAGCACATCCACGGCGCACCAGTCGCCGAGCCGCGGTACGGCGGCATGCGCGAGATTGGAGAGCGTCGTCTGGTAGTCGGCGGAAGATGCGAGCAATCCGCTGAGATCGGCGAGGAATGTAGCTGCCGCTTCGGCGCGGCGGCGTTCGGTGACGTCGGTGAAAAAGACGACCAGGCCGCCGCTCCGGGACGGATACGCACGCAGCTCGATGGGAACGCGAAGCGATGACGAGTACCCCTCGAGCACCTCCGCCTTCCCGGTCTCGAGCACGCGACGCAGCATGACGACGAATTTCGATTCGTCCATGCCGGGCCAGAGCTCGTGGGGCGTCTTGCCCAGGAGCACCGCCGGCGCGAGTCCCCACATCTCGCCGGCACGGGCGTTCGCGTAGGTGTACCGGAGATTCTCATCATACGCGACAAATCCGTCGGTCACCGCTTCCACGATTGCGGAGATAGTGCGCCTGGCCGCCTCCGCCTCTTCCGTGCGTTCCTCGAGGTGCGCAGCGCTCACCTGAAGCTCCTCGGTCTGCGCCTCCAGCTCCAGCGTATTGTCCTGCAGCTGCTGATTGACGAGCTCGAGCTCCACCTGCGCTTCCTCGGCCGCCTGTCGCGCCGCTTCGCTTTCGGCCAGCAGTGCTTCCGCATCGCGGCGCGCACGAACCTGTTCGGTCACATCGGTGCCGTGCGCGATTACGGCGGGATGGCTGCCGTCCGCCTCGATGAGTGGGAGGTAGGTGATGTCGAGGAAGCGTTCCTCGAGCGCCGTACCGGCCGTGCGCTCGAGCATCACGGGCAAGTCGCGGAACACGAGCGGCTCGCCGGTTTCGCGCACCTGGCCCAGGAAGACGTCGAAGCCCTGCCCGCGTGTTTCGGGAATGGCCTCGAACAGCGGCTTGCCGATCACGTCGCGGCCGTGACCAATGATCTGCTCGTATGCCGGGTTGATGGCATCGAACACGTTCTCCGGTCCGCGCAGGATGGCCAGAAAGGAAGGCGACTGGCGGAACGCGGCTTCGAGCCGGTCCTTCTCCACGGCGAGCGCCCTGGTGAGCACTTCGCGGTCGGCCTGCGCGAACCGGCCGGCTACCTGGTCCGTGGTCTCGAAGCAGTTGATCAGCGCGCCGCCAACGCCGCCGGCGTCGTCGAGGACGGGGCTGTAGCTGAAGGTGAAGTAGGCGACCTGGTCACCGCCATTGCGGTGGACGGTCAGGCGCAGGTCGTCGAAGGAAATCGTCTCGCCTCCAATGACGCGCTCGAACAGAGGCCCCACCGTGTCCGCGACTTCCGCCCAGCACTCGAGCACCGGCATGCACAGCCCGCCAGGATGTTTGTCGCCCATGATGACACGAAAGGCGTCGTTGTACACCTGCCAGAGCCCGGACCCCCAGCAGAGACACTGGGGCAGCCCCTGTCGCAGCACCGTGGAAGCGGCGGATTTGAGGCTCCAGGACCATGCGTCGACAGGACCAAGCGGTGTTGCCGCCCAATCCTTTTCATGGCACAGTCGTCCGAGCTCCGTATCAGGAAAGATCCCGCCTGCGGGCATGTTGTTCGGGGAAGGTGGCCTGCGAGAAGTCCTGATTACCCTTTGTGCATCACTCGTACGACTTTAAGCTTTGCACGAGAGATAACTTCGCGGTGCGCAATTTACGAGGCATGCCAAAGTTCCGGCGTGACGTCGCGGACGCACGCCAGGCTGGTCACTCACGTCACGGGAGTACGCAGATGCAGATGACGGCGAAGGTGGTTGGCGTGATCCTGATGCTGATTGGCGTCGTGTGGATCCTGCAGGGAATCAACGTGCTGCCGGGCAGCTTCATGACCGGGCAGATGAAGTGGGCGTACTACGGCGCAATCGCCGTCGTCGTGGGTATTGGCCTATTCATGGTGGGCAGGCGCGGAACGCCCTGATTGCTCAGGACGCCCGCGTCACGGACGGTGAAGCCGATCAGGGAGTCGGCCGAGCCGGGCTCGTGGCCGACGGCGTGGCCGTTGGCGTCGTGCCGGGGGTGCTGCCTGTCGTGCTGCCCGATGTGCTGCCTGTCGTGGGAGACGGCGTGGTACCGGAGGGTGGTGCTGTAGTGCCGGACGTGGCGCCCGGCATCGAGCCTGGAAGCGTACCGGTGCTGTCTGTTGGCGACCGCGTGCTGTCCGCGCGCACGACCGCCGCCGAATCGGCTGTGGCGCTCGTGGAGGAAGTCCGGTTGCGTGCAACCAGATACCACACCACAGCAAGCACGACGATCAGTAAGAGAACCAGTGGCCAGATGTTGCGCTGATTGCGCTCGAGCGGAATTTCTGCCATGCGATGAGCTCCCGTTGGTGATGCGATGCGCACCATGCGCAACGTCCATCACCTCGTGGCGCAACCCCCGTTCCAGCGTGCCGGAACTGTGGTAGAAATCGGCAGGTTGTCATGTGGAACGACGGCAGGCAACGCTCACCCAGGGGTCGCGATGCGACGGGTGCCCAGCAGCCGTGGAGACGCGGCCCCATCGGCTTCCCGCCGCGCGTCGGCGAGCCGGCTCACGTCTTCGCCGATCAGCCGCGCGGCGTCGATGAGCGTGGTGAGCGGTGCAAGGTCGCCGGCGCCGGCGTGCAGGCGCAGCAGGTCGAGACGAATGCCCTCGAGCGCCGCCACGCTCTCCGCCAGGCGCGCCGAGGCCGTACCGCGCCGCGCCTCCAGCACGTTGGCACCAACGGAGCCATTCGGGGCGAGCGCTGCAAGCTCGTCGATCTCCGCGCGCGCTTCCGCCGCCCGGGCCTCGAGCGCCGCGACCGTCGCGGGCAGCTCGGCCAGCTGCTCACGATACCCCTTTGGCAGGGCCGCGAAGAGCTCACCGGCGGCCACGCCAAGTGCCGCTTCCGTGGCGCGAAAGACGCCACCGCCCACGGCGCGCGACTGCTCCGGGGCGCCAAGGCGGCGTGCGAGCCATGCGCCCAGCTTGCTGCGCCAGAGGCGCTCGCGAAGCCCGGGCTTGATGTGGTTACGGACCACATCCGGAAGCAGCGGGACGCCCAGGATGTTGCATACCGCGCCAAAGAACACGGTCGTGACGAGCGGCAGCACGAAGGGCCATGCTCCGAGGATGCGCTCATTCACCACGCTTGTCATCAACAGGGACAGGGTAACGGCTCCCCACGTTCCCGCACCGTAGAAACCGGCGCGCAGCAGACGCGCCGCAGACGTTTCCCGCTCACCTGCCGTCAGTGCCTCACCCTCCAATCGCTCGCGCGCTTCCATATCCAGCGCGGTCCTGAGGTCGGCGAAGGTGTGCCCCGCGCGGAAGACACGGCGAGCCTGGTTCAGGTGGTAGCCCAGCAGCGGCACGAGCGACAGCACGGCGAGCGTCGAGAGCATCACGACGTCGAGGCGCTGCTGGAACGTCCACATGTTGCCGTTGTCGATGGTATTGGCCACGTTCCCGATCGTCAGCAGCGTGAACAGGCCGGACGCCGCGATGTAAACGGGTGTCGCGGGATTGCTCGAGCCGAGCCATGCGCGCAACGCCGGGGGCAGCGCGCGACGGGTATCAACCGTGGGGACGAGCGTTGCCGCGAGTGCCTCGCCGTCGGCAAATCGGACTGCGGGGTCGCGTGCGAGACACCGGTCGATGGCGGCGGCGAGCGCCTGGGGCAGCCCGGGCGCAGCACTCATCACACTCGGCGGCGCCTCCGTGGCCTGGCGCACCAGCAGGGCGTGCAGATTGGGTGTATCGAATGGCAGACGTCCGCTCAGCGCGAGGTAGCCCACGACGCCGAGCGAATAGATGTCGCTGCGTCCGTCCACCGGTTCGCTCGCGGCCTGCTCCGGACTCATGAAGTGCGCGGTCCCCATGATGCGCCCAGGGTCGGTGTCCGGGGCATTCGGCGCGCCGCCCTGCGCGATACCGAAGTCGGTAACGAGGGCGCGGCCCGTGCCCGCCTCGAGCAGGATGTTGTCCGGCTTGATGTCCCGGTGCACGATGCCGCGGCCATGCGCGTACGCCAGTGCCCAGGCGACCTCCCGCATCACGCGCATCGTGTCGGCAGGGGGCAGCGGACCCCGTGCACGCAGCCGCTCGCCAAGCGTTTCTCCCTCCACGTAGCTCATGACGAAGAACACGAACCCGCCCGCTTCGCCAACGCGGTGGATGGAGACGATGTTGGGGTGTGAGAGGCCGGCCGCGGTGCGCGCCTCGCGCACGAAGCGCTCGCGCGACTCGGCCGTTCGCGCCAGGTGAGCGGGAAGCACCTTGATGGCCACGTCCCGGTCGAGCTGAACGTCGCGGGCAAGGTACACGATTCCCATCCCGCCACGCCCGAGCTCGCGCTGGAGCGAGTATTCTCCGGCCAGGGCGGCCTGGAAGTCAAGGAATTCGGCGGTGGGCTGCGTCATGCCTGTACTACGAGCGAGGGGTGAGGACGTTTCGCGGCAGCCCCCATCCGCCTCCGGGCTTTCCAGCGGCTTGCGCGTCTGGAGCTTCCGGAACACTTTCGGCAGTCTTCCGGCCTCCACCACACCATCAGTGAGGTTCCCGTGCGCCTGTTCCGGCTCGCCTCGATCGCCCTCGCGCTTCTGCCGTTCGTGCCCACAACGCCGCTGGCTGCGCAAGCGCACCTCATTTCCCGGAAGGCGCTGATTGCCATCGTGGAGAACCACAAGGGCGCCGTGCTCCGCTACATCGACGCGGCGCCTGATTCCATGCTTGGATTTCGGCCCACCAAGGGTGTACGGACCTTTGCCGAACAGATCGAGCATGCCGCCGGGAGCGACGCACTCATCGCGGACCTGGCCATTACCGGCTCAACGAAGAACACCCCGCCCATGGGTGATTCGGCGGTCTACCTCCACAACAAGGCGGCATTGAAAAAGTACGCTGCCGCGGCCATGGACCACACGATCAAGCTGCTCGGCGGCGTGAGCGATGCGGCGCTCGACGAGGACATCGTGCAGTTCGGCAACAAGGTCACGCGCGGCCGGGCGTTGATGGAGCTGCTCGATCACTTTCCCTGGACGCTTGGGCAGACGGTGCCGTACCTGCGGCTCAATGGCGTGACGCCGCCGGAATATTCGCCGTTCTGAGGGGCCATGTAGCTCGACGTCGCTGCGGAGCGAAACAAACCTACCGCATCAGCTTCTTGTAGGTCACGCGATGCGGCTGGTCGGCGTCCGCACCCTTCCGGCGCCTCAGGTCGGCGTCGTACTCCTTGAAGTTGCCCTCGAACCACACCGTCTCCGAGTTGCCCTCGAAGGCAAGGATGTGCGTCGCGATGCGGTCGAGAAACCAGCGATCATGCGAGATCACCACCGCACACCCGGCGAAGTCGACGAGTGCTTCCTCGAGACCACGCAGCGTATCGACGTCGAGATCGTTCGTGGGCTCATCGAGCAGCAGCACATTGCCGCCGCTCTTGAGCAGCTTGGCGAGATGCAGGCGATTGCGCTCTCCACCTGACAGGTCGCCCACCTTCTTCTGCTGATCGGTGCCCTTGAAGTTGAACTGGCTCAGGTATGCACGCGCATTGATCTCGCGATTGCCGATGGTGATCTCGTCGCGCCCTTCGCTCACTTCCTGATACGCGGTCTTGCTCGAATCGAGCGTACGACCCTGATCGACGTACGCGAGATTGACGGTCTCGCCCACCTTCAGGTCGCCGCCATCGGGCTTTTCCTCGCCCACGATCATGCGGAACAGCGTGGTCTTGCCGGCGCCGTTAGGGCCAATGACACCCACGATTCCGCCGCGCGGCAGCGAAAATGTAAGGTCGTCGAAGAGCACCTTGTCGCCGTACGCCTTCTTGAGACCCTTCGCGATGACGACGTCGTTGCCGAGGCGCGGGGGCGGCGGAATGGTGATCTCGTGCGTGAGCACCTTGTCGCCCGTATCGGCTTCCTGCAGCTCCTCGAATTTCTGGATGCGGGCCTTGCTCTTGGCCTGCCGGGCGCGCGGGGCCATGCGCACCCAGTCGAGCTCGCGCTGCAACGTGCGCTGGCGCGCCGACTCCACTTTTTCTTCCTGCTTGAGCCGTTCGCGCTTCTGCTCGAGCCAGCTGGTGTAGTTGCCTTCGTACGGATGCCCCTTCCCGCGATCGAGCT
>JAQBPY010000081.1 GCA_028287285.1 Gemmatimonadota bacterium
GATGCCCAGTGCGCCGCCGGCGAGCGCGGACAACTTGAGGAAGGTGCGGCGGTCTGATGAGCTCACGGAATACTCCGGTGTACGAGGCGCGATTAAGCTACGCGTCGTCGCACCGTGGCGGCAGTTCACCCGTGGCCAAGTCCGAGCCAGATCGTTCTAGACGGGATGTGGGGGACAGTGCGCGCCGGTCTGCTCACAGACTCACCTCCCTATCCGCCCAAAATCCACATTGCCTATGCCGTATTGCTTCCAGTCTGCATAGTCGAAATGCCACCACTCCGCCTCGAACACCGTAAACCGCTCGGCTTCCATCGCAGTGCGCAAGAGCGCACGATACCAGCGCTGGCGCGAAGTACCACCCGGATAGTCCGGGTATGCGCGCGATGAGGTTTCGTCGTATGTGCTCACCATCTCCACCGGCGCGCCGGTTCCGAGATCATAGAGCGTGAGGTCCACGGCGGCACCGCGATTGTGGCGCGATCCCTTTGACGGATCGGCAACGAAGATGTGCTTGTCCTTTGGCGACGCATCCCAGAACATCTTTGTCACATACCAGGGCCGGTAACCGTCGTGAATGAGCAACCCATAGCCCTGGGCACGCAGCGCCTTGTTCGCGCGCACGACCGCTTCTGCCGCGGGACGCTGGAGAAATGCCCGCGCCTCGGAATAGAACGGTGTGCCGAACAGGTTGTTGCTGGTCGCGTAACGGATCTCGAGCTTGATCGTTGGATCGAGCGTCGTGAGCTCCACGAGATCGGTTGGCCTGAATGGACCAGCCTCCACAGGTGGCGATGCGGCAAGCGCCTCCTTCCTGAGCTCCGCCATGGGCCGAACCGGCGGCACAAGCAGCTGATTGCCTGACTCCGGCCCCACTTGCCGACGAACCAGTTGAGTGCCGTCGGCGATGAGGCTCGTCACCCTGCCTGCCGTATTCCGCAGGAAGCGCACGCGCGACTTTTCACCAGCCGAAAAGACATCAGCGGACTGCTCGGCAAGCGTGACGTCCGCGAACTTGCGCATGTGCAGCACCAGGCGCCCGTCGCGCTCGAGCACCATGGCGCTGTCGGCTTCGGGCCCGTATTCGCCAATCAGCGCAAGCCACCGCTCGGGCGGTGCCACAGGAGGCTCCGACGCGCGCGGCGTAGTGGCCTGCGCGGGTACATTCGATCCACACGCAGCCGCAAGCACCAGCACCAGCGCCAATGCACTCGCACGCATTTTGTGGAGGTTTTCCATGCGCCAACTTATCCTGTCTGCATGGCCGCCGTTAGCATGAGCGAATGCTCCGCTACGGCAACCGGCCCGACAGCCGCTCGAAATGCGCATTGCCGGAGAGCGAGGCGAACGCCGGATCGAGCCGGGCCCATGCGGGCTGCACAAAGCCGCCAGGCGCCAACACTTCATCCAGCAGACGAAGCGCCTCCTCGCGCTCTCCGATTGCGACGTACGTCCGCGCCACGAGATACTGATTCCACGCACCCTCGATCTTGTCCGTGGAAAACGAAAGGTCCTGCAGTGACCGTGTGCCCGACGCGATCGTTGCATCGTGCCTGTTGAGAATGGAATACGCCTGGGCAAGCTCCTGGTCGATGCGATGCCCATTTATCGCATCGCGCCGAGTACCCTCGAGCGATGCGCGCGCAGAGTCGGCATACGAACGGGCTCGCACGAAATTGCCGCGCAGCGAATAGATCTGCGCCAGCGTGAGCGCCCACGCGCCGCGCCCTTCCACGAACGCATCGCTCCGCATCACCAGCAGCCGGTCCTGCAGCGCCGGATCCAGCATCCACGGTATCACGCGCCCACCCGTGAGCAGATTCACGTCGTCTGCAAGCGCCACCGACTCCCGCATCTCCGCGCGGGCACCTTCGCGATTTCTCTCCGCCAGGCGAACGAGCATCAGCCGGAAAATGATGTGCGGGTCCATCGGATCGATGGAATTTGCGAGGATGAGCTTGCCGGAGGCGTCGTCGTTCTGGCCCAGCACCATCATGATGTCTGCGGCATGCTGCAGCGACAGCATGGAACGTGTGTCCAGCAGCAGCGCATGCTCCACGCTTACGCGCGCCTCTTCCCACCGGCCGTTGTAGCTCTGCGACAGCGCTAGGCCGTCCCACGGCTCCGACATCTCGGGTGCAAGACGTGTGGCCTCGAGCTGCGCGGCAAGGGCCCTTTTGTGCTCCCGCGAGACTTCGTCGTAGTACATGCCGCGCGCCCACTGGCTCTCCCACCGCTGTGGCGCCAGCTCCATCGCGCGCTCGGACGCACGACGCGCCTCATCGGCATCCGACGGCACGCTGAATGGGAGCACGATCATGTGTGCTCTCGCGAGGCGGGCCCACGCGAGCGCGAATTTCGGATCCAGGGCAACGGCCTTGGTGTAGTTCGCAATCGCCTTTCGGATCGTCGGCTGGTCGGTTGCCGTCAACGCGCGTGAGTCCGACTCGGCGCGGAGAAACGCTTCGTACGCGGCGGCATTTTCCGTTGGCCGCGCAGTGAGCCGGGACGGCTGCCCGGGCGTGAGCGGAATCTTGAGTACCCCGGCGACCTGCGTCATCAGCAGGTTTTCATACTGCGGCAGGTCGCTGACCGGCACCCTGTTCGCCGTCCTCCAGACCGCCTTTCCACTGCGTGAATCAAGCAGCGCGAACTGCACACGCACCGTCGCGGCCGATCCACTCCTGTCGGCGTGCACGCTGCCCACGATCAGGTACCGGACATTCAGCTCCGCCGCCATCGTGGCAAGTGGTTTCGTGCTGCCCTTGTACGGCAGCGAGCTGGCTCGCCCTACCATCTGGACGGTGGGGATGTTCGCAATCCGCACGCGGATCTCTTCCGAAATACCGTCCGAGAGAAATTCTTCGTCGGGAGCGCCCTCGTTGTAGAGCGGCAGCATTCCAATGCGAATCTCCGGATTCTCGTCGGCGCTGGTGTTGTCTTGCGGGGCAAATGCGCCGCCGAGATATGCGGCGAGGAATGCCATCAGACCGACCCCCGCCGTAACGCCGGCCGCGATCCAGCGTCCGCGCATCGACTTCTTCGGCTTCGTCGCAGGCACGAGGTTCGCCGTCCACCACGCCGCCTCCAGCGCCTTCACGAGCTCTGCTGCCGTCTGGGGCCGGCTCTGCGGGTCCTTTGCCAGCGACTGGAGCACCAGTGCATTCAGGGCCGCGGGTGCATCACGCTCCGTTGCCGCAACACGCTGTGTGGGAAGAACGGCAAACTGCGTCTCCACGTGCCGCCCGGACGTCAGGCGCCCCGTAAAGGCATGCGCACCGGACAACAGCTCGTCTGCCAGAACGCCCCACGCAAAAAGATCTGCGCCCACGTCGGCTCCTTCCACCTCGACACCCCGCGCCGCGGCAATCGCCTTCGCCACCCCGAAATCGATGACCGTGGCCACATCAGCCGTGAGCCATAGACTGTCTACGTCAATGGCGCGATGATCCACCCCGTGCGCGTGCGCATACTCCAGCGCCGCCGCCACATCGTGAAGAATCTTCACCACCACGTCGATGGGCAGCGGGCCAGGCTCGAGGTGATGCCGGAGCGTTTCACCGTCGACGAATGGCATCACGTAGTACACGAGACCGTCGGCGGACTGCCCACCGCCAAGCACAGACACGACGTGCGCTTCATCCAGGCGGGCCAACGGCTCGATGGCCCGCAAAAACACCTCGAGATCGAGGCCTTCGGCAACGTCATCCGGCAGCACCCGAATCAGGACCTGCCGTCCCGTGGATGCATCGCGCGCCACGAAGGATCGCTCGCGCGCATCCTCACGCTCGATCGTGCAGGTGGTGCCGAGTGCTGCTTCGAGGCGGGAGCGGAGAGTAGCGTCCAAGGTGGGCTGAAACCGGAGTGTTGCGTCCAGACGCTGAACTTATGGCGTGTCCGTTGGTGGCGTAAGAAACGGTGCGCCATGTCCGTCAGGAGGCTGGTGGACCATCTCTGAATTAGGGACAGCACATTGTCACACCGTGTGTTACAACCCACTAGAATCACTGCTGAATGTCCTACCTCGATTTCACCACATTCCGCCGGTCCCTCGGCCGTACGCCGTCGCTCGTCCGCATGAGTGCGCGGGTGCGAGGTCTCGAGCTCGCCGTATGGACGTCACCCCCTGTTGGCACATCGCTGCCTCTGCTTCTCGTGAACGGTGGGCTGCTCTACGATCACGCATTGTTGTGGCCCGCCCTGTCTCCTCTGGCGGCAGCACGGCAGGTCATCCTCTACGACCAGCGCGGCCGCGGCGCGTCCCAGCCACCGCCAGATCCACTCTTGGCGCGGCTCGAGGACGACGCGCTGGACATCGGCGCGCTCCGTCGTGCACTGGGTATCCGGCAGTGGGATGTGCTCGGCCACTCATGGGGCGGCGGAATCGCGATGCTCGGCGTCGTGGACGATCTCGCGGGCACACGACGTCTCGTCACGGTGGATGCGGTTGGCCCCACGTCCGATTGGATGCCGGCACTGCACGCCAACGCTGTCGCGAATGTGTCGGACGAATACGCCGAGACGCTCGGGAAGCTCTACGGCGTTCCCCTCACGGAGCCGGACGTCGCCGTCCACGGCGCCTATTCGCGCGCCAGTTATCCCGCCTACTTCGCGGATCCCGGCTTTGCCGCCCACTTTGCCCCGCCGGATGCGGTCAGTCCCACCGGTGCGGTGGTGGCGGCACGTTTGCGCCGCGAGGGGTATGATTGGCGTGAGCGCCTGCGTGCCCTTTCCACGCCCACGCTCGTCATGCATGGAGAACGAGACGCCCTACCCGCTACCGTCGCACATACGCTGCGCGCGCTCCTTCCACACGCGCAGCTCGAACTGATTCCCGACGCTGGTCACATGCCATTCTGGGAGGCGCCCGAGCGCTTTTTCAGCCTGGTCAACTCCTTTCTCGCGCCAGCTCGCACGCTCCCGCCTCGCAGCACTCGATGATCCGCCATCGCTCACGCTTTCGGTCCGCCTCGATCTACGCGCTGCTCTTCGTCCTGCTTCCGCTCACGTCCGCCGCGCGCGTGACGCGCGGACGCACGAACGTGGCGAGCAGCGGAATGCTCGGTTGGTCGTTGCCGGCCGGCGATCCCACCCCGGCAGGCGTCCGGGCCGAAGCACGACGCCGGCTCGCTGAGCATGCAGAAGGCACCTACATCGGCGAGATGCTCGCGGAGCGCGACAGCGCGCTCGCGCGCTGGCCAAACCGCACGGACGACCCCCTCCGGGTATGGGTGCAACCCAATGCGGCCATCGACGGCTGGACCACCGACTACGTGGCCGACGTGCGCCGCGCATTCCGCGAATGGGACGCCATCCAGCTGCCGGTGCGATTCGTCTTCTCCGGCGATTCCGCCCACGCCGACGTCCACGTCACTTTCGTCAATCATTTCGACGAGGAGATCAGTGGCCGCACCAACTGGGCGCGCGACGATGACTGGTGGATCACCGACGCCGACATCGTGCTGGCCGTGTACCATCGCGGCGGCCCGATGCTCGACGACGAGTCCATGCACGCTATGTCGCTGCACGAGATCGGGCACCTGCTCGGGCTCGACCACACGGTCGATTCCACGAGCGTGATGGCGTCGAAGGTCCGGGTGCGCTCGCTTTCCCGCGCCGATCGCGAGACCGTCAAGCTGCTGTACACCCTTCCGCCGGGAGGCGTCCGCTAGTTCGCCTGCGTCTCGAACTCGTACTCGGCGCACTCGTACTGGGGCTCGCCGGGTTCATCGTGGTCAACGGCGTTCGAGTCAGGCGCACGCACGACGCTCGCCGAGCCGCCGCGCTCGCGCGGGATACCGTCATCGTCACCGCTGGACAGATCCAGAGTGTCGTTCGCCGTGAGATCATTCCCGCCGGCAAGGGCCCCGTGACCCCGCCCGCCGAGATGCGGCGTCAGGTGAAGAATCTCGCGACGGGGACGTACATCAACGATGTGCTGAGCGAGCAGGACAGCGCGCTCTATCGCTGGCCCGAGCGGCTCACCGATGCGTTGCGCGTCTACATCGAGCCGTCATCAACGGTCGAGAACTGGGATCCCCACTATCCCGAGATGGCCCGCACCGTGTTCGATGAGTGGAGCGAGGCAGGCTTTCCGCTCCGCTTCACCTTCATCTACGACTCCACCACCGCCGACATCAGCATCCGGTGGATCAATCGCTTTGGCCCGGAAGAAGGGCAACGCATCGGCGTTACCGATCGCGTGCAGACGAGCCAGTTCCAGATCTCGAGGGCGCGCGTGGCCGTGGCCAACCACGACAGCGCCGGCCGGCCCCTCTCGGCAAAGATCGTGGGCGGTGTGATTCGGCATGAGGTGGGGCATGCGCTCGGACTCAATCACGCGAACGACGCCACGAGCGTGATGTTTCGGGAATCGGCGACGGCGACGATCAGCAACTCGGACCGCGCGACGCTCAGGCTGTTGTATCTCGTGCCGGCGGGCTCCCTGAAGGAGTAGCTACCACTTCAGGGCCAGCTTCATCGCCTTCTTCGCGCGCACGATTTCCACGTCCACCGTCCGGTCGCCGTTGTCGTTGGCGAGACCCACCAGCTCGCGCACCTCGGCCACCGTGCGCACGGCCTGCCCGCCCACCTTCGTGAGAACGTCGCCGTCGCGGAGGCCGGATTCGTTGGCCGGTGATCCCGTTGGCGAGATGGTCACGAGCACGCCCGACCCGATGCCGATGGCGCGGCCCATGTCTTCGGAGATCGACAGCAGCTGCGCGCCCGCAACGCCGTTGCTGGAAAAGCTGAACGCATAGGCCGGCTGCACCCGGAGCGGCGCGTTCTGGATGCCGGGCACCGGAGGGGCGAGCAGGACACGGGGAGCGGACACCGCGGTACTGGGAGGTGGCAGCGTGGACGAGCGCGGAAAACGCGGCGCGTCGGGCACACCGGCAAGTGCCCAGGAGCTGGCGTCGCCACGCGTTTCGTCATCGCGGCGGAGCACGATCCGCGATGGAGCCCTGGCGACAGTCACTGCCACGTCGCGCGTCTTGCCGTCGCGACGAATCCGCACGTTCAACTTTGCATTCGGGCGCAGCATCTGCGTGAGCGAGATGTCATTGCTGCGAACGTCATGCCCATCATAGGCAATCAGCGTGTCCGACGGCTCGATGCCGGCACGCTGCGCCGGCGAGCTGGGGTCCACGGAGAGAATGCGCGGATACGACAGGTAGCGCACGAAGTATTGCCCGCCGTCCACCCACTGCACGCTCGCGCCCTCGGTCACGAAGCCGATCCAGCCGCGGGGGATGGCATCGGTTTCGCGCGCCTGCGTCAGTGCGCGCTGTATCGCCGCCACGGAGCGCTCCGCGGCCGCCCCGGTCACCTGCATGCGCAGCATGCCCGAGGGCGCGGCGTGATCCGGCCCATCGTCGCTGAAGCGAATGATCATCGGACGAAGCTGCGTGACCATGCCGGTAATGGCTTCGGCGAGGTGCCGCCGCTCCGCGCTGGAAAGATCGTCGCTCTCGTTGTAGACACGCGTGAGCGAATCCAGCTTGTGCTGCAGCCCTTTCACGACCCGCTCCACCGAATCGGACAGCTCCGCCCGCGGCGCGGCACGCCGCGTCGTGACCTCGACGCGCTGCGCCTGCACCGGCGCGACACCAGAGGCGATGGCGAGGATGACTAACGACGCGTTAATGCGAGAGTATGATGCGGACATTAGAAGCTGTTTACGCGAAGCGACGAGGGAAGCGAGGTATTGAGCTGCCGAAGCGTGGCTTCGCGCTGGCCCAGCGTCGTGAGGTAGTAACCGTTGATCACGGGATCATGCGGCGCCTGCCGCATGGCCTCCCGGGTAGTGGAGATCACGCGATCGAGCGCGGCGAGCCGGGAGCGGTACGCGACCGGACTCCCATTCGTGCCCGTCGTGTCGAAGCGCGCAAGAAATGCCGCAGCCTGCTGATACGTGACCTCGGAGCGCTGCTGCGCGGCCCGCGCGTCGTCCACGGTGGCAAAGGCGTTGGAGTCCGGCGTCTGTCCGGCACTCGCTGGCGCCGGTGCCTGCGCTACGGACTGCGCCGACGGAAGCACGGACGCGCCGGCAGAGGCACGACCGGCCATGGCACCGCCGGCCATCAGCAGCAGGCCGGCCGCAATCCGCAGCAGCCGGCGGTTCGTGCGCACTGCCATGGCCGGCATGATGACCACCGGAGCGCTCGCACCCTTCGCGAGCTCCGCCGAAATGGCGTCCCAGCGCGTGAGCGGCAGGCCAAATGGCTCTCGCTCGGCATGCGCCATGGATACCAGGGTCTCGTACGCCCCGCACTCCCGTGCGCACGATGCACACGTGGCCAGGTGCCCGGCTTCGTCGTCCGTTGGCGGCTCGTCGCCGAGTGCGGCGAGGCGTTCAGTAGGAAGGTGCAGCATGTTCCGCCGTGATTGAGCGAATCGTGTGTCGTGTCGGGGCATCGACCAAATGGGCCAGGAGCACGCGAAGCTTTGCGCGCGCCTTGAAGAGTTGAGATTTGGATCCGCCGGCCGTAATACCGAGCTCGGCAGCAATTTCTTCGTGCGTGTAGCCTTCTACGTCATGCAGTAGGAAGACCGTGCGCGCACCGGGAGACAGCTTGTTGGATGCGTCCTCGATGGTCTGCGCCAGGAGTGCGCGCTCCGCTTCTGGCTCGACTGATGCGCTGTCGTCTTCCACTTCAACCTCCAGCGCGGCCATGCGCTTTGTGCGACGCAGGGCGTTCAGCGTTCTGTTCACGGCAATCCGGTGCGCCCATGTTCCGAATTGGGCGTCGAAGCGGAAGCTGGGCAGCGCGCGGAAGATCTGGATCCAGACTTCCTGGGCAATGTCCGCCGCGAGGTCCGTGTCATGACCGACGAGCCGTCGTACGACGACATCAATGTGCGGCGCGTGCCGGGTCCAAAGGGCCCGCATCGCCGCTTGATCGCCACTGATGGCGCGCTGCACGGTGAGCTGTTCTGTCTCCATGACGTTCAATGAATCTGTCACGAGTCGGCGGGAAATGGTTGCTCTGGGTAGAGTGAGATCCCTACGGAAAAGTCCGTTGTTTGATTCAACGCGTCCAGCGCCCATGCTCCCCGCTGGGCTCCTGCTCCCAACTCGGTTACATACGCCCGATCTTGCTCGTCCGTGCGTCATGGGCAATACTGGCTGCTGGAACGTTCCAGCCCGTCCCAGCGTACTGATAAACATCGGGTTACCTCTGCTCCCGCCTGACCCGATGCCTGCCTCCGGAGTCCCGCGTTGCTGAATCTCCTGCTCGCCGCCGCCACGTTGCTGCACCCTGGCCCAAAGCCGGGGAGTCCGCGCGCGCCGTCAGAAGGCCTGCCCGCCAAGTCTCCCGGCGCCGTCGGCATGTCTGCGGCGCGGCTCGCGAGCATCGATCACATCATCCAGCGCGGCCTCAAGGCCGGCGGTTTCCCCGGTGCCGCCGTCGTCGTGGGGCGCAAGGGTGCCACGGTCCTGGAGAAAGGGTTCGGAAAGCTCGGCTGGACGGACGAATCCGGCGCGGTCAGCGCCGAAAGGACCATCTACGATCTCGCGTCACTCACCAAGGTCGTCGGCACCACCACGGCCATGATGCTGCTGTTCGACGAGGGCAAGATTCACCTCGACGACCTCGTTTCCAAGTACGTCCCGGAGTTCACAGGGGGCGGCAAGGAAAATGTCACCCTCCTGATGCTGCTCGAGCATCGCTCCGGCCTTCCGCCGGGACGCGACCTCTGGCGCATCGCGCACACACCGGAAGAAGCGCGCGCCGCGGTCATCTCCACGCCGCTCTTTGCTCCGCCGGGCCGCTACTACGAGTACTCCGACCTCGGCGCCGACATGCTCGGCTTCACCGTCGAAGCCGTCGCCGGCGAGCCGCTCGACACTTTTCTCCAGAAGCGCGTGTGGACGCCGCTCGGCATGACGGATACCCATTTCCGTCCTGACGCGTCCCTTCGCGGCCGCATTGCTCCAACGGAAATCACGCCGCCTCGCGGATACCCGCTCAAGGGCGAAGTGCACGACGAGAATGCCTACGCACTTGGCGGCGTGGCGGGCCATGCCGGCTTGTTCAGCACGGCGAGCGACCTGTCCGTGTTCGCGCAGATGATGCTCAACGGCGGCAGCTACAACGGCACACGCGTCATTGCCGACAGCACAGTGGCCCTCTTCACCAAGCGCGCCGCCGGCACCCGGGCCCTTGGCTGGGACACGTGCGCCGGCACGGGCGGCTGCGGCAAGTATCTTGGCGCCGAAGCCTATGGCCACACGGGGTATACGGGTACGTCGCTCTGGATTGATCCGGAGCGCGAGATGTTCGTCATTCTCCTCACCAACCGCGTGCACGCCGCCAAGGCGCGCCGGCCTGCGAAGGTCATTTCGGACATCCGCGCCGATCTCGCCGACGCCGCCGCACTTGCGGTGACCGACACACGCATCGGCGCCATCGCCATGCCGGCCAAGTTTCGCGCCGATCTCGCGGCGGGCTGGAACAAGCCGGTGCGCACCGCCAAGGCCCGGCGCGGCAAGAGCAAGTCGTCGCACGGCAAGAGCACGACCGCCGCAAAGAAGAAAACGGCCAGGAAGCACAGCTAGAGGAGTACCGCACCAAATGTCCGAAGAAAATTCCACCGCCCAGGCAGCATCGGCGGAGCCGCAGCCAGGCAGCGCCGGCGCATTCTCGGAGTTCAGCCTCGAACAGGCCAAGCTCGCCCTCCGAAAGGTCAAGGATCCCGACCTTGGCCTCAACATCGTCGACCTGGGGCTGGTCTACGACGTCCGCGTCCAGGAAAACAACGTCGACGTCGACATGTCGCTTACGTCGCCGGGCTGTCCAAGCGGCCCGGAAATCATGGCCGACGCGGAGCGCATGCTCAAGGCGATTCCTGGTGTGGGCACCGTGAACGTCAACCTGGTCTGGACTCCCATGTGGTCGCCCGATCGCATCGAGCCGCGGGTTCGTGCGTACATGGGACTCTAGCCCAGCGAAACCGAACGTCTACTTGTAGGGCGACGCCTGGGGCCCTGCCGCTTTACGATGCGGCGCCAGCGCTGCCACGAATGCCGAGCCGAGCTCCGATGCTTGCCATTTGCGGAGCTCGGTTACGTCGGCCAGCTCCTCCAGCGACAGCGGGTTGCATCGCGCCACTGCCTCCATCCGGTCGCGCGAACAGAGCACGCCCGGGTCTAACGCGAGCCGCCTGGCCGCCTCGTCGCGCGCCGTCTTCAGCGCGTTTACACGTGCGTCGAAATCGGGGTCGCGATCCCATCGCGCCGCACGCGGAAACCTGGGCAGGTCGCTGTCGGTCACGGCGAGCCCGCGACGAATCGCATCCAGAAGCTCGCCATGCTTCTGCTCGAGCAGGCCGCGCGGCATTCCCTTGATCTTGCCTAACGCATCCTTCGACGCGGGCTGCGTCCTGGCGATGTCCAGCAGCTGTTCATTGCCAAGCACGCGGAAGGTTGCGCGGTCCAGGGTGCCCGCCACCGCGTCGCGCCACGGCACCAGCTCGCGAAGCACGGCCAGCTCGCGCCGAGTGAGGTCGCGTGCGCCCTTGAGCTTGAGGAATGCCGTCCCCGGCGTTTCATCGGCCCAGCGCGTGCCCTCGAGCAGCGCAAATTCCTCGCGCGCCCAGCCCATGCGCCCCTTCGCCTCGAGCTCGGCGGACATGTGGTCCTTGAGCTGGAGCAGAAACCGCGTGTCCTGCGCCGCGTAGTCCAGCATGTCCCTGGTGAGGGGCCGCATGGACCAGTCGGCGCGCTGGTGCTTCTTGTCGAGCTTCACATCGAAGAAACGCTCGAGCAGCGCAGCGAGACCAAAGGCCGTGTACCCAAGGAGCTGAGCGGCGATCCGCGTGTCGAAAATGTTCCTGATTTGCCAGCCGTAGTCCTGCTGCAGGAGCCTGACGTCGTAGTCGGCGTCGTGGAACACGACCTCCACATCCGGACTTTCGAGAAGCGCGCCAAGGCCCGCCGGCTTGCCAATGGGCAATGGGTCGATGACGGCGTGCCTGGTGCGCGTGGACAGCTGCAGCAGGTAAACGCGGTCCACGAAGCGGTGGAAGCTGGCTCCCTCGGTATCGAGCGCCAGCTCCGAGACGTTCGCGATCTCCGTCGTGAGTTGCTCCACGGCGGGAACGGTGTCCAGATATTCGAACGTTGCGGCGGTCGCGCGCTCGGTCACGCTGCTCCTCAGGCTGTCGGTAGTTGGAATCCCGGGGTAATGTATCGCCTGGAACACCGTCGTCACGAATCGTGCACTGCACGATGCCGTTCGTTGCGCGCACGCCCCCACTTCACCCCACCATGACCGACCAAAAGCGGGATTCCACGAGCCTTGTTCATCGTCCTTCGGGCAGGGCGCGCCGGAATGTAGGCTGGAGAAGCCGCGATGTTATCCGGACGACAGCACTGGTGCTGACCGTGCTGCTCGCTGCCAGGCTCTTCTGGGTGGCACATGCGCTCTTTTTCGCGGTGTACCTGGGCATGTTGTTCGGAATTGCCGTTTCGGGGGGTGTGGACTACCTCCAGAAGTGGCGCGTTCCACGCGGCGTGGGAGCAGCGGCAATCGTGCTTACCTTCGTGGGAATGCTCGTGGGGTTCGGAGCATGGGTAGCGCCAACGCTCCGCGAACAGGGTGGCGAGCTCAGGCAGAAGCTTCCGGAAGCAGTGGACCGAGCTCAGGAGTGGGTCAAGCACAACAAGAGTGGCGTGCTCGGGCTATTGATCTCGGAAACAGAAGAACCCGGCGGCGTCTCCGCAAAGCCGGTAGCTGCGGGCGCTACTCCCACCGCACCTCCCGATACGTCGGTGTCAAAGTCCGGGCTCCACAACCAGCTGCGCGAAAAGATGAACGGGATGTCCCAGTATCTCTTCCCGTTCATCGCGTCCACCATCGAAGTGGTGGGTGGCCTGCTCCTGATTCTTTTTCTCAGCATCTACTTCGCGGCCGAGCCTGACCTGTATCGTCGCGGATTGCTTTCGCTGCTGCCTGCAAAGAAGCGTCACCGCGGCGAGATCATGATGGACCGAATTGCCGTGGTACTGCGCAAGTGGCTGCTCACGCAGCTTATCGCAATGGCGGTGATCATGGTCGTCGTGACCATAGTCCTGCTCATCCTGGACGTGAAGGCGGCATTCGCGCTGGGCGTGCTGGCGGGCCTGTTCGAGTTCATTCCCACCGTTGGCCCGATCCTCAGCGCCATGCCCGGCGTGGCCATGGGCTTTCTCGACTCTCCCGAGAAGGCCGGTTACGTGGCGCTGGCCTACTGGGGAGTGCAGTTCCTCGAGAACCACCTGCTCATTCCACTGTTGATGAAGGAAGGTCTGCGGCTGCCGCCTGCACTCACGGTCGTTGCGCAGGCCGTGATGGCCATCGTTTTCGGATTCATTGGACTGATGGTCGCCGTACCGTTGCTCGCCACGGTGATGGTGATGCTGCAGATGTTCTACCTGGAGCAGCTGCCGGTGGAGGGAACCTGGACCTACCCCGTGCATGGCGACGACCGGCCGTCGGGCTCATTCGGAACGGTGTAAGGCTCGCGACCAGGGAAATACGGCGAGCCTCGAGCACATGAAGTCGCTGTTTGATGCAGTCCCCCGGGTGGACCTCGGCGTGCGTGAAACGCCGGTAGAGAGGCATGATCTTGGCGCCGTGCGCTTGCTCGTCAAGCGGGATGACCTGAGCTCTCCGCTCCTTGGCGGCAACAAGGTTCGTGCGCTGCAATTTCTCCTTGCAGGGGTAAAGCCGGGCCAGCGGGTGCTCACGGTTGGGTCCACGGGATCCACGCATGCGCTGGCTGTCGCACAGTACAGCACGGCGCTTGGTGCCCATGCCGACGTCATCACCTGGCCGCAGGAAGATCACGCGGTTTCCATGACGACTGGTGCACGCCTCGCCTCATTGGCCAGGGTCACGCACGCCATGTCACCCGTTGACGCATACCTTCGTGCGGGCGTGCGTCGCTTAACGTCCAGCGTTTGCTGGATTCCCGCGGGAGGGAGCTCTGCGTTAGGCGCATTGGGGCACGTCCATGCCGCCCTGGAGCTGGTCTCGCAACTGGAGCACGCGGGCATCACCATGCCGCATACACTGGTCGTTCCACTTGGCAGTGGAGGAACGGCGGCGGGGCTGCTTGTTGGTTTGTCCATTGCCGGCGTCTCGACGAAAGTGATTGGCGTTCGCGTGGTTCCGAAGCTCGTTGGCAACCGGTGGCACGTGCTGCGCCTGGCGCACAGGGCGCGCTCGCTCTTGTGCTCATTGAGCAGCGCGGCATTGCCGGCGCTCCGCCCGGAGCTGCTCGAGATCGACCATGCGGGGTACGGCGGCGCCTATGCGCGTGAAACGGACGACGGAGTGGGAGCGGCAGCACTGTTGCGAGCAGCGGGCGGGCCGCGGCTGGATGGAACGTACAGTGCAAAGGCACTGGGGCGAGCGCTGGCTCGGGCGAGGCACCTGCCTGACGAGCAGGTTCTCTTCTGGCTAACATTTGACGGGCGATGGCTCGACGACGAGCCACGTGCACTCAGGGAGGAGCGTAGCGATGGATGGATTGCCTGAAGTCATCTTTCACGTGTACCCGGCTGACTGCGACATGCTGGGCCACGTGAATCATGCAACGATGCTGGCATTTCTCGAGCGCGCGCGCTGGGAGCTGCTGGAGCGTGAAGGCGTCGGCGGCGTGCGCGATTTTGCGACGGTGCCGGTGTATTCCGTGGTGCGGCATGTCGACATCGATTATTACGCGCAGTCGCTGCCTGGCGACGACCTGTCCATTCGCAGTGGCCTGCTCGCTGTGCGGAACACGAGCTACATCGTGAAGCAGGACGTCCGCAAAGTCGGCAGCAGCGTCATCGTCGCCGAGGCGTCCATCGTATTCGTGGCGCTCGACCGCACGGGTAAGCCGGTACGGGTGCCCGAGGCGTGGCGCACCCTCCTGCCCCATTGGCCAGAGGACGGCGAAGAGCGCGACGCCAGGTGATCGCGATACTCCCGAACGGCCTCGAGCTCGCCTACGACGACACGGGCCAGGGCATTCCCCTGCTCTTCATCCATGGCTGGCCGCACAACCGCTCGTTGTGGGCGGCACAGCTGAGCGGGCTGCAGACGCAGGCACGCTGCCTCGCGCCGGATCTCCGTGGCTTTGGTGACACGAGCATCCTGCCCCCCTATTCCATCGACCAGTACGCCGACGATCTCGCCGCCTTCGTCATGCTGCTCGGGCTCGAGCGTGTCGTGGTGTGCGGCCTGTCCATGGGCGGCTACGTTGCCCTGGCAATGTGGCGGCGCCACCGCACGCTGATTCGCGGACTCGTGCTCACGAGCACGCGTGCAACTGCCGATACAGAGGAAGGCAGGGCGAAGCGACTGCGGTTGATTCAGTTCGTCGATGAGCGTGGCGTGGAAGCGTTGGCGGCGAAGCAGCTGCGTGCGATGGTGGGTAAAACAACGTTCAACTCCCGTCCCGACGTACTCGAGGCGCTGCGGCAGCTGATGGCGTCTGCGCCGCTCGAGGGAGTGACGGGCGCTCTTCGGGCCATGGCTGGACGCCTGGACTCGACCGCTCTGCTCGGGGGAATCGATGTGCCAACACTGGTCGTGAGCGGGCTCGAAGACACTTTTACGCCGCCTGACGAGATGCAGGTACTCGCGGCGGCGATTCCCAACAGCCGTCTCGAGACAATTCAAGGTGGCGGGCATGTGTGCTCCTGGGAGCGTCCCGCCGCTTTCAATCACGTCATGGGCGAGTTTCTCGCGTCGCTGCTGTACGATTAGTGCTTTCGGTTGTGAATGCCATACGCGTGAGCGAGCTTTGACATAACCGCTTTCATTACGATCACGCACAATTCCTTCATGCCAAGTTCTCCCACCGGCAACTTAGCAGACTCATCCATTTCTGACGCCGAGCGCAGCTCGAGCGCCCGCATTGGTGCTGTGTTGTTTCGGCATCGTGGATGGCTGCCCGTTCCGTTTCTGCTCGTTCCCTTGCTCGCGCATGGGACCAGCGACGCGATGAACTGGATACTCGGTTTCGTCTTCGTCGTGCTTGGCGAGGCCATCCGGCTTGCCGGTGTGGGCGCGGCCGGAACGGAGACCCGGAGACGATCGCGAACGGTGCACCGGCTTGTGACGTATGGAATCTTTGCATGGATGCGCAATCCGCTCTACGTGGGAAACTTCCTGATCTGGATGGGCTTTGCCGTCATTTCGGGGGTGCTCTGGTTCATTCCTGTCGCCGTGGTACTGTTTGCCGTGGAGTACACGCTCATCGTGCGGTACGAGGAGGGTGTGCTCGAATCCATCTTTGGCGACGAATACCTGGCCTACAAGGCGCGTACGTCCCGCTGGTTCCCACGTCCCCCGGGATCAGACGAGGAAGGGGAGCATCACTGGGGAGAAGCATGGAGAAGCGAGCTGTCGACGTTCATGCAGTACGTCGCCATCACGGCGGCGTTCGTCGTCAAGCAGCGCATGGGTTGGTCCCTGTAGCGGTCCGATAGAGACGCTGCCGCCGGTGTCGTTGGACACCCATTGCTTCCAGTACTGAGAACGGACATGCCGGGTCTGCTCGCAAAAGTCAGACGGAAACTCACCTTTCTCTGGGGGTCGCACCGCGAGCGCGTCACCCTCTCGCCGTTGTACTCGCCGGATGCGGCCGATCTCGACGTGCGCGCGCATCGTGACGCGGCCATGGCGTGGCTGGAGCGCGCACAGGATTCGGGTTCGGATCGCGGCATCTCGTACGGCGTGGTGTTCGGATCCGATTTCGAGCCGAGTTACCCGGAAACCACCGGGTACATCTGCGCCACGTTTCTCGAACAGAAGGCGCTGACGGGCCGCGCCGAGCTGCTGGAGCGCGCCATCGCGATGGGCGACTGGGAGATTTCCATTCAGCTACCCGGGGGTGCAGTGATGGGCGGCATGTACAACACGCATCCCACCCCCGCGGTGTTCAATACGGGCATGGTGCTCCTGGGGTGGAGCGCGCTCGTTCGGCATACGGGAGAGGCCCGCTTTGCCCACGCCGCGCGCCGCGCCGCGGAGTGGCTCGTGTCGGCCCAGGAGCCCAGCGGCAACTGGGACGCCGGCAACTCGGTGTTCGCCATCCAGAAGGCGACCCTCTACAACGTCTATGCGGCGCTCGGGCTCTGCCAGCTGGGCGTGGCACTGGGTGAGCAGCGCTACATTGACGCGGCGGTACGCAATGCCGAATACTGCGCCTCCCAGCAGCGACCAAATGGGTGGTTTCCGGACTGCTGCCACTCCGACCCGTACGCTCCGCTCCTGCATACGCTCGCGTACACGATGCAGGGGCTCATCGGCATCGGGCAGCTCACGGGGCGTAATGATTTCATCGCCAGCGCGCAGCGTCTGGCGGATGCACAGATCCGCATCATGCGCGATGACGGCTACCTGCCTGGCCGCCAGCGAGAGGACTTCTCCGCCGCGGTTGATTGGTGCTGCCTCACCGGCTCCGCCCAAACGGCCATCGTGACGGGAGAGCTGTTCCTCGTCACCGGCGACGAGAAGTACCGCACCGCTGCCCGAACGCTGAACCGGTACGTGATGGCGCACCATGACATTCGCAGCGCAGACGACCGCCTGCGCGGCGGCCTTGCCGGCTCGTGGCCCGTATGGGGAGACTATGGCCGCCTCCGGGTGCTCAACTGGGCCACGAAGTTCCTCGTGGATGCGCTCACACTCGAAGAGCGGCTCTCCACGGCATGACCGGGACTTTCCGTGCGACGCTCGCGAACACTGACGATGTCGCAGAGCTCGCACGATGCTACCCGGCGTCGGTTTTCCTGAGCGCGGGCTACCTGAACGCCATGCGCGCAACCGGCCAGGAAATCTGGATCTTTGGCGTACGCGGTGAGGACGGCACAGTGCAGGCCGCATGCGGCGGGTTGCTGAAAACGGGAAGGCTGAACACCACGCTCGAGATTCCTTCCCTTCCCAACGTGGAGGGCAGCAGTCCGTTCTGGGCGGGCTTACAGACGTTCTGGGAAGACAAGCACGTCACCATCCTGGACCTGGGATCCTTCGGCTCTCCCGCAGGCACGAGACTGCCGGAGCTTCCTGCCGTTCGCGGGCGTCGCCAACGCCGCGAGTTCGTGCTCAGTCTTGGCGGTAATGCACCGCTCGGCGTTTCGTCCAACCACCGGCGAAATATTCGTCGCGCGGAAAAGGCCGGCGTTCATGTGACGCGTACTCACGCACCCAATGCGGCGGCGGTCCACCTGTCCTTGATGAAGCATTCGGTGCACCGCCGCCGCCTTCGCGGCGAGCACATTCAGATGAGCGAAGCTTCCGCGGAGCTCAGAGCATTTCTCGACGCTGGCGCGGGAGAGCTCTTTCAGGCGGTGCGCGGCAATGACGTCCTCTCGAGCGTGCTCATTCTGCGCTCGAAGTCCGGAGCGTATTACCGGTCTGCCGGCACGTCCACCGAAGGGATGCTCGTGGGCGCGTCGCACCTGCTCGTGCACTCCATTGCACGGCAGCTCGAGGCGGAAGGCGTTCAGCAGTTCAACCTTGGCGGTGCGGATGACGGGTCCAGTCTCGCGCGCTTCAAGATGGGATTCGGCGCTGCGCGGATCGATCTCGAAGCATCAGCGAGTTACATTGGCCCGCCGTGGCGCCGCCGAGTGAGCCGTGCCGTGGAACTCCTGCGCAACGACCGCCCCGCGTTGCGCAGCCTGCTCATCGGCGACATCTCGCGCATCATCGTCTTCGAGCAGCGACTTGGCGACACGCCGCGAGCCGACGCACGGCCGGATCTCGAGCTCAGGTTCCTGAGCTCGGACGAGGTCCGCGCAATCGCCGTTGACGACGGTGCGTTCGAGTCGCGTCAGCTCGCGCGGTTGAAGCGATTCGGGCAGAGCCACGCATATGGATTATTCGTCGAGGGTGAGCTCGCGCACGTCGCCTGGCTTCTTCCGCCCAACGCGACGGCCAGGGACGACCCCCGCGTCTGGCTCGCGCATCACGGCGAGGTGGAGATCACCGCCTGCGAGACGCTGCCGCGATTCCGTGGCCGCGGCTATTTCCCGCTCGCCATTCGCAAGCTCACCGAGATTGCCAGGGCGCAGGGTACCAAGCGCATCATCATGAAGACGTCTGCCGCGAACGTGGCGGCGCAGTCCGGAATTCAAAAGGCGGGCTTTGGGCGCATCGGCCTGGCACTCTTCATCACGCTGCCCGTGAGCCAGCGCCGTGTCGTGGTGCGGCTGTTCTCTTAGTGCTCGTGCAGCGTAGCGAGATACTGCGAGAGTTCCTCGAACGACCGCGCCACGAACTCGGCTTCACTCGGGCCACTGGAGCGCGCGATATCCAGCCGCACGGCGCGATATCCGGCATCGAGCGCACCGCGTATATCCGTTCGCTCGTTGTCGCCAATGTGAAGGATGTCCGCCGGTACGACGCCGAGTACATCGACCGCTGCCTGGAATATCTCGGGCCGCGGCTTGGCGTGTCCGATGTCCATGGAATAGATGGTCGCGGAAAAAAAATCGCGCGCAGCGTCTTTTTCCAGGAGCCGGTCCTGTGCCCTGCCGGAGGCAAAGCCCGTGTCGCTGATTACCGCGAGCTTGAACCGCCGCTGCATGGTGCGCAGCAGCTGCCATGCTCCCGGAAACATGGCGGGAGGGAGCATGAGGAGGGCGTTGTCCACCGCGTCCACCGCGGCGGCCACATGCTCACAGCCCTCGCGGGGCGTGGCGGCCGCGTGCTCGAGGATCCAGCGCAGCCGGTCGTCCGTCTTGTAACCGCGCTGCTCCTCGCTCCACCAGCGCTCTGCTTCCTGGCCCGAGGCTTCGTACAGCGCGCGAAGCTGTTCTTCGGGCAGGTCTCGCCCGTACGCACCAAGCAGCGCCCCAACCGCGGTGCGCCTGAGAGCGACTCGACCCGCGAGCCGGCCACCCTCGTAGAGCGTGTCCCAGTAATCGAACGTCAGTGCGCGAAGCATTCCGCGCCAGTCATGTCGGCCACCTTAGCGGGTAGGACGGCCCGGTGGATTGTCACTCTTGAATACGTCCCGGTTGATCTGGATGTATTCCTTCATCTGGGCGGGTACATCCTCTTCCGGAAAGATCGCGGTGACCGGACACTCCGGCTCGCACGCACCACAGTCAATGCACTCGTCCGGGTGAATGAAGAGCTGGGTCTCGCCTTCGTAGATGCAGTCCACGGGACAGACGTCGACACACGCCTTGTCCTTGGTATTGATGCAGGCTTCGGTAATGACGTAGGGCATGATCGCCTCAGGAGATACTGCAATGTGGGGGCGCTTCTCAAGATAATGCGAATCACGGGAGCGACAACCGGAAGGGCTACGGCACGCGCACTCCGGCAATGGCCGCATCGAGCGCCACCACGTCGGCGCCGATGTCTTTTCCGCCCGTGCCTGCTTTTTCATACTTGCTGATCCGGACCAGCCGGTAATTCTCGCCCGCAAGGTCCTCGAAGCCGATGGCGCGGAGCGACGGAGGAAAATAATTGCCCTGCGGGTAATCCACGCCCGCGTCGGGCACCACCAGGGCATTCCGGATGAAACGCGAGCCAGGCAGATGCGTGGCAATGGCCGCCTTGACCGTCATTCCATCGGCAATCACCCCGTACTTGATCGATGCCAGGATGTTGTCGTGGAAGGAAAAATCCTGGTTCACCCCGCCCAGCACCATGGCCGTCTTGGCCTCCACGATGGTGTTGTGGGCAATGACCACGCTCGTGAGGCCGCTCAGGATCATGGCGAATCCGTCACCCTCGAAGGGCGGCAGGTTGATGCGGGAAATGACGTTGTCGGTCATGCTGATGTTGCGCGCCGTCGTGGTCACGGGACCACCGTCCATGCCGGTAAAGGCAATTCCCACCCCCACGTTGCGAATGAGGTTGAGACGGATGTTCACGTCGCGCGACACACACCACTGGCACTTGCCGCTCTGGTTGGTGGACTTCACCAGCAGCGACGCGCCCGCCTGCCCGTCCCACCAGCTGTTCTCCATCACGTTGCCTTCGATGAGCACGCGCTGGGCGTTCTTGAGCTCCAGGTGATTCTTGATGGTCCACTTTCCCTTCCACGCCAACGGCTTGTAGAAATGATTCCGCCGGATCTCGATGTCGCTCGGCACCATGCCCACGATGGACGGGTCCGCTCCGCCAAACATCACGTTCTCGCCCGCGCCCTCGAGATAGTTGTTCACGATCTTGAAGGGGCCAGGCCCGTTGTAGCCCAGGATGGCCTGCGAATCCGAACCTTTTTCGTGGCAATCACTCAGCCATGAATCGATGATGGCTGTGGACGCCGAGTTGATGACCACGCACCGGCGGAGCGTGGCGGTGGCGTTTCCGTGCACATACATCCGGTCCAGCACGAGATCGTGCGGAATGTCGGCGAGTGTGCGGTTGTCGTCGCCCAGCGTTATCGCGGTCCATGCCTGGTTGCGCGCTGCGGCGATGCCGACGTCGAGCGCCACCAGCCGGTAGTGATGCGCGCCCCTGGCTGTCTTGATTGGGTCTTCGGCGTTGGGGGTTTCGATGCGTGGAAGCGCCAGGCGCTGCGCCACTGCGGGCGTCATGCGCGTTCCCTCGGCGGGAAGATTCGCGTGGTTCGCCGGCCTGATCACGATCCATGCGTCGCTCGCGGTGTTCTTGTTGCGAAGCGTGAAATTGCCGGAAAAGACAGCCCCTTTCGCGAGCTCGATCACGTCACCGGGCTGCGCCGCGTCGAGCGCCTGCTGGAGATTGCCTCCTGCGGCCACAGAAATGACGCGCCGGCCGGTGGCAGGGGCCGCAGGCATGGCCGTCTTGAGAAAAATGCGCGGTGGCTCGACGTTGATTTCCGGCGCGTCGAGCTGCTGGGGCAATGGGGCTCGAGCAGGGCGTGCCGAGAGATCGCGCGCCGTGCCGACGACCGCGGCGACGACCAGCCATCGGCTCACGCGCTTCATGTCCGCTCCACTATCGCCAGGGTGGCAGCGCGCCCTGTTTGCGCTTGAGGTCCGGGTTTTCGCGATACAGGGTGCACGTGCGTCCAATGACCTGCACCACGTCGGCGCCGACCTTTTCGGCCATCTCGTGCGCCGCGTCCCCGGGCTTTGCGTCCGTTGTTTTTGCCAGCGCGACCTTGACCAGCTCGTGGGTGCGCAACGTGTCGTCGAGCGTCTGCAGCAGCGTGTCCGTCAGCCCCTGGTGGCCAATGTGCACGAGCGGACTGAGATGATGTGCTTCGCCGCGGAGCTCGGCGCGTTCCTTCGACGTCAGTGTCATGGGCGAGCGGGATCGTGCGTGAGGAGAAAGAGCGGATAGGGATTGATGGGATCGCCGTCCCAGTATTTTCCGTCGAGCGGCATTCGCATGACCTGAAAATGCAGGTGCGGCGCTTCCCTGGGTGCATTCCCCGTTGTGCCCACGAAGCCAAGGGTATCGCCCCGCGCCACGGCTGCCCCCTGTGCGAGGCCCGGCTGGTAGGCGTCGAGGTGTGCATAGTAATACACCACGCGTCCGAGCGGGTCCGAGGCGTAGATGATGTTTCCGCCCAGGGGGTTCGATCCCACCCGGAGAATTCGGCCGGCGTCCGTGGACAGCACCGGTGTACCGCGCGGCGCCATGATGTCGAGCGCGCGATGGACACGCTCGGTATCGCGCCCTTCGTCAAAGGTATCGTGGAGCTGCGCGACCGTTGCGCCCGCTACGGGAAGCAGCATGCTGCGGCCAATGATGTAACTCACGACGTCGAAATTGGCCGCCGCCTCTGGGGGTAGGGGCTCGATTCTCGGCCGTGACGATGGTGCGGTGGGCGCAGGCGCAGAAACGGGCGCCGGTGCTGAATACAGCTGCCGGTTGCACGCCGTTACGACAAGCGCGAGCAGGACGAAGACGGCGCGGCGCATGGGCTAGGGAACGATGACGACCTTGCCCGTCGTGAGCCGGGCTTCGAGCGCCTCATGCGCTTCGGCAACGCGCTCCAGCGGGATTTCGCGGTCGATGCGAATGTCGAGCGACCTGTCGTTCACCCAGCCCAGAATGTCGCCGGCGCGCCACTCGAGCTCTGCACGCGTGGCGATGTAGTGCCCCAGGGTTGGCCGCGTCACGAACAATGAGCCTTTCGCGTTGAGGATAGTCGGATCGAATGGCGCAACGGGACCGCTGGACTGGCCGAACAAGGCGAGCATTCCGCGCACGGCAAGGCAGTCCATGCTCCCCAGGAACGTGGCCGCGCCCACGGAGTCGTAAACGACTTTCACCTTTGCGCCGCCGGTGATCGTCTTCACTTTGTCCACAAAATTCTGCTGCGTGTAAAGGATCGTCGCTTCGGCTCCGGCGACCCGGGCCAGTGCCGCTTTTTCGGGAGTAGACACCGTTCCGATGACGCGTGCACCGATGCGGGCGGCAATCTGGCAGAGAATGAGACCGACGCCGCCCGCGGCTGCGTGTACGAGACACCAGTCGCCGCGCCTTAGCGTGTACACCGAGTGCGTGAGATAGTGCGCAGTCATGCCCTGAAGCATCGCCGCGGCACCGATACGCGCGCTGACACCCGCGGGCAGCGGCACCAGCCGATCCGCCTTCACGAGCGACAGTTCGGCATATGAGCCCACGAAATTCGTGGAGGCCACACGATCGCCGACCTGGACGTCCGTTACGCCGTCGCCCAGTGCGACCACCGTTCCGGCCCCCTCGGTTCCCGGGATGAACGGCAGCGCCGTTTTGTACAGGCCTTTGCGAAAATAGACCTCGATGAAATTGAGCCCGATGGCGTCCATCCGGACCAGTACCTCGCCAGCGGCAGGTGCCGGGTCGGCGACGGTCTCGAGGCGCATGACCTCAGGCCCGCCGGTCTCGTGAATTCGGATGGCTCGCATGATCTGAATTAGAGGCGGCGGCGTGCCCAGTGCAATGGCGCGCGCGGTGCCGCGACGTCTATTTTTCGATGCATGATCTCCACACAATTCCAGTTCCACCACCTCGGCGTCGCCGTCGCTGACATGGCGAAGTCGATTCCGATCTACAAGACGTTGTTCAACTACGACGTGACCTCTGGGCCATTCGACGATCCGATCCAGAAGGTCTCGGTGTGTTTCCTGAGCCGCGGTGCCGGGGACATGCCCATCGAGCTCGTGGCGCCACTGGGCCCCGGCTCGCCGGTGTCAGCAACGCTCGCCAAGGGCGGAAGCGCGTATCACGTGTGTTATGAAGTCCCGGACATCGCGGCCGCCATTCAGCACCTCAAGTCCAATCGCTGCGTGGTGCTGGCACAGCCCGTACCTGCGGTGGCGTTCGACATGCGCAAGATCGCGTGGCTGCTGACTCCTACACAGCAGCTGATCGAGCTCGTGGAGGCGGCGGCGTGAGTCCGCATGCCATTTTTCATGCGCCAATCCGCATCCTGCTGATACGTTTGCTGATACGCGGTTAGCGAACAGCCACCATCTTCCCCATCCCGATTCCCACCGCGCGCAACAACGCCATGTAACGCGGACTCGTCCGCAATGCATCGAACATCGGGGACGTCGCGGATTCCGTCGCAAAGAACGGATCACGCGCACGCAGCGCCCTCTCGAGCCGGCTCAACGCTTCCGCCGTATCACCCATTGCCACGGCAATTCGTGCAATCGCCACATCGGTGCCCGGCCCGGCTGGAAGTGTTTCAATGCGCGCACGAGTGCGACGCGCGGCGTTGACGTCACCGGAGGCTGCATAGGCGTAGCCGAGCAGACCCAGGGCTATACGAGATGTCGGGTCGATCTGAATTGCGGCTTCCAACGGCTTCACCGCCGCCGCAGGGTTGTGGAGATACAAGTGCGTGGTGCCCAGCATGAAGCGCGTGACCACCAGCGTGGAATCATAGGAGACGGCGCGCTCTGCAGTCGTGATTGCCTCCCTGGCGCGGCCGGCGAGACCAAGCGACATGCCGAGCGACCCCACGATCACCGGCGACGTCGGATCCAGCTGCGCCGCGCGCTCGAGTGCCTGCGTCGCTTCTGAAAGTTTGCCCGTTACGAGATACAACTCGCCCAGCCACTGCTGTGCCGGCGCATAGCGCGCGTTCAGGGCGATGGCCCGACGAAAGTCCCGCTCCGCATCCGTCCACTTCCAGCTGCGTCCCTGCAGCACGCCCCGTGACGCCCAGGCTTCGGCGAGCGTGCTGTCGAGCGAGATGGCCTTGTCGGCGCTCTCGAGGGCGGCGAGGAGTGCAGGCTGCGCGGCCACGCTCGTATACAGGGGCTGCAGGCCCTGCGCGTCGGCCAGGCCGCTGTATGCCGGGGCAAGACTCGGATCTTTTTCCACCGCCTGGCGAAAGTACGTGATCGCCTGCTGCAGGGCAGCCGGACTCCTCCTCGCGAGCTGAAAACGTCCGCGGAGATAGAGGTCGTACGCCTGTCCGGAGCCCACGTTCTGCGCGGGCGCAACCACAGGCGCGCTATCCGCGGCGGATGCGAGCGCTCCGCCCATGGACCCGCGCACCGCACTCGTGATCGCGCGCGCAAGGTCTTCCTGCACCGTGAGCAGGTCGGTGGCGTCGCGCTCGTACATGTCGGACCAGCGCATGACACCGTCGGAAACGCCTACGAGCCGCGCTGTGACACGAAGCCGTTTTCCTTCGCGCTGCACCGTGCCCTCGAGCTGCAAGGCAACATTGAGCGCTTTGCCGATGTCGCTCGGCGACTTGCCCGCGGCCAGCATGGCCGCGGCGCGTGATGGCGACACGACCTGCAGATTCGGGACCCGGGCAAGAGCCGCCGCCAGCTCGTTGGTGATTCCGTCGGCGAGATAGGCGTTGCCCGAGTCAGCGCCGATGCTCACCAGGGGCACCACGACCACCGACGCCGGAGCCGGTGCCGGGGCCGCTGCCACAACAGCCGCAGGAGCATCGGCTGGCGCTGACGGCCTGCGCACGAGCACGGCCGTGGTGCCAATGACAGCGAGCAACACCGCGGCGGCGGCGGCAATGCGCGTCCGCGACGAGCGCTCCCTCACCGGCGCGATGAATGTTCCGCTCACCACCGACGGATCATCGAGCGCCACCAGAAGCTCGGCGGCCGTTTGCGGGCGATCAGCCGGTTCGCGTGCGAGACACCGCATCACCAGGTCCGACAGCGCCGCCGGAATGTCGTCGCGCACGCTGGTGAGCGCGGGCGGATCTTCGGTCATGCGGGCGGCGAGCAGCGCGCGCGGCGCGAGTCCGGCAAACGGAGGACGTCCGCTCAGCATCTCGTACGCCGTGATGCCAAGGGCGTAAATGTCCGCGCGGTGGTCCACGTCCGGATCGGCCGCGGCCTGCTCCGGCGCCATGTACAACGGCGTGCCGAGCGAGATACCCGTTACCGTGAGTGCATGGTCCCTGTCTGCCGCGGAGCGCCGGGCGGAGGTAATCGCCTTGGCGACACCGAAATCCGTGACCGTGGCCGCACCCGCAGCGAGCAGGATGTTGTGCGGCTTGATGTCACGGTGCACCACGCCGCGCTCGTGGGCATACGCGAGCGCACGTGCCACGTCCTTGAGAATGGACACCGTTTCACGCACCGACATGGTGCCGGCCGAACCGATGCGGGAGCCAAGGGATTCTCCTTCGACGTAGGGCATGACGAAGAAGGGCAGCCCGGCGGCTTCACCCGCGCTCAGCACCCCCACGATGTGGGGGTGCTGCAACCCTGCGGAGAGCAGAATCTCGCGCTTAAAGCGGTCCACCGACACGGACACCGCGAGATGCTCCGGCATCACCTTGACCGCCACTCGCCGCTGCAGGGCTTCGTCGAAGGCGACGAATACCCGCGACATGCCGCCGCCGCCGAGCTCGCGCTCGATGGTGTAGCCCGGCCCCAGGGCGGCGGTCAGTTGGTCAATGAGCAGTGAATGCACGGTCTCCGTTCGACAGCACGATCGGTGGAATGGATGCAATCTTGTCAGCCGGCGCGCCACTATAATCGTGCCGCACCGTTCGCCCAGGCTGCCGGACCCTAGTCGCGGGACCGGCGACGGCTTGGTAGCTTTCACCGGATCACGACCCGTTCCGGAGATTTTGATGGACGAACAATCGCACGCCAACGCCGGCCGCCACATTCCGTTCAAGCAGGAAGGGTGGGGTTTTGCCATTTTTGTATGCCTGCTTGCCGTGGCAACCGCCGCCGGCGCAGCCTATGTGCACAACGCGACCTACAAGCATCCCACCGACCTCCGCTTCCACGCTGTGGGCACCTCGGGCGCGGCGCACTCGGAGTAGTCAGCCGGTCGGCCGAGCCGGCTCGTACGTCCATCTGACGAGCCGACCACCTCATGGCATCGAGTCATGGTTGGCCCGGATTCTCCGCACATAGTCCAGCGTCTCGTTGTAGCGCCAGCGCTCCACTTTTGACGCGACACTTTCAATGCTCGGCCAGGTCGTATCCCGGAGCTTCGCTGCAGCAGCCACCTTGCGCGCGCGCATGATGGTGCCCTCGCCCGCATTGTAGCCTGCGAACATGAATGGCCAACGCTCCTCCTCGGCCACATCGCGGGCGTACATCGTCCAGAGATCGCGATCGTGGAGAATGCCGGCAGCGATATTCCACTCCGGGTTGTCGATTTCGCCAAATTGCGGAAGCGCCGTGCGGATCTGCCCGTACGTCGAAGGCATGAGCTGCATGATTCCGCGCGCGCCTACGCGGCTCGTTGCACCGGGAGTAAGGTCGCTCTCGGCCATACCCTGTGCCTTGAACCAGCGCCAATCGAAGCCCGCGCCGAAGTAGCGCCTGGCATACTTCCGAAAGGTCTGGTCGAACCGCGTTGACGTCCGGTGCGCCTTGCGCTCGACGGCAGCGCGCTCGAGTGAGCGGGTGGCTTTGACAATCCTGCCCTCCACCTGCTGCGCTGGCAACGCGGCCGCATAGAGCAGCGCAGTCCATGACAACGCCAACAACCTGCCTCGGCACATCACCCGAGTGCCTTGCCGATGATCATGGCGATCGAGATGAAGATGGCGGCGATGAAGATCGCCACCGCGACGTTGCCCTTCTGGAGCTCGCGGGGAAAATCCACTTCGGGCGTGAGCCGGTCGATGAGCCGATACGACACAAACATCAACACCACGCCAATGACCGCGTACAGGATGTTGAGACCGATGACCGAGTATTGCACGTGAACCTCGCGTGAGAGGGCATCCGCGGCTAAGCTCTGGCTATCACTACGCAGACCGCCAGACATTGTGTCGCCATCCTTTCCAAATAGCGAATCTCCGTTGCCCCTGAGCATCGAACAGGACGGGTCGCTTCGCATCGGTGCCGCAGCCAGCATTGCGGATATTGCTTCCAGCGGCATGGTGCGGGCGCACTATCCCATGCTTGCATCCGCGTGCGCGCAGGGAGAATCAACGCTGAGCATCGCGGGTGATCTTCTGCAGCCACCACGCTGCTCCTACCTGCGGCGTGGGGTGCCCTGTCTCAAGAATGGTGGATCAGGATGCCCGGCACATGACGGCGAGAATCATGATCTCGCCATTCTCGACGGCGGTCCATGCTGGATCGTGAATGCGTCGGACGCTGCCATTGCGCTGGTCGCGCTGGATGCGGAAATCCGCATCACAGGTCCTGGTGGCTCGCGTGCCGTTGCCGCGGCGGATTTTTTCGTGATTCCTCGCGAGCGCATGGATCGCGAGACGGTGCTGGTCGAGGGAGAGCACATCCACGAAGTCAGGCTGCCCGCCGCCGCCGCTGGTGGATTGCAGCGGTACACGCGGCTCGTGGAGCCTGGCAGCACCAAAGCGCCCATCGTGAGTCTTGCGATGGCTCGCCGGGCTGATGGCGAAGCGCGTCTGGTGCTGGGTGGCGTCTCGCCAAGGCCCTATCGCATCTACACGTCCGTCGAAGAAGAGGCCGTGTCCGGCGGACTGGATGAGGACACCATTGCCGGCCTCGCTGAGCGCGCCTTGCTCGACGCCGAGCCGCTGTCGAGGAATGGTTTCAAGGTTGAGCTGGCCGCATCGCTCCTCAGAGATGCCATCCGGGACATCGATTCGGCGTGATGCGCATCACATCGCCAATTGTGGTACAGGCGTTGCTTGTATCCGAGCGCTGAAACACTCGCGGAGGCTACAATGAATGAGCCTGGCATCGACACCAACGCAGTGCGCGATACGCCCAAGCGGACCACGCTCTCGGGGCGGCGCTTCGGGCGAATCTCGATGGCCGCAGAGATGGATGAAGCGCGCGAGCGAGAGCGTGCCACCATTGTCAACGTGCTTGCCTCCGACGTGGACGACCGGTGGGAAATCATTGCGCGGCGCAGCACGGGTTCTCGCCGCCGCGTGGAGCTTCGCGGCGAATAGCCACAGCACGGGTATCAGCGCCGCCCGAACAGCGATCCCACATTCCACACCATGCCTGCGTAAATGGCGTTCGACATGTCGCCGTGGAATGGAGCGATGATGCCGACGTCCAGATTCAGCCACGGCTTCACGAGATAGGTCGGACCCGTCAGGATTGCGGCCGTCGACACCGCGCCGGATCCATCGATGGTCGGCTGGCCGAAGAATTCGAGCACCCAGCTCAATTTCCCCGTGACGGGCGCGCCGAAGGATGCGGTCCAGAGTGCGGACTGTGTGGACGGTATGGTGCCGGTGGAGCGCATGCCGGCATAAGCCGCGTTAAGATCAATGGCGATGCCATTTACCTCGTAGCTGGCGATGGCCGTAAGACTGGCGCCATAGGCGTCTGTTCCGGTACCCTTGCTGGACGAGCCGGTGGGAAACAGCACCGCGGGCAGGAGTGCAAAGTCTCCAAGAACCGGATTGTCGTCGACGAGCCGCCACTTCACGCCAATGGACATGTCGCCCACGCCAGACGACTGGCCGGGGCCCGAGAACACGAACGGCGTTGAAAGATTGAGCTGCACGTGCGATGTGAGTCCGATCTTCGTGACGGTCGGCGCGAAATACGAGCGTTTACCCGCACTCGCGCGGTCACCCTCAATGCCGGATTCAATCTCCACGTAGCCCGGTGCCACGGTGTGCGCGTGCGTGGCCACGGTGGGGCGTTCCGGCTGCACGAGCCGCGGATCCGTGACAGGCTCCTGCGCTGCGAGCGGTATGGCAATGAAGAGCGCGAGGAGCAGGGTTGGCTTCACGTAGTGGAGAGTTCGAGTTGGTAGAACCGTGTGTCGATCAATTCGTCTGCACGGTAACGCCCGATGGGAACGAAGCCAAGCGATTCATAAAGCGTGCGGGCCGCGGTCATGTCGTCGAGCGTGCCAAGCCGCAGCGTGGCATACCCCCTCGCGCGTGCTCCGGCAATGAGCGCGACCATCAGCGCCCGCCCAACGCCGCGGCCGCGCCACGTCGAATCCACGAACATTCGTTTGACTTCGGCGGAGGTGTCGTCGACGGGCCGCAGCGCGCCGCATCCAATGCCGACGTCGGCGGACACGGCGAGCCAGAGGCCACCAAGCGGCGGAATGTACGGACCGGGCATACGGGCAGCGTCAGCATAGACGTACTCGACGCCGGGGGTCGTGGAGCGTGCGTCGCCGTGCGCCATCACCAACCGGCGAACCTCGTCGACGTCCGCCGCGTTGGTGACTTCGCGAACCATGTAGTCCATGCTCATGACCCCGGGCATATTGCCGAGCGATACATCCCAGAGCATCAAGGAGCTTCCGATGTTGCATCACCCATGCTCGACGCGAGCCCGTCCAGCGCATGCATGATTTCGCGGAGACGCACGATCATCTCCGCGGCCTCGGGCGGAATTTCTTCGCCATCCGCCGCCGACTTCTCGACAAACGCCTCGAGCTGCGCCAGGTGTGCCATGAGTCCATCGCGCGGGGACTCCGCGGCTGCGTCTTCGCTCACTGTGTCCTCGTGTGGTTCATTCCGCCCGTGCCGGCAAATCAGCGAATCGCTGCGATCCCGTCCACGTCTGCCCGGCGTCGAGCGTTACGGGTATCTGTACGGCGGCCGCCTCGACACAGAGCATGTGCATGTCGCCGCCGGCCTCCATGTCGGCCAGAGCGGCCGCACGCGCCGGGCCAGGATTCCAGAGCACCACATCCGGGAATCCCTGCTTCTCCACGTCAAGGGCATGCGACGGCTCGCGCAGCGTGAGCCGCACTGGTGCACCCACAAAAACACGATCCACTTCGCCGTCCATACGAATCACGTCACGCTGCTCGAATGTCAGGACGTCACGCGCACCCGATTCGCGATAGGGTGTGCCGTGGAGTCCGAGGAGCTCCGCGGTGCACACGTCGTCGACACGAAGATACGTGTGCAGTGCCGCCGTGAACGAGAATGGAGCATCGCCGGTATTCTCGATGCCGAGTGTGACGGCGAGCCGCGTGCCGCCAATGCGAACGGACAGCGTTGCACGAAAGGCGTGCGGCCAGATCGTGCGTGTTCCTGCCGCATCCGTGAGCACGAATGACGCGAGTGCATCGCCGCTCGCATCTCGGTCAATTGCCTGGACCGCCCATTGGGCCGTACGCGCAAACCCGTGTCGCGGCAGTGGTCCTTCCGTGGCGAATTGCGGAAAGATGACGGGAATGCCACCGCGGATGGCGGCGCCCGCGTGGAAGCCGGAACGACTGCTCAGGAACAGGCGCTCGCGAAGGCCGGGCGACGGCCGCCACGATGTCACGTGCGCGCCGTGCAGGTAGATCTCTGCTGATGCGCCGTCATCGGAATGCAGGACGACTTTTTCCAGGCCGCCCGCGCCCGGGACGATCGTGCTCAAGGCTAGAACTCGCGTTTCTTCATCTGCTGGAACAGATCCTTGGCATCGGACGACGCGGCTTCTTCCGCTTCCGTTTGCGGCGGACGCGTGGCGTCGAGTGTGGCGTCGTAGTTCCGATTCTTCCTGGGCTTGGCCGCCGCGGCCTTGGCCTGGGTCTTTCGGAGGAGCGCCTGCATTTGTGCGTCGTTCATCGTTCTTCACTCCGGGTGAAGGGTGCGTCGTGCAACATAAGTCTGCGACTATCGCGCCGCTTCGACAACATACGTACGAAAAAGCATGTCAAGCTCCTGTACCGGATCGGTACAGACCCCCTCATGCACGGGCGAGCTCTGCAACACATCCGATCTCGGCGCCGTGAGCCAGTGGAAGCGTTCGGACGGGGGCGCGAGTGCCACCGCCCCGCCCGTCTCGTCGCCGGCGCAGATGGCGGAACATGACGTGAGATAGCGCGAGAGCAGGTCGGGATCAACGCCGGGCACCAGCGCGGCGAGCGCGCCCACGTCGGTCACGGCGCGCAGCGCCAGAAACTCCGCGGTGCGCGCATGCAGCACCACGCCGACGTTGACGAATGCGCCCAGATGCACGCGTGGTACCACGCGGAGGACGGCGAAGTCGTAGTCGACGCGCGCTCGATCGTTCACCGGCGCGCCTTGAGGTGCTGCGGCGCTTCGATGCGCAGCTGCTCCTGCGCCTTCACGGCTTCCGCCAGCCACGCGGACCGGTGCGCGAGTCGCTCGGAGAGGTAGCGAACGTATCGGGCGCGCGCCTCATCCGGGGATGAAAAGTCCGGCGCGCCGGTGGCGTCGTCCATCAGGAGATCGTCGGGCACGTGGCTGACGACTTCCGCGATGGCGTCGCCGGCAAGCTTCTGCGAGTTGGCCGCATCGGCGATAGAAAGGTCGCCCGCGGACGCCAGCAGTACGTGCGAGCGAATGAGCTGAAAGGGCGTGCGCGTGCGTTCGTCGTTTACGGATGCCCAGTCGTGATGGGCATACAGCGCGGCCCCATGGTCGATGAGCCATGGCTGCCGGTTGAAGATCATGAGATTGGGGTTGCGCGGCGTGCGATCGGGGTTCGTGGTGAGCGCATCGAGCCACACCACGTCTGCTGCAAGCTGGGCGGTCATGAGCTCGCCCGCGGCCTTGGGATCGAAGTTGAACGCGCCTTCGAGATAGCGCATTCCAACGTTCGTTCCGTGGCTCCTGCGGAGGAGCTCCTGGATTTCCGGGTCGGGTTCACTGCGTCCGAAACGTTCGGAGACATCCACGAGCGCGAGCGCCGGCGTGGGCAGCCCGAGCGCCACCGCCAGCCCGCTCACGATGATCTCCGCCACCAGGACCTTCGCGCCCTGCCCCGCCCCTCGAAATTTCACGACGAACAGCCCGCCGTCTTCGGTGTCCACGACAGCGGGCAGCGAGCCACCTTCGCGGAGCGGTTGGACGTATCGGGAGGCGCTGTGGCGCGGGAGGTGGGGCACTTGGCTGATGTCTGGGATGGCGGAGAATCTACACGTTTTCATTGGACAACTGGGAGCGTACGGCCCAGCTGACCGTTCGCGGTGGCATGAATGATCCGCGATCAGAAAATCGGATCGGCATCACGCCTGTCCCCCTGATGCGGCGGCGAGGAGATCACCAGGAACCGTACGTCGTTTGCCGAATCGTTGCGCGCCTGATGCGCCGTTCCACTTGGCAGCTCGATTCCCGATCCTGTGCCGAGCTCATGCACTGCTCCCTCGATCTCCATCGTCAATACACCGCTCAGGACGTAGAAGAACTGGACGGCGCGCGCGTGCCAGTGACGCACCTCCCTGCTATCGGGCGGCATCCGCTCCTCGATCACGCTGAAGCCGGCCCCACGGACCAGATGCCAGCCATCGCACGTGCCGCCCCAGGTGTAGTGATCGGTGGTTGCGGTGGAGATCGGCGTGGGAATCATGGTCGCTCACTTGACACAAGTTGGTGGAAAAATGCCGTAAATCATTGCAAATAATACACTTAAGCCATTTCTACGCGCGTTGACTCGGGAGCCAAAACCGACTACTTTAGTCTCATATAGAATTTGTCTTAATCTGGTCGGGAGAATTGCTGCCATGGGCACGTCCATCGATACACTCGTCAATCGCGAATACCAGTACGGCTTCGTGACGGATGTCGAAACGGACACCATCCCACCGGGCCTGAGTGAAGACGTCATTCGTCTCATCTCCACAAAAAAGAGCGAGCCCTCCTGGCTGCTGGACTGGAGACTCAAGGCCTATCGTCGCTGGCTTGGCATGCAGGAGCCGCATTGGCCCAATGTGTCATATACGCCCATCGACTACCAGTCGCAGTCCTACTACTCGGCGCCCAAGTCCGTCACACCGCTGCAGTCGCTCGACGATGTCGATCCCGAGCTGCTGCGCACGTACGAGAAGCTCGGCATTCCACTCAACGAGCAGAAGTTCCTGTCCGGCGTTGCCGTCGACGCGATCTTCGATTCGGTGAGCGTGGGCACCACGATGAAGAAGGAGCTCGGTGAGCTCGGCATCATATTCTGCTCACTCGGTGAAGCCGTTCGCGAGCATCCTGCGCTTGTGCAGAAGTATCTCGGGTCCGTGGTGCCGTACTCCGACAACTTCTTCGCGGCGCTGAATTCCGCGGTGTTCTCCGAAGGGTCATTCGTCTACGTGCCAAAGGGCGTTCGCTGCCCCATGGAGCTGTCCACCTACTTCCGCATCAATGCCGAGGGCACGGGTCAGTTCGAGCGCACGCTCATCATTGCGGACGAAGGCTCGTACGTGAGCTACCTCGAGGGCTGCACAGCCCCCAAGCGGTCCACGTCGCAGCTGCATGCCGCTGTCGTGGAGCTGGTCGCGCTGAAGGATGCGACGATCAAGTATTCCACCGTGCAGAACTGGTATGCCGGCGACAAGGAGGGCAAGGGCGGCATCTACAACTTCGTCACGAAGCGCGGCAAGTGCCTCGGCAACAATTCCAAGATCTCGTGGACGCAGGTCGAGACCGG
>JAQBPY010000184.1 GCA_028287285.1 Gemmatimonadota bacterium
GCGACGGCAGCCGTGTCGCTCAGGTAGTACGCCTCCGGCATCTTCCGCAGCAGCGTGGGCACGAAGCGGTCGAAGTTCGGCATCATCTGCGTCTTGATCCGGCCGGTTCTCCGCAACCCTTTGGGCACTCCAGGCTGTGTTCGCGACGAATCTCCGGTGCGCTCGAGAACCTCGTAGGCGATTGGCGCGGACGGAGCAGTTGTCGGCAACGCGGCCGCGAGCGCCATTTCGGGACGGGCGCTCGCCGTAAGCGCTACTTCGGCGGCGCGCTCCCGCTGTTGGATGTCGTCGGCACGTTCGGCGACGAGTGACAGCAGTTGCGTGACGAATGCATACGTCGACTTGATGCGACGCTCGAAGGGATCGTGCGAGAAGGCTTCGCTCAGGATGGAGATGCCGCCGCGCAGTCCGTAGTAGTTCGTGCCGAAGCGCGGATGACTGTCGTAGGTGTACCAGCCGCTGTGGACGGAATCCGTGCTGATCTCGCGACCGCCGCCGTCGTTGAAGTTTCCGTAGTCGAAGATCTCGAATCCATCGCGCGTGCGGACGCGCTGGCGTAGCTCCGTGAGGAGGGTCCGTGAGTAGTCGCCAAGCGGTGCGGAGGGATGCAGCGACGGGGAGTAGGTGAGCGCATAGCCGTGAAAGCTGCCATCCGTCGTATGCAGGTCGACGAAGACATCGGGCTTCCACTCGTTGAACATCGCGAGCGAAGCGCGAGTCTCGGGCGCGTCGGCCTTGATGTAGTCGCGATTCAGGTCGAATCCCTGGCCATTGGGGGCCTGCGTGTTGGGACGCTGCCCTACCATCTCGGGGCCGTTCTGCGCGCCGCGCTGGCGGTCCTGCGGCAGGAAGCGCTCGTTGCCGTCCGCGTTGTAGATCGGAACCGCGACGAGCACGATGGAGTCGAGCACGTTGGCGTGGCTCGCGAACGTGAGATCCCTCAGCAGCGCCTGCAGCGCCTCTTTCCCCTCGACTTCGCCGGCGTGAATGTTTCCCTGCACGTACACGATCAGCTTGCCCGTCGCACGCGCTTCGGCCGCGGAGTGCACCAATGGACGCGACGCGATGACATAGGGAATCTCGCGCCCCTCGCTGGTTCGGCCGATGGAGCCGAACGTGAGCGGCGCGTTCAACCGCTTCAGTGAATCGAGGAACGCCATCACGTCGGCGTAGCGCGATGTCTCGAGGTAGTTCGTCTGCTCCGGGCGCGTTGACGGCAGGCTTCGCGGGGCGAGCGATGGCGACATCCCCGATGAGCTCATCATCGAGCACGATGTGGAAAGCAGGAGAGTAGCCGGGAGGATCGTGGCAACCAGGTGGGACGCGGCGCGGCGGTTGATCAGGGTCATCTTCGAGTTGGTGACGTTCGTGCGGAGCGTGGCTGACGGAAGCTTGGCGATGCTCGCACCACAACGCAAAACGGGCCGGCAACCAGGCCGGCCCGTTCTGCTGAATTGTGGTGTGCGCTAGAGCTCGATCTGCTCCGGCTTGTCCGTCTTTTCGGGCTTGTCCGGCTTGTCGCTCTTCGTCGCGCCCTTGGCGCGCGTCTCGGCGGCAGCGGCGGGCGGCGCGCCCTGCTCGATGTCGACCTTGACGTTGCGCTGGAAGTCGTTGATGTCCTTGTCCTTCGCGCCGGCTCCGACGAGCGAGCGAATGGCGTTGGCGGCCGTGGTGACCGGCACGCCACGGGAGACGATATCGGCCAGCACCGTGAAGGGCAGCGTGAGCGAGCGGCGAAGACCGCTCTGCCGTTTCAGCTTGCCCAGCTCCACGGCGGGAATCCCGGCGTGCATGGCGTAGGCGGCCGCCTTGATCTCGTCAGCGGTTGCGAGGGCACCCAGTGCGCGATGTGCGCTGGCGAGGTCCATGGAGAGATTGCGCACCGACTTGACGATGAGCGGACCATCGGCGCCGGCGGCAACGCCCTCGTTCATCTTGTCGTACAGTGGCGCGATCGGGATACCTTGCGCCTTCGCCGAGTCGACGACGGCGTTGATTGCCGCAATGGTCGGCGCGTCGAGGCGTGCCGGAAGGCGGGGGTCCTGGGCCGTGGCTCGCACCGACATGCTGGCGAGTCCGGCGAGCAGGACGAGGTTACGGGTGGTTCGCATGGTCACTTGGTGCTGTCCTCCACGACCAGTGCACTACTGGGCATGCCGAAGTCGTCTCCCGATGACCGCGGCGCGGTCGGATCGGCCATCCACTGCTTGCCATTCACCACGAAGGCATAACGATGCACGCCAACGGGCACGGGCGCTGTGACGCTCCACACACCCTGATTGGACGTTGCGACGAGGGCGGAATCGTTCAGCCCCCAGTTGTTGAAGTCACCCACGACGGCGACGCTCATCGCGCCGGGCGCCACGAGGACGAACTTCACCGGCTCAGGGCCGCCGACCGTGATTGGGGCGCTCTGGGGGCGTGCCTTCAGAACGCCGGCGGTAGCGATGGCCACGATGCCGGCCGCAATGAGCGCGGCCCAAGCCGGCCGGTGCGCGATGGTGCCGCTGATGGCCACCCAGGCGCGACCCTTCCGTTTCCTCTGCTGTGCATAGAGCCGGCGGACGCGAACCATGACACGCCGCTCGAACGACTCGTCGAGAACGACGGGCCGCTGCAGATCCTGCACGATCATTTCGAGCGTGGTCCGTCCCCACTCAGCCACTGTGAACCTCTTTCAGTAGTACGCGCAGCCGATCACAGGCGCGCATCACACGCATTTTCAACGCCGAGACACCGACACCGGTGATCTCCGACATTTCTTCATACCCCAGTTCTTCTACATACTTCAGCAGGAAGGCTTCCCGTTGGTCCGGGCTCAGCTCACCCACTGCCCTCTCGATCTCCTCGCGCCACATCGTCTGCTCGGCGGGATGCTCTTCCGACGCATTGAGCAGCGCTCCCTCGTCATGCACGAACGTCTGGCTGCGGCGCATGCGCCGTGCCCCACTCGTTCGACACCTGTTCACGAGAATTCGGAAGAGCCACGCCCCAAACCGCTCGGGCTCCTCGCATCTCGACAAAGACCGGTAGGCACGAGTGAAGGCGTCCTGCAATGCCTCTTCCGCGTCTTCGCGATTGCCCAGCATGTGAACCGCGTAGCGCGCATACCGGTCGCGATAACGCGATACCAGTACGCCGTACGCGTTCACATCACCATGCAATACGCGCGTGACGAGCTCGCCATCCGCGCTCTCCATGCTCTCAAGACCCAACTTTGGCACCTGCGGTCACAGTGGACGGGTCTCCCACACTAGAGGGACACGCGGGGGGCTTTTCTCCCTCCCTCAATCTACCCGAGCGGGGCGCCATGCGCCGGATAGAACCGGCGTTGGCTGCGCGCGTGGTCCAGGAGCACCTCGGCGGGTCCAAAGCGCCCCGGGAACCGCCCGTTCAGCTGCTCGAGCTGACGGACGACCTCCACCGCGCCCACGCGGTCGACGTAACGGAAGGGACCGCCACGAAACGGCGGGAATCCGATGCCGAACACGGCGCCCACGTCGCCGTCACGAGGCGACCGGATGACGCCTTCGTCGAGACACCTGGCCGCCTCGTTCACCATCGCCAGCACGCACCGCTCCTGGATCTCGGCCGGCTCGATCT
>JAQBPY010000205.1 GCA_028287285.1 Gemmatimonadota bacterium
GCGATAACTCAAATTCTTGTCGTTGTTGTTCGGACCGAAGTGGTCGATGACGGCAATGCCGATGATGGTCTGAACGCGCATGAGCAACTGATCCCATATGCCCTGCATGACGAAGTTCCGGTCAGGAACGAAATAGGGGTCACTTCCGTCCTCCGCCTTCCATGCCACATAGGCATTGTAGATTTCTACCCCCTTGTAACCTTCGAGCTTCTGGTACTCCGACCACCCAGTCCACGGGTGCGAGATGATGGGAAATCCGCCCGCGATGTTGATTGCATCGATTTCCGTCTGCGTGCCCTCGGTATTGGAGAGATTGGCGCCGCCGTACATTATCGTGCCCGGCGGCTGCGCGTATCCGGCTTCGTTCTTTGCGATGTACCTAGTCATGAACGATGACGTCACATGCTGGTAGCCGACTTCTTCGCCATCGGGAATGAAGAGCTTGAGATGGCGAAGGCCCTTCTCGAAATCCGCCGGTAGCCACGAAGAAACGGGCCAACGTCGTTCCCGCCACGAATACGATGCCGAGGCAAGCCCGCTGTAGTTCATGTAGCTGATAACGTCGTAGCCGGCATTGTCGTAGGCCACGATCGATCGGAGTGTGTCGAAGTGATCGTGATGCTGCGCAAGCAGTCGTTCGCTCGTCGCCCAGTCGACTAATGCATAAGGGTTGTGATAGACCCGAAGAATGGGGTTTGCAACGAACGCCACGGGTACGTCCGGCGTAAACGCCACGGAGGTACTCGCCGAATCTTTCGAGCAGCCGAATGCCAGCAAAGGACCAGCAAACGAAAGCATCACGCCCAGGGCGCGACCGATCTTTAGCGAGGTACGGAGCACGGTGTATCCATCATCGGAGTACATCTCGCGCACAGAGCGGAAGTTCTCTCGCTCGGGCGGGTGGGAGGCGGGACGATCAACGTACAACATTCCCGGCCGACCGTCCAGAGTATTTTTTTTACTGCCTATTCCGGCGCTCTCGTGCCCATGCATTGCGCTGCCACGTCCAGGAATTCCGGCGGAGGGACAGTCCTTCGGTCAGATCCGGATGAGGACCGTTTCAGCAGCGGGAGCGGAACATATATTTGTCGCATGGGCATGATTTGTGGGCACTTCGGCCCACACTGTGCGAGTGGCGCAGGAATTGTCCAGCCCGGTTCACCCAAGCTGAACAGCGATGTGTGGAATTGCCGGCCTCTGGTGTCAGGGACCCAGTCGCGCCCGTAACGCGATCGAATCCGTTGTCGAGCGCATGGCCTGTGCCATCGCGCATCGAGGTCCTGACGGGCAGGGCGTCTGGTTCGACCAACATGCGGGAATCGGACTTGGACATCGTCGCCTCGCCGTGATCGACCTGACACCCGAGGGGAGCCAGCCCATGTGGTCGGCGAGTGGACGATACGTCACGGTTTTCAATGGCGAGATCTACAACTTCGAGGAGATGCGGCGCGACCTCTCCGGACAGGCTTGGCGAGGGCATTCCGATACAGAAGTGCTCCTGGCCGCCATTGAACGCTGGGGGATGGCTGACGCGGTACGCCGCACCGTGGGTATGTACGCACTGGCCATATTCGACAGGCGCGAGCACAGACTGCACCTGGTTCGTGATCGCCTCGGCGAAAAGCCGCTGTACTACGGTTGGATCGGAAGTGACCTCGTTTTCGCCTCCGAGCTCAAGGCACTCGAGCAATATCCAGGTTGGCCGGGAGAGATCGACCGCGGTGCGCTCACACTGTTTCTTCGCTACAACTACGTTCCCGCTCCACATTCGATCTTTCGGGGCATCGGAAAGCTCGTTCCGGGGACTATCCTATCGTTTGACGCAAACGCTCCGGGCGCGCCCGGACAGGTATACACCTACTGGTCCGCGGCGAATGTCGCGCGTGCCGGCGCCAGCGATCGGGCCATTCCGGATGCCCAGATCGTAGATGAGTTCGACGAGCTGCTTTCAACGACGATTCGCCGGCAGATGATCGCGGACGTTCCACTTGGAGCATTTCTTTCGGGGGGCATCGATTCTTCACTGGTCGTTGGCGTGATGCAGAAGCTGAGCAGCCAGCCCGTGAAAACGTTCACTATCGGCTTTCATGAGCGCTCGTTCGACGAAGCGCCGCATGCACGCGCTGTTGCCAAACATCTGGGCACGGATCATACGGAGCTCTATGTCTCTGCAGCTGACGCTCTTGCGGTTATCCCAAAGTTGCCGTTGATCTACGATGAACCTTTCGCCGATTCATCGCAGGTGCCGACCTACCTCGTAGCGGAGCTCGCTCGCCGCCATGTCACTGTGAGTCTATCGGGAGATGGCGGCGATGAGTTGTTCGGCGGCTATTCCCGATACTTCCTGGGGGAGGACAAGTGGAATGCACTGTCCTCTGTACCTCGTCTTGCCCGCTTGCTCGCGGGCACGGCAGCGCGACTTGCCGGAAATTCGCGCTGGTCAGGCGCGCTGTCGTATGCACGACGCGCGACCCCACCGCGCTATCACCGCTTCTTGAGCGGATACCGGCTCGGCAAGGCAGCGGCACTCTTCGCGGCGAGCGATCGGGCAGCGATGTACCAGAGCGTCATGTCCCACACAGACTATCCTGCGTCCTTTCTTCTGGGGGGGTTTGAACCAGCGCACACGCTCGCGGGCTCAACACAGTGGCCTGATCTCGATGACTTCATTCACGAGATGATGAGTATGGATCTCGTCAGCTACCTTCCTGACGACATCCTCGTGAAAGTCGACCGCGCCGCAATGGCGGTGAGCCTCGAGACTCGCGCGCCATTTCTCGATCACGGAATCGTGGAATTTGCATGGCAGTTGCCCAAACGCATGCGCGCGGCGCGGCCGGGCGGCAAGCACATCCTCCGGGTGCTTCTGCAGCGGTATGTGCCCAAATCTCTTTTCGAGCGGCCAAAAATGGGCTTCGGAGTGCCGATTGCCGATTGGCTGCGAGGACCGCTCCGGGCTTGGGCAGATGCGCTCCTCACCGGGCGGCGACTCGAAGAAGAAAGATTGTTCAATGCGCAGGCCGTGCGCGCAGTCTGGAGCGAACATCTTTTCGGCGATGCCGACTGGAGTGCGGTCCTGTGGAATGTGCTGATGTTCCAGGCATGGCACGAGTCGAAAACGGTGCATCCGGGGGCACATGATCATGCGGCTGCGTGACGCACGCTGGGCCGACATTGCTCTCGCTTCCGTGCTTGGAGCCTATGTCATCGGCTTCATCGCGTTCTGGCCAACAGTCCTGTCGGTCGATGATGAGGAGCGCTATGTCGGCCAGGCTGTCGCGTTCTCGCGGGGCATGTTGAGGCTGCCCGGTGCGGTTCCGCTCGCAACCACGGCATTGTCCACCGACTATCCGCCGGGAACATCGCTGCTGCAGACACCCTTTGTGATGCTCGGAGGCTGGCGCGCTGCTGCATTGCTTTCCGTGATCTCCCTGATTTTCGCGACCTTGATTACCCGGCGCTGGCTTCGCATCAGCGGCTTGGCGGGGTGGACAGCACTCCTTGTACCTGGCTTTGTGGCATCGTTGGTGTTCGGTCGTATCGCCATGAGCGACGTCCCAAGTGCAGCCATGGTTGTGCTTTCCCTGATGCTTTTCTGGCAGAGCCGCGCCAGCGGCAACGCCGCGCTTGCGTTTGCCTCGGGTCTCGTGGCCGCTCTTTCCCTGCTGTTCAGGGAGACGAACGCCGTCTTGCTCCTGCCCTTTTTCGTGGGCGCATTACTGCGACGCAACTCGGCATTTCGCTGGATGTTCCTGGGAGGACTGCTTGGAGTGGCCATTCGGCTCTGGCTTGCCAGCATGTTCTTCGGCTCTCCGTTTTACATCCGGCCATCAGGATATGGATTCTCGCTTGCGGCTGCAGTTCACAACACGCCAATCTACGGTTTCATTCTTCTGGTCCTGTTTCCATTCGGAGCGTTGCTGCCTCTCGCCTACCGCGGCCCCCTTCGAGCCGAGATGCGATGGAGCGCCTACCTCTTCATGGCGACCTTCCTGTTCTACGAATATGCAGGAAGAGAGAGCGGTGGTGCCAAGCAGATCCTGCTTGCAGCTCGTTATATGCTTCCGCTTGTCCCGGTGCTGGCCTTCATGGCGGGCGAGGTGGGACCACGCCTGCTGCGCCCGTTCTTCGAATCAGACCGCGGACGTCAGGTGAATGGTGGTATTGCTGTCTTCGCATCCATGGCACTCGTCGTTGCTGCGTTCGCCGTTCACCCCGCCATGCACCGTCAGGATGCGATGGCGACCGAGATGGTCTCGGCCCTCGCCCGTACGACGTCGGATTCGATTCCCGTGTACGTCAACCTCGAATCTGCGCGGAAGTATCTCAGTGCGGTGTACCAGACACGACTATTGAATGATCGGTCGATGCGGGCGATCGACACCATGCCGCAGGTGCTGCGCCGCTTTGGCAGCGCACAACTCGTGATTCTCGATCGCCTTGACAGCGAGTATCACCGCAAGCGAGCGGAAGAAAACGTGCAGTTTTACGAGAGCATGTCAAAAAGGTGTTCGTTGCACTTGGTCACGGACGAATGGCACGGAGCCTCCCTGCACCTCCGCGTCTATGACATCTCGTCATGCTCGAGTTGAGAGGGTTTTAGCTCGACAACTTGAAAACCAGTTACCACCAACGGGCGGAGGCTTGGCGACGGTTTGCCCACTGGGGACGTTGCCCTCATGACGTCCGGTCGAGCATATTTCGTGGTTAGTGGCCGCGCACACATGCATCGGCCGATGCAGTATTGAGTCTACGTCGCACGCTGGACTCTACGGCGCTCGCGGTCAGGCGATCAGGCGCTCCGGGACCACAGCAACCTTCAGATCTTGAATCATTCTCGCTTGTCGGAACGGGTTGTACCCAAGCCCGCCCCAGGCCGGCTGGCCTCGAGCGTGACACGGTTGCAGGGCACCGGAATCGGCGCACGGCTTGCCCGGGGCGGATTGGGCCTGATGGGTGTGGCCGCCGCATCCGCCGTGATGGCCATGGCTGTTCAGGGATTTCTTACGCGAACGCTCGGTGCCCGTTCGTTCGGCGAGTACGCGTACTCGCTGAACGTGGTCAACTTTCTTGCGATGCTGGCGGTGCTGGGATTCGAGGTCACGGCGCTCCGGTTTGTTGCCTCCTATCGCGCAGTGGAACAGTGGTCGTTGCTGCGAGGATATGCGCGCCGTTCGTTGCAGATCACCCTCGCGCTCTCACTCGCCGTGGCGCTCGGTCTCGTCCTGGTCGCCCGGTTCCTGCCAGCAGTCGCCGACAAGGCCGTCGCGCCTGTACTCTTGGCGGCGGCACTGCTTCTTCCTCTGCTTGTCGGGATGCGTATCCTTGCCGCCAACCTTCAAGGGTTGCAGCGTGCCGTCTCTGGACAGTGCCTCCAGGGTCTTCTTCGTCCGCTCTTGCTGGCAGTTGGGCTGGGGCTGATGCTTCTCGCGGCGCATTCTCGTCCCACGCCCGTCACATTGATGCTGATCAATGTCGCCAGCACAGCGCTGACGGCGGGGCTACTCTGGTTGCTTTTCAGGCGGGTCGCACCTCGTGGAATGTGGGATGCGTCACCAGAATTCCGCACTGCCGAGTGGCTCCGGGTGACGGGCCCGCTGTTTCTCATTGCAGTGTCACAGACACTGCTGACGTCAACAGACACGTTGATGCTGGGGACAATGAGCGGAACGACGGCCGCCGGCTACTACTCGGTGGCGAGCCAGGTCGCGAGCGCAGTAGCGTTCACCATCACCGCGGTGAACGGCATCGTCGCTCCCATGATCGCAGAGCTCCATGCGCAGAAGCGCTACGCGGAGTTGCAGCGGATGATCCGTCTCGCATCTGCCGGATCCCTGATCGTAGCGACCCCCGTGCTGCTCATCCTGGTTATATTCGGCCGACCGATCATGGGGCTTTTCGGACCGGCATTCGTGCAGGGTCTGTCCGCGATGCTCATTCTTTCGGTCGGTCAGTTCTCCGTCGTCGCATTCGGATCGGTTGGGTTTCTGATGACGATGACCGGGCGCGAGGGAGAAGCGAGCCGGATTATCCTGATTAGCGCGGTGGTAAATGTGGCGCTCAATGCGTTGCTCATTCCCCACTTCGGAATGGCTGGCTCCGCGAGTGCGACTGCATTTTCCATTCTCCTGCGAAGCTTGATGCTCACCGTACGCGTTCGCACCGCAGTGGGCGTCTCCGCCGGTGTGCTCGCTTTCTTACCAGGGTATCCGACCAAACGGAGCCGAAACGACTAAATGCAGAAATGACCATTAAAGAAGTGGTTCGCCGCACCGTGCCATCGCTGTTCGTCTCGCTACGAACCATCAAGTACAAGGTGCTGATGGAGTACCGGGTGCTCCGACGGCTCAGCGTGAGCGGACTCCTGAAGGCGGTGATAGGACACCAAGAGCCTTGGCAGAAGCTCCTGCCCTTCCAGTTGCCGCTTCGTTTCCATGGGCACGCAGAACCCGGCGCGGACCTTCTCACCGCCATCGCCGGCGATGCGCATGTCGCACATGGTGGACATGCTGTGTATCTGCCGCCGCTTGTGTGGTGCGCGAGCGCACTGGCTCCCTTGGCCGCCTCCTATCCTGACGACGCTGGCCTCAAGGTGATCCGGACTTCTGGGAGTGTGGCCGACGGCCAGTATCTAAGTGAGACTGTGCCAGCCGGAAAACTGCACCGGCAAGCGCACTATGGTCATCAGCATCTGGCACTGGTGGCGAATGTACTTCACATTTTTGGCCTCACCCCTCGCGTCTACGATCTTGTCGAGATAGAGTATGGCGGCAGAGTCTGGGTCGCGTACGTGGTGAAGCACGCACCAGGTTCCCTTCCTGGTGCTGCGGTGTATGAACCAGGTATCGAGCGCATTCGAGAGCTCACTCGTCAAGGCATACTTCGACTGATCGTTCCGGATGGATTCGATCACCCCGACTTCCGGCCGCCGTTCAATGACAACGTGCGCACCGATGCGCAGGACAATTTTCAGTACGTCGATTTTCAGAATTTCACGCTCGAGAACCACGAACGATTCATTCGTCGGGTCGCAGACGAAGCAGCCAACGCAACGCACTTCGGCGATCATAGCGTCGTGCGCGGAAAGTACCTCTATCAGTCCATTCCCGGCTTCGGCCGCGCAGGCAAGCGTGACATCGTGTCACGCTTGCAGCTCATGGAAGGCATGATGGCCGAGGCAGGGGTAACTGTTCGCGACCGCGTCGTACTGGATGTCGGCTGCAACGTCGGAATGATGATGGCGCAATACCTGGCCCGAGGGGCGGCGTGGTGCCATGGTTGGGATCAGCCGATCGTTGTCCCGCACACCGAAAAATTGATGCTCTCGCTCGGTTGCACACGATTCTCTCTGACCGGCGCACCTCTCCAGCGCAGTCGTCCGCTGATCGAAGACTTGCCACCGTTTCTGCGCACACGACTTGATGGCTGCGTGATGTCCTATCTCGCGATCCAGGGTCACATTGGCTGGCTGGACTCGGTCCGGGATATTCCGTGGAGCTTCATGCTGTATGAAGGACACGAGTATGAAGATGCTGCAAAGGCGGATGATATCCTCAATGAGCTCATGCACCTCGTACCCGGAACACGTGTCGCCACACGGAGGACTGTACGGGACGGCGACAGTGATCCACGCATTGTTGCCATCATCACGCGTGAGCACGCCTCCAGCGATGGGCGATAATTTTCCGGTATCATTCCTTGTGTGAGGTTGCTCCGGATGTTTCGGCAAGACGGATTCTTGCATAAATGACTTTTCCCTCGGATGGGAACACGAAGTCCAATCGGTCCGACCATGGCGTGCCGCCGCGTGGCGCCGCCACGGAGATCCCCGAGTAGCCGACTCGATGACCGCGCATGTCGAGACGAACGCCCGGTTCGAAGTACCGTCCGTCCTCGCCTTGCGACGGGTAGATCATGACGGTTGATCCCATGCCGAACAGCCAGAAGAGTTGATGTGAGCCACTCAGGATCAACCGATGGAAAGAGTCGTCCGTCGCAATTGGCGACGGAAGTGGCTCATCCCACAAGGTGCGGCCTGATCTGATGAAGGCGTGCCTGAGCTCGTAGTCGCCATTGCGTGTGTCTGGACCGAGTGCGTTGTAGATCACGTGCATTGCCGCACCGTCTTTGACAAAATCACGCGCAAATGCATAGACGAAGTCGCCCCGCCTCGACGGTTCTTCGCCGCGTATCACCTGTTCGATCAGGGAACCGTCCGTTCGCGCACTGTCACTCCAGAGACGAATGGAGTTGTACACGTACGCACCACCTCGCGCACTGGGTCGCTGGAGACCAAGTTCCGTCCACAGTACGTCCCGGTTCGCCACCCAAAAAAGGGCTGAGTCTTCCGGTATCACATACGCGTACGCGAATCGCTTTGGAAGGTCTCTGCGGACACTGGCCCAGGTACGCGTGCCTGTCCGTGATGTGTTTCGGCATGCGATGATGAATGCCGGAGACTGACCCTTGGCTGCATCGGCACTTTCGAGCACGCAGAGGCGGCCTCCGACACTTATTCCTGCTGCGCCATAGTACGAGTCGAGCGTTACCCAGGGGCCTGGAATGTCCTCCCTCGTCCAGCGAACGGAGTGTCGCTGCACGACCCCAGTCCAGAGCACGGGCCGTCCTTCAGGCCATGCCACGACCAGTAGGCGATCATCCGGTGTGCGCAGAAGACTCGCCGGTTCCCGGCCTGCCATGTCTGTGCCGACGACATCCCACTGTCCTCCCGCTCGACGCGCAACACGCCACACTGCTTTGTTTCGTGCGCGGCCCGGAACGAGCCAGGATACGAATACCTCTCCGGAAGACATCCTAACGATGCGCGATTGATGGCCACCCCAACCATCCCCTGCACCCGCCAGCGTGTCCCCTGGAACGCCGACGCCCGATGCAACCACTTCAACAGCCTCGACGCATGGTGGTTGGCATTGCGCCTGGACCGGGACGTCACCACACAGTCCGGACACCATGACCAGCATTGCCAGGCGCGAAGCCGTGTGAGACCGGTACCCCAAGCGGGGGAACGTTTGCGTTGGACGTTCAGTTCGCAACGATACGTCCATGCACCGTCCGTTCGGCAACCTCGCGCCTGAGCGACTCCCATGCAATGGCTGCCATCAGGACGTACGCAACCAGGTAGTGGCGCTCCTCGAGCACATTGTGTGAAAAGAGGCCATTCATGAGCAGGAAGCCCACGAACATCAGCGCGAGGGCGCGCTCTCCGCGTTGCGCGCCCAGTACCGATGCGTACAGCAACAGGGGATACAGGATGAAGCCAATCATGCCGAACTCAGCAAGCTGGCGCACGTAGATATTGTGTGTGCTCTGCTTGATAGTCCATTCGGTCGTTGCACCAAATCCGGCGCCTCGTAGCGGATGCGACTCGAACAGCAGCCAGCCGCGCCGCACGACCTCCACGCGCGTTATCGCGCTGGCGTCCGCTCCCTGCGCGGTCTTCGACACGTTCACAAGGCGGTCGAGGACGCCACTGGTCACCACTACCCGAGCGATCTCCTGGAGGCGCCGCCCCTTGGTACTACTGACAATCAGCAGCTCGGAGCACACCACGATAGTGGCAAATGCGAGGACGAGAGATCGCGCGCTCACACGATTCGTGAGCACCATCACAAGAACGATGAATGCAAATCCGAGAATTCCTGCACGCGAGAAGGTGAGAATGACCCCGCCTCCCGCAATGATCATGAACAACGCCCGCCACTTTCGGGGGACGAGATCGAGGGACAGGATAACGCCAAGACCGATGGCTGAAGCCGACGAATTCGAGTTGACGTAGAGTCCTGCAGCGCGGCCGACCCCAGTGCTGAACGTGCCGGGATTGATCAGGTCATAGACATTCAGGATGGATCCAAGGATCACGCACGCCGCCACCGCCGCTCGTGCCCGTCGCACCGGCGTCGGTGAAGACAGTAAAAGGACCAGCAACAACGCGATTACGGAATCGAGCAGGACGCCCCTGTAAAGATCCAAGATGAGGTGCGACCTCGTGGACCACAGCAGGCTTACCGTGCAGATGGTGAGATGCAGCAGCATCCAGCCCGCGACGGGTGACCTGGTGAATGCCTGCCATGATTCCGCCTTTGCAAGGAGTGGAATGGTGGCGATGGACAATGCCATCACCCAGAGAAATGGCCTATCAATTTTCAGCGCACCCAAAAACGCCGAGAGTCCGTTGTACAGGACGAAGATGAAA
>JAQBPY010000210.1 GCA_028287285.1 Gemmatimonadota bacterium
AATATCTACATGCTGTACAGGAGATTGCTATGTCAGCCGTAAATGACGAACGCCTCGCCGGTCTCATGGAGGAAATCGAGCGCGCTTGGATGGAGAATCGCGACGACTCGGTCGCAGACCGACTCGCGAAGCAATATCCGGAGTTGGCGGAGAGCCTATACCTCTTCTTCGCCACCGTGATAGATGCACAGGATGAACTTGGGCGTCACCGACCGGAGCTTGCAGACAGCGCGAGGCGAACGCGTGAGTGGCTCGAGAAAGAGGGATTCGCGCGGGCTGAGCGAGCCAGCGAAGTCGTGTGGAAAGCGACGGAGGCGACGCCGACTCCGATTCGCAGGGTCGCGGAGGCCGTGACTCCCACTTTCGTAGGACTACTCCGCCAGGTGACCGGCGCTGACCCGCAGACACTTGCGGCTGAGCTGGACATTACTCTGGATTTTCTCGTCGAAGTGTCAAGTAACGCGCGCGTGCTCCCCACTCGAGTGAAGCGGGAACTCGCGTCGCGCGTGCATCGCGTCCGCGGGATTGGGTTCGATCGTGCGCTGGCTTCACTAGTGGCACCGGTGCAACTGCAACGCGCGGCCTCGCGCGGGGCTGCGTATTCGGACGCTCGCGTGACGTACGACGAGCTTGTGAGCCACTCGCAGTTGTCGCCAGAACAAAAGGAGTATTGGCACAACCTTGGGAGTAACGAACAGGTTGACCAGAATGAGCGAGACATGACATGAGATCCATGCATCACGCGCGTCAGCGGGCGCGTGAGGAACGGGCGCGCGTCGGCAATGACTCCGCCGACCTGCTGCAACGCTTGGTGCACCACATGGAGTCGGCGCACTTGATCGCTTTCGTCGCAATGAATCCCGCCCAGATGCGAAAGAGCGATGCTGAAGTCGACGGGGATCGCATGTTGCGCTTCAGGAATACGCTCACTGACGACGAGCGACTGGTTGTCTTCTCGCATGAGCTGGGGCACGTCGTGCTCCACAAGCGGCTATTCGATCGTGATGTGGTGGTGGACGACATTATCGCGTCCGCATATGGCGACGCCGGACCGGCCGCGATTGCGCGCTACAGTCCCCGGGTGCGCGAGGAAGCTGAAGCCAAGGCGTTTGCGCTTGAGTTTCTTTGTCCTGGAGCTCTCGTGCTGGCGCAGTGGAGAGCGGCGGAGCCTGGAACGACGATCGACACCGTGGCAAAAAGTGTCGGCGTCGATGCTGGCATCGCGAAGATTCAGCTGGCGAATGCCTTGTACGACACGGCGACCGGCGCAGATCGCCCAGTCGCCGTCGCACGTCACGAGGTGAGGTTCACCGACGAACAGGTGAAGGCGGCGCGCCACATGGGTGGGCCCGCCCTAGTGGATGCTGGACCGGGCACGGGAAAAACAGCGACTCTGATCCGTCGGCTAGAGTTTGCGCTCGATGAACACGGAGCGGCACCGGGCCAAGTGCTGGTGCTCACCTTCAGCAACGAGGCAGTGCAGGAGCTCTACGAACGCATCGAGGCTCGCTTCGGCGCGGATCCGGCCAGCCAGATGACGATTGCGACGTTCCATGGATTCGGCATGGAGATGCTCCGTTGGCATCGCGAGAAAGTGGGATTGCTCGACGACTTCTCATTGATGGACGAGGACGGGCAGGCGGAACTAATCCTGGAACTGTTGGGCCGGGTGCCGTGTCCGGCGCTGAATCCGATCCGCGATCCTGAAGCCGTCGCGGATCAGGTGGTGAAGTACGTCAACCATCTGAAACACCGACGCATCAGCGCCGACGAGCTCGAGGCGGCGATCGAGGCTTGGATACCGGCGGAGGGAGGACGCGACGATCCGGAAGCGGGCCAGGAGCTATTGGCGCTGTATCGCGAATACGAGAAGGAGAAGCTGAAGCGTGGCACCGTCGACATGGCGGACCTGATTCTGTTGCCCCTGCGATTGCTCGAGGAAGGCGGCGCCGTGCAGAAGGCGTACATCGGGAAGTTCCCCTGGGTACTGGTCGATGAGTTCCAGGACGTCACGCGAGCAACGTCCGACTTTCTCAGGGCGATCGCGGGAGGCAAGAGCGAGCCGTGGGTCGTCGGCGACGCGCGACAGGCGATCTATCAGTTCCTAGGCGCCGCGCCGGACAACGTGCGGGAGTTCGAGGCCAACTTCCCCGGGAGTACGACATATCCGTTGCGAGAGAACCACCGCGCTTCGCAACCGATCGTCGGCGCGGCGAATCAGCTGGCTTCTCTCTTCCCGAAGCAAGGCGCCACGGACCGGTGGAAAGCTGTTTCCGAGGTAGAGCCCCTCGGCGACCTGCCGGTGTCCATCGCCGAAGCGACCAGCGATCACGCCGAAGCCGAGGGGGTCGTGGATCAGATCGTCGAATGGCAGCGCGCCGGCGTAGAGGCCGGCGACATTGCCGTGCTGGCGCGACGGCATGTTGACGTCCGGAGCGTGGTGCTCGCACTGACGGTTCGAGGGATCAAGGCGGAATCGGCCGGGCTGCTGACCGCAGATGGCGCGGCAGGAGACCTCGCTGTTGTGCTGACCCTGGCTGCCCGGAAGCCCGCGGCATCGCTGCCGCGGCTCGCGTTGGCGCTAGGCCGCGGACGCTACACGCGCGAGGAGATCAACGCGACAATCCAGCATCTCCTCCGTGTCGAGCGCGCGAAGGAAGGAGCGGAACCTGGCTCCACGCCGGAGATTGCGCCCGGCGAGACCGCCAGTGACGTGTTGCTCGCCGAGGTGGCTGCGGCCCGGAGCTATGCGGAGCAAGAGCACTTCCGCGCTGACGGATTCGACTGCTTGATGACGTTTCTCTTCGAGGGCAGCGCGTACCTGCGTCGCGTGCTGGATGCAGCGGAAAGCGCGGAGCGCTCGATGACCCTGATGGAGGTCGTGAGCACGCTGTCGCTGGCGACGGCCTATCGCATTACGCATCCGGGCGGCGAGGGAAGCGGTAAGCGACACCATAGCGCTACGCGTTCGCGGAGCGGTTACGGCTGCGGCTGACAGAGACTGTCCCGATCCCGATCGCTCCCACACCGCGGCGCGACGCCGTGCGCGTGATGACGTGCCATGCCTCCAAGGGACTCGAGTTTCCTTGCGTGATCGTAGCGGGACAGACACTGCCGAAGATGAAGGACTCTTGGCCGTGGATTCCGGCTGATTGTCGACCCGACCCACGCGAAGAGACAGACCAGGCCAACGCCCTGTTGTTCGTTGGGGTGACGCGCGCGAAGCGCGCGGTGGTGGTGTCGTACCCCGAGAAGGCGACGGACAGCGAGAGGTCGCAGCCGAAGAAGGTGGTGCCGTTGCTCCTGCAGTGGGGGACGACGTTCGAGGTTCCCTGCAGGAAGTGGCAGGCGGCGGGTGGGGTTGCCGACCACGCCGAGATGGGGAGCGCGTGGGGTGATCCGCGTGCTGACGGCGAGGCGGAGCGCAAGCCGTACTTCAAGCCGAGCGTTCTCGGTGCCGGGCTCTGCACCATCCGCCTCTATATGGAGGAGGTGCTTGGGCTCCGGTTTCCGGACGTGGACCGCGCGTTGTACCCGGCGTGGTTCGACGCGGTGAGGAAGTGCTTGAGAGAATGTGCGAAGGGTGCGCTGGCGTCGACGGTCTCACCGGACCAAGCGGAGGTGGTGTTCGACGAACTGTTCGGCGAAGTGATGAACGGAGATCACCCGCACTTCGCGATGTACCGGGGCGTCGGGCGTCAGATCGTGCGCGGGTTTGCCGCTGCGTTCAATCCGGTGCCGGGGACGACGTACCTCGATCCGGAGTTCGAGATCGCGCCGAGCGGGAGTGGAAAGCCTGTGCGGTTGGACTTGATTGCCCGATTCAAGGAACCGGGTGGCAATGAGGTGGCGATCGGGTTTAGGCCCGAGTCAAAGCGCGCGTTGCTGAACGCGAGGAAACACACGCTGAGCTGGACCAACGCCAAGTCGGCGCATATCCCGTTCGTGTTGGTGTGGCAAAACAATCCCGCGGCGACGGGGCGTGTGTTCTCTGGGGCTGATGGCGAGGTGCACCCGGTCGAGTGGCAATCGGGAAAGCGCGGGATGGAAGGGGAGGCAAGTGATGTAAGGACGCGCCATGCAGCACTGGTAGCCGGTGACTACTCGCACAGGATCGAGGAGCACGAGTGCGAGCGCCGATGTGGGATGCGGGTGACCTGTCCGTATTGGATGGACCTCCTGTCGCCTGAAGACGGCGCACATCGCTGAGAGACTGTCCGTACACATGGGTAGAGGGCACGCGTGGTGCGCGCCCAATACGAAACGATCCGAGGAGGATCAACCCATGAGTAACGACAAAAACAGTGGTGGTGGCCCCGGTGGTTTCGGTAGTGGTGGCCAGCCGAAGGTGCAGATCAAGGTCCAGACCCCGCGCGGGCTCTGGAGTATGGACGATCCGAAGGAAGCTACGCTCCGCCCGGAATACGCGATCGCGGCGAAGGTGCAGGACGTCATCGACGACGTCCGCAACGTGTTCAAGTTCGTCGAGAACGACAGCAAGTACACCCTCTTTCTCGGCAGGACCGAGCTTGAGCCGCAGCGGACGCTGGCGAGCTATCAGATCAAGACGGACACGTTGCTCGTGCTTTCGGTCCAGGGCGGGAACGCGTGACCGTCCCGAATTTCGTGACCCTCGAGCAGGTGCGCGCGGAGCTGGCTGACGTCGCGAGCTACGCGGCGGCGGCCGGCCTCGGGCTCGACGCGTCGATGCTGAGCGAAGCCAACCCACTGTTCTATCTGACCTTCTCTAACCGAGACGACATCGAGTTCGTAGCGGAGTTCGACTGTCGCGACTACCCGCTCAACCCGCCGATGATCGAGTTCGTCGATGCGGCGCACACGCGGCGCGCAACGCCCAACCTGTATCCGAGCTGCTTTCATCCACTGCCCTGTGTATGCGCGCGCTACAATAGAAAGGCGTACAAAACGCTCGGCGGTCCGCACGACGACTGGCGTCTCATCGATTGGCAACTCCCGACCCAAGCTGGACCGAAGATCGACTCGCTAGCGATGATCGTGAGCGACATGCACAGCAAGATCGCATCGTCGACCGGAAGGATGGGATGACCGTCGTGTACGTGACAGATGGCATTCTCGATAAGACAGCTCGTCTGCTGGCGAGCTTCGCCGATGAGAGCGAGAGCGAAGGCGTCGTCTATTGGTTTGGCTTGGAACTCGGTGATCTGGCAGTTGTGACGACGCTGATTGTGCCGGACGCAGATACTAGCACGGGTGCGGTGCGCACCTCGGCGGCCGTCAACGCCGAGGCTGTAGGAGCATTAGCGGGCACGCCGCTGGTGTTGCTGGGTCAAGCGCACTCACATCCGTCCAGATGGGTCGAACACTCATCGGTGGACGATCGCGACACGTTCGCGCAGTTTCCTGGCGCACTCTCCGTCGTCGCGCCGCACTACGGTCGCAAAGGGATGAAACTCGCCAGCTGCGGGGTGCACCGTCACATCGACGGGACCTATCGGCGGATTCGCGGCGCGCAAGTGGAAGAGCATCTCAGGCTGCTACCTGCAGTGCGGGATCTGCGGGATCGAACAACGCTCCAAGAGCGCAGGAGAACGGGCTGGCTGCAGAGACTGCGACTGCAGTTTCAAGGAGCGCACAATGACGACTGACGAGATTGAAGAGCTGAAGCTGCGAATTGCGTCGCGTTGGCCGACAGCGGAGGCATTCTATGCCGAACGGGACGATCGTACGGCGCGGTTGGTGGAGTCACTTGTAGCACACGTCACACGGCCGGTAGAGATCCATGTCGACCCCGAAAGCGCCGAGGATGCTACGGTGCAGCGCATCGCGTTGGTGGCAGCCAACCTCACGGTGAGGTGGGCGCGCCGCGTCAGGGTTGTGGCGCCGGTGCGAGCGCAACTTCACGAAACACTTCGACACGACGGGTGTGGTACGCTTGTGGAGCGAATCGAGTCGGAGATGCGCACGGCCGATCCCTTCTTCGATGCAACGCCGTGTGCCGCTGGCATTAAGCCGCTACGATTGTTCGTGGGTCCCTACCGTGCTGGTACGCCCGAGGCAGACGAGGACGACTTTCAAGTTCACGCTGTTTCGTGGACCGCTCTGGGAGCACGCCTCGATCATCCTGCGCACCTGGCCTTGGCCGATGAGGCCACGGTTGCGGCGGCTGCGCTAGCGGGTGCGGTAGGCGCAAGTGATCTGTTCAAGCGCGCTATCGGGCACGAGCCCTCGAAGTGGATGAAGACGTTCGCATGGGATACGTGGTGCTCGGAGCTTGTTCTCGACACGAATGCATGGCACTCAGTGGTGGCGCGCCCCGTGCCGGGGACGCTAGATGTGGGACGCCTCTTGCTCGCAGGCGTTGGTGCGATTGGCTCAGCTCTCGCCTACCTGATGGGCATGATGCGGTTGACCGGAAACCTCACCCTCTTCGATCGCGACGCTGTGGACGGAACGAACCTAAATCGTTCGCCCCTCTTCACCGTTCTAGATGCGTTCGAAGGGGCGTCAAAGACTGCGGTCGCGAAGCGTTGGTTGTCGGCACATTCGTATCTTAGCGTGTCGTCTATCGATGGCATTTGGCGCGATCACGCACACACGTTCGGTGAGACGCCGTTCGACGCATGGATCAGTCTCACAAATGAAGACGGCGCCTGGGCGAGCGTTCCGTTTCAATTGCCGCCCGTCGTCCTCCAGGGAACGACAACGAGTGGCTGGGGATTCGGCGCGGGAAGGCACATTCCGCGCGTCGAAGACTGCACGATGTGTAGAATGCCGCGGCCAGAGGCAGCGTTCCGCGGCCCATGCGCAATGGGAGAGCTGCCGTCAGTAGTGGACCAGCAGGAAGTGAAGGTGCCGGTGGCGTCGCTTCCCTTTCTCTCAACAGCGTCAGCGGCGCTCGTCATGGCCATGATGATGCAGTTGGAGGGCGGTCGAGACGCCTTGAACCTGCCGAACCAAGCTTCGGTAGATCTGGGCACGGGGCTACCGGCGGTGGTCGTATTGCACCGCGGACCCACGGCAGGATGTCGGGGGTGCAAGGCCATGCAATCGAGCGGGTGGGTCACGCGGGGGGCGCGCGGGCGCTATGGCGCACTATCAACGCGCGCAGGTGTAGCAGTTGGGGAAACCTGCCCGGATCGAAGTCCGGAAGCGCAAGTGGCGAAGTAATACACTAGGTTCGGTCAGCCCGCCCTCTTCATCGTAGATGCAATCAGAAATATGGCCGCTACAATGAGAATGACGGCAGCAATCGTCTGGGCATTGTCCTTTGCGGCGTCGGTGATGCGCTTAAGTACTCGCTGGATGGCGAGAAGAGCCTCGTCGAGCTTGGCTAGATCGAGCGCGATCCATTCCATTCCCTGGAGGAACACGAATTGTAAAGGATCCACGCCAACCTCAATCACGGGAATAATTGGCTTACCAAGAGCTCGGGCGATTCCGATCTCAGCGTGAACACTCGGACGGTGCTGGCTCGCCTTCGTGAGTAGAACGATAACCGCATCGGAAGTGCGAATTCTCTCTTGGAGCTTCGCGGCTATGGGAACACCAGGTTGAGCATCGTCTTCAAATACGTATGTCTGTACGTCGAGGGGCTCTGCATGCCGTTCCACTTTGCGCACCAGATCTATATCTGATGCGGAGTGGCTCAGAAAAACGCTAGTTGCCATTGTGTCACGAGAAAAAGGGTGAAACACGCCACGTTAGCTATATCAACGTCGGAAGTTGTGGTTACTTCCCGCTAAAGGGCGCCCACCGTGCCATCACATCGCGATACTGCGCACGTGCTTTCGCCGCCACCTCAAGCTGCCGCGCGGTCGGCGCGACATCAGCTGCCTGCATCGACATCGCCGCAGCGAGCATGGCCTGACTCACGCTCTCGAGAGTAGGCGGCCCTGCGGGCACACCACCGCGCCCGAACCCACCACCACCACCACCCCCTCCGCCACCACCGCGCCCCCCACGCTGCACCGGCGGCGGCGCGATCGAATCAATCCGCGCCTTCAGAGCAGGATTAGAAGCTCCGATCTGATCCGACTTCGCCCGCGCATCGAGATACGCGAGATGCGCCGCCTTCGCCCCGTCATACAACTCCTGTGTCAGCGACGCCAACTTCGCCAACACCGGCGCCGGCGTCTTCACCCGCGGATCCACCTTCACCGTCAACGGCTGACTGAATGACTTCCCATCCGCCGTAAGCCGAACGGTGTAGGAACCAGCAGCCGCCCACGGCGCATTCACAGCCGGATACGTCCGATGCGGCACCGCCCCTTCCGCCGGCTCACCCGGCGCAGCACCCGGAGCGACGATCGGCTCGAGATGCATGTCCCATTGGAACCGATGCATCCCTGCCGCACCCGACAACACCTCCGTCGGCGCAGCCCAGTACAGCGGAAACGCACAATGAGGTGCATTGGGGTTCTGCTGACACACCTTGTTGTACGCCACCGGATCGACCCCCGCATCCGGACTCGGCGCCTTCTCGGCGCTCGTGTACGTCCGCACCACGCGACCCGCCTTGTCCACGATCTCGAGCTTGGCAGAACCAACGCCCGACGGCAGGTAATAGTCGATACTCGCACCCGGCGGCGGATTCTCACCCGCCGGCAGCTCGGGCGGCCACGGCGTCGGCTCGTTGGTGGCGAATCTCGTGCGCACGGCGGTCGCGGGCTTCACGAGATACGCGGAGTTCGACGACGCTGCTGCACGAATAGCGGCGACAGCGCGCAGCGGAGTCACATCATCAAGAATCCAGAAGCCGCGACCATGCGTCCCTGCGATGAGATCCGAGCACAGACACGATTCGTCATCCTTCAGTTGGAGGTCGCGAATTGAGATCGCGGGCATGTTCCGCCGCAGCGATTCCCAATGGTCGCCGTCGTCGGTCGAGACCCACACCTGCGTCTCCGTGCCGGCATACAACAGCCCCTTCACCTTGGGATCCTCACGAATGGCGCTCGTCGCCTGACCTGACGTGATGCCGTTGTTGATCTCGGTCCACGACTTCCCGCCATCACGCGTGCGCCAGAGATGCGGATTGAGGTCGTCCACACGCATGGTGTTCACCGCCGCGTACGCAGTGCCTGCGTCGAAGTGACCCGCCTCCACATTGAACACACGACTCCACGGCTTGATCGCACTCGGCGTCACATTGGTCCATGTCGCGCCAGCGTTGGACGTCATCTGTATGTTGCCGTCGTCAGTCCCAGCCCACAGCACGCCCTTCGTCACGGGCGACGGCGAGAAGCCAGTGATGGTGCCGAGCGGTGCGGGAGTCACGCCAGACGCGTACTTGCCGGCGTTGGTCGGCACCGCCCATGTCTGCCGAGCGAGGTCGGGACTGACGCGGGTCCAGCTGGTGCCGCGGTCGGTGGTCTTCCACACGGCGTTCGACACGTAGTACAACGTGTTCGCATCGAGCGGCGACCACATGATCGGCATCGTGCGCACGTTGCGATTGAACGCCTCGCCCTTCGGACCTTTCACCGTCATGTCGGGGCCGACCTGCGTGGTCTGCCCGGTCTTCCGGTTGTAAAGCGACACGCCATTCCGCGCGCTGCCGAAGACCATGTCGGGATCCTTGGGGTCCGGCGCGGCGATGCCGTACTCCTGGATGTTGACGGGATGCCAATCATGGAATGTGATGCGGCCGTCGTCGGAACGACTCTGCACGCACGCCGATCCCGAATCCTGCTGGCCGCCGCACACCATGTACGGGTAGCCATTGTCGGTCGACACGTGGTACATCGCCGCCGTCGGCTGCGTGTACCAGTTGCTCCACGACACGCCACGATTCCCCGAGATGACGCCGCCCTGATCGGCAACGACGAGCAGGATGTTCGTGTCATTCGGATTCACCCACACACGCTGATAGTCGTCGCCACCGGGTGCGCCGCGCACGGCGGTCCACGTGACGCCGCCATCTTCCGTCCGCCACATCACGGTGCTCGCGCTGTAGACGACGTTCTCGTTCTTGGGATCGACTGTGACGGTGGGAAGATCGCCACCGCCGATGCG